>CALPWK020000008.1 GCA_943327245.2 Comamonas sp. lk | reverse complement strand
GTTTCTACAATTAATTATAGTAATAATATTTTTGATAGTTTATATGACAATTCAGAATGGAGCAAAATTAGCAAGAATGTCAATTTAGACTATAAGAACATTACTTTAACTAGCTATTTTGGAACTAATATCAAAGTTGCCTCTTTCCCTGTATTGGGATCAATGCTAACTTCGAAGGAAGTATATTACAATGTTTATATTTCAAATAATAAACATGTAATTACTAAAATGAGTATTGAAATTCTAAATAATCAAAATCGTAAAATTACAATCGCATCTCCCAATAATATATCGTATTATCAATTAGAAATTAATACAAATAACAAAATTGGAAATTGGCATGTATTCAAAGATGTACCCTTGAGAAGTACTTTTAATAACAAGTCAACTAATCTTAGTTTTAAAAACAATAGCATAAAGTCTAATGAGACCATGCATGCCTGTATGAATAGATGTATTATGCAAGTATGCGGAAGCGATTGGGTTTGTGCTTCTTTATGTACAGCTGCATTATTTAGTTGTGTTGCAGGCGCAGCACTTGCGTGTGCTATAAATTAAAATAATTTGTAACTTTAGTAAAACTATATTTTTATGAAAAATAAAACCTTATCGTTAGTGGAAGTGATATATATTATTTCAACTATTTTTTTATTTTTATCAGGTATATATACTTTTGTGTTTATTGGAGACGACGAAACAAGCATGACTTTAATTTCTATGTCAATCCTTAGTCTACTTTTTACAATTTATATGATACGAATAAATAATAAAGTCCAACAGTAAAATAATTTTATTATAATTAATATTCCATATCAAGTAATTTCAACCGCTTTGTTGTAATTTAGATTTGCTTAAATCTTATAACTTATGAATTCTTTAGTAAAAAAATGCATTGTTCAATTTGCCTTTCTGTTCTTGGTATTTAATGTATCTGCGCAGCTTAATACAATAAATGAACAATTGTATCGTCCTAGGATCCATTTCACGCCAGCGGCAAATTGGATGAATGATCCGAATGGTATGGTTTTTTACAAAGGGGTTTATCATTTGTTTTATCAGCATAACCCGGGTGCTCCTGTTTGGGGCCCTATGCATTGGGGGCACGCTACAAGTAAAGACTTAATTCATTGGAAGCATTTGCCAATTGGTATTTATCCAGATTCCTTGGGTACCATCTTCTCTGGTAGTGCGGTTGTTGATTATAACAATACAAGTGGGTTTGGCAAAGGAACTCAGGTACCATTAGTTGCTATCTATACTCAGCATAATATGGACGGGGAGAAAGCGGGTAGAGACGACTACCAAAACCAAAGTATTTCTGTTAGTTTGGATGAAGCAAAAACCTGGAAGACCTTTTCAGGTAACCCTGTTATTAAAACACCTCATCTAAAAGATTTTAGAGACCCTAAAGTTTTTTGGTATGCAGCTAATAAGACATGGATCATGTCCTTAGCGGTTGGTCCTAATATTGAATTTTACAGCTCACCCAATTTAAAGATTTGGAAGAAGGAGTCTGAAGTGGGTGGTGCAGGTATGGGCGTGCATGATGGTAATTGGGAATGCCCTGATTTATTATCTTTCGACGACCATGGTAAAAAGGTGTGGGTTTTAATTGTGAACGTTAACCCAGGTGCTCCTAATAAAGGTTCAGGTACTCAATATTTTGTGGGCGATTTCGACGGGCATCAATTTACGCCCCTTTCTAGAGAGGCTAAATGGTTGGACTATGGACCAGATAATTATGCTGGTGTTACTTGGTCTAATACAGGAGCTAGAATTATTCTTGGTGGTTGGATGAGCAATTGGTTATATGCAAATAGCGTGCCTACAGAAAAATGGAGAAATGGCCTCACGATTCCAAGAGACTTAAGTTTGGTTAAAATTGGGAAGGACTATCGTGTCGCATCTAAGCCTATTAAAGAATTAGCATCGATAGCGTATAATAATGTCAACTTAAAAAATATTAAGCTGGATAAAACTTTTGTAATTTCTGATACTATTAAAAAAGCTACTATCCCATGTCGCATTAATTTGTCTTTATTAAAAGCTCAGAACATTGAATTGGTTTTATCAAATAATAAAGGTGAACAATTAATTATTGGATATGACGCAAAGGCAAACCAATATTTTATAGATAGAACTAAAGCAGGTCGTTCTGAATTTTACCCAGCGTTTGCTGCAGTACATACTGCACCACGTTTCAGTACTTCTGCGCAGCTTGACATGTCATTAGTTATTGACGTTGCTAGTGTTGAGCTTTTTGCCGACGGAGGACTTTCTGTAATGACAGAAATATTCTTCCCAACTGAAGCGTTTTCTAAATTTGAATTAAGATCTGCTGATAAAACCACAGTTCATCATTTTTATTACACTGGTTTAAAAAGTATTTTATAAACCAGCTTTTATTTAATAGTTGGGGGAAGGGGGAAGGATAAAAATGGAGGAAAGCTAATGAAAGTTGGGGGAAGGATAATTTTATACTGCGTGCTTCATAAACTGGACTTCTGCTGTAATTTTTATTTCATCTCCCACTAATACTCCACCTGTTTCTAGTGCGGAATTCCAGATAAGTCCAAAGTCTGCCCTGTCAATTTTTCCAGTAATGGAGAACCCTGTTTTTTCATTGCCAAACGGATCTTTGCTAATCCCTCCAAACTCTACTTCGAATATTACTTCTTTTGTGATATTCTTAATGGTTAGCTTACCCTTTAACTGTCCATTCTCTGTATTGAATTTTGTGAATGTGGTACTTTCAAATTTTATTTCCTTAAATTTTTCTACATCAAAAAAGTCTGCACTTCTTAAATGATTATCCCTGTCATCATTATTGGTGAATATGGAACTTACGTCTATTGTAGCCCTTGCACTTGCATTATTAAAATCTGGTTCGGGAGCAACAAGTGTTGCATCGAATTTTCGGAATTCTCCTTTTATATTGGAGATCATCAAATGTCTGATTTTAAAAACTATCTCACTATGTGATGCATCAAATACCCATCTTGCTTGATTTTCCATTATCTTAATTTTATACGTTATTTGTTTTCTATCTTTGTAAAGTTGACTGAATACGAATAATTTAGAATATACATAAATTAATAAAAGACGAATAATACTAGTAATTATGGCAAACACAATCTTACACACTGCAGACAGTAGAGGGCATGCTAGCCACGGTTGGCTAAATAGCTTTCACTCTTTTAGTTTTGCCGGTTATTATAATCCTGAACGGATGAATTTTGGAGTATTAAGAGTTTTAAATGACGATACGGTTGCTGCAGGTATGGGTTTTGGTTCGCACCCACATGATAATATGGAAATTATTAGTATCCCTTTAGAAGGAGATTTAGAGCACAAGGATAATATGGGGAATCAAACAGTCATCAAGAATGGGGATATACAAGTTATGAGTGCCGGAACAGGAATTGCGCATAGTGAATACAATAAGAATAAAACGAGCTTAGTTAAGTTTTTACAAATTTGGGTGATTCCAAATAAGCAAAACGTAACGCCTAGATATGATCAAATTACATTGAAGCAAGAAGAGCGTCATAATAAGTTACAACAAATTTTATCGCCTAATCCTGAAGATGAAGGTGTTTGGATCCATCAAGACGCCTGGTTCAACTTAGGTAAATTTGACAATGACATATCAACTAACTATACTATTAATAAGAAGGGGAATGGGGTATACGCTTTTGTACTAGAAGGTAGTTTTGAAATAGAAGGGCAACAATTAAATAAAAGAGATGCTTTAGGGATTTGGGATACGGATGCTTTTGCTTTAAAATCCTTAAGTGCGGACGCAGAAATATTATTAATGGAAGTGCCAATGTCTTTGTAAATTACATACAAACCTATTTCATTGATTCAAAATTTTGAAGATATTAGCGAATCGGGAGCATTAGACAAACCTTCTAAAAAGAAGCCCTGCATTCCTATATCTAAGGACTTGCGTTCTTATCTAGTGAAGTATCGTCGCGAGGTTAGACTTCCAATTAATTATAATGACTTACTCCGATTCACATTTTCAACTCCTTTAAAAGACAAAAAGGGAAATAATAGTAGTTGGGATAAACTGTCATTTGATATGAATCAGTGGGGGCATTTAAGAGATGCCTTGGTGGAAACCTATGCAACTTTAAAAACCGAAGGGGATTTAAGTTTTGTAAATCAATTAGACGTGGCACGTATTGACTTTTGTTATTTTGGAAATAGTCAACCCTTTAGAATACGAATTGTAAACAAGTTTAATGACAATTACGATCATTACTATATTAAGAAAGCAGATGCCAATAGAGTTTATGGATTGGAGTTAGAACATATTTTGTCTCCTAATCGTATTAGCTACCTTACCAATAATGAAACATTAATAGAAGACCATATCCCAGGTATTCCTGGAGATATTTTTGTTAAGGATTACTTAGACCGTCCTGATACCAATAAAATTAGACTTGCTAAAGAATTTGTAAAATTTAATGAACGTTGTTTTGTTCAGTTATTGGGAGATATGCGTTCCTACAATTACGTAGTGAATGTGATACCCGACGTGGAGGATGTTCAATATCGTATACGTGCAATTGACTTTGATCAGCAGTCTTATGAAGGTAGAAAAAATTTATACCTGCCACAATTTTTTAAGGAAAATAAATCCTTCGTTGATTTAGTTACTGCGCATTTAAATACCGAGTCTATTGCACAATACCAAGCGGAAGAGCGCACCATGATGACTTTTAGATTAGCTTCTGCCAGATATCGAATTAAAGACTTAATGGAAGTAATGACCAAAGACAATATTTCCACTCCTGAAAAAACAAACGCCTTAAAAGCCGCGTTGATTGAATTTTATAAGGACGACAAATATTATAAAAAAATTAAAACGATGGGGCAGCTAGTTAAAGCTCATCTGAAACATACCTTACAAAAAAACTTATTACTAGTGCCTCGTTTTCAAAAGAATAGCGGTAAAATTAAAACACTTTAATTTTAAAAAATTGTGATTTAATTTAATGCATGTTCTTGCATTTTTATTCCTGCCATTGGGAATAAAATATTGTTTTCCAAGTGTACATGTTGGTGTAAGTCCTCTTCAAATGCTTTTAATTCGTCCAAACATACTCTATGCGTTGTGCATGCAGTTGCTGGCGGTGTATAGTGGCTAGTCAAGTTTCTTATTTCAAAAAGCAATGCTCCTACATTTTCATGCTCCTGCTCCATTACAGAAACGGGTGCATCAATATAACCTGCTACAAAATGGGCTGCTTTTTCTGCTTCTTCATTAGAATACAAGGTTCTAATTCTAGGGAAAAGTACTTCCTCTTCTTTTTTCATATGCGATATTAAGTCGTCTGCAACTTCTGTAAACAAAGCCAAAACCTTTTCCATATGCGGATATCTTGGACCATGTTTTACCACTACTTTTTGTAGATGATTATAAATAGTGGGTATTGCTGTTTTAACATAAAAATGGTGATGTAATAATATATAAGAGATTAATTGTTCAGCACTCATTTGATTAAATGGCATTTGAGTTTTACTGCTACTTATACTATTCTTAGAATCGGATAATTCTGCTATAAGCGCATCAACAGATATATTTTTTTCAGCACAGGCAACACTCAATGTTTTTGCACCCTTGCAACAAAAGTCCAAGCTATATTTTTCTAGTATTGGAATTAAATCAAAATGTTCAATAGCTATACTCTTTAGGGTTTTATCTTTTAGGTTTTCCATATTTATATAATTTATATAAAATTCAAATTATATAAATACCTTAACAATGATAATGGTCATTCCGAGATTATTCTATATCATTTTTCCGGAAATCAAAAGCTGGCTTGTTGATGCTTAATGTAAACAGTAGATAAATTACATATGTGATTTTTATCACCATCAATAATTAAATACAATCGTAATTTCACGATATAAATTAAAAGACATGAATATAAAAATACTTGGATCGGGGTGTACTAAGTGTAAAATCACCTACAACAATGTAATTGAAGCCTTAAAAGAAACAGGATTGGAGGCGGAAGTTGTTAAGATTGAAGACATGGAGGAAATCATGAAATACAATGTATTAACTACACCTGTTTTAATGATTGACGACGTGGTTAAAGTAAAAGGACGAGTTGCGGAGTTAAGTGAAATCAAAGAATTTTTACAAGCCAAAAATTAAATATCATGTTCGATTGGGTACAAAAATTTGCAAACTGGCTAGTTTATCATGTGCTAGGAATCGCGTCGCATAGTAAATTAGGCGACACTATTAATTTTTTTATTTTTGACACGATCAAAATTTTCATTCTACTATTTACGGTGACTTTATTAATGGGTATGATTAATTCCTATTTTCCAATTGAGAAAGTCCGTAATTTTTTGACTAAAAGAAAATGGTATGGTTTGGATTATTTTGTTGCTTCTTTTTTTGGTACTATCACTCCATTTTGTTCTTGCTCTTCCGTTCCATTATTCATTGGATTTGTAAAAGGTGGTATTCCTTTGGGTGTTACATTGGCTTTTTTAATTTCTTCTCCACTAGTTGATGCGGTTACTGTTGCCATATTTTGGGGCATGTTTGGTTGGAAAATCACTATCATTTATGTGACCAGTGGAATTATACTTTCTATGATAGCGGGCTTTATTCTGAGTAAGTTAAAATTAGAAGGTCTTTTAACAGACTGGGTGAAAACACTTTTAGCTAAAAATCAGTCAATGGAAAATGACTCAATAGATGTTCCGGAAAGTTTTATAAAACGAGTTCCAGTAATTATAAAGGAAGCCCTGGGTATTGTAAAAGGGGTTTCACTCTATATTATAGTTGGAATAGCAATAGGAGGGTTGATGCACGGATTTATTCCAACAGGTTTCTTCGAAGCGTATATTAGTAAGGACAATCCTTTCGCCGTTCCAATTGCAGTTCTTATTGGAGTGCCTATGTATAGTAATACTGCTGGTATCTTACCAATCATGCAAGTGCTGGTTGAAAAGGGTATTCCTCTAGGAACGGTCATTGCATTTTCTATGGCGGTAGTAGGTCTTTCGGTACCCGAAGGTTTGTTACTTAAAAAGATAATGACTACTAAGATGTTAATGATCTTTTTCTCCGTTGTTGCCCTTTGTATTATACTGTCTGGCTATATTTTTAATCTAATCATGTAAATTTTAAGACAATCCTTACTTAATTTAATAGTTAAATTTTTGCTGATTTTGTTAAACTAACAACTAAAATACTTTTTTACACTTAACTTGTAGTCATAAATAAAATAAAATGAACCCATCAAAATTACTTAAAGGGCTTGTAACGACTTTCGCCCTTTTGTTAACAACAACTACTTTCATATTTGCTCAGGCGAAGCCTCCTGCAAGTCCAGGGGCTACAGCAACTGGTACTTTAAAAAATGGTGCGCATATTACTATTAGTTATTCTAGTCCTTCCGTTAAAGGAAGAGCAATCTGGGGAGCATTAGTTCCTTTTGATAAAGTATGGAGAGCTGGTGCAAACAACGCTACACTTATTGAAACCGATAAGGATGTTAAAGTAGAAGGCAAAACCCTAGCTGCTGGCAAATACAGTATCTATGCAATTCCTGGTCAGCAAGATTGGGTAATCATTATTAATTCGGTAACTGGTCAATCTGGTATGAATCATGATGGTTCAACAACATTGGATCCTGCTAAAGACGTTATGCGCGTAACTGTTAAATCAAAGCAATCAGTTAGCATGAATGAGCGCCTAGTATACACTATTAACGAGAATGGTTTTGTATTGAGCTGGGAACATTTAGACGTTCCAGTTTCAATTAAATAGTATTGAATAGCTTAATTTAAAAATACTTCATCTACAAATATCCAAGCTGGCGTTCCTTTACCAGGATGCCAACTTGGTATTTTTTTTAAATTACCAATTGTGAATTTATAGTATTGTGATGCTTTTGCTTTTACAATATTTACTTTAAAAGCCTGTGCCTGATTTATATTTGGTTCTTTTTTGTATGATTTAGTGATAGCGGTATAATCTGCATTTTGAATTGCATGAAACTGTTTTCCATCTTCACTAGCCTCCACCTTAATTGTTTGTATTGGGAAAATATAACTACCTGTATTAATTAATGCATTAAATATTATTTCGTTTAATATTGTGGCTTTTTTAAACTTCATTACAAATACCATATCAGCTTTAGCGTATCCTAACCAATTACCATTGCCAAAATTGAGCTCTCCTAATTTATGGTCTATGATGGTATTTCCGCCAGTACCCATATATTTAGGGTCTGGCTTGGTAATTAAAATAACAGTATCAGGACGCAGTTCAGATTTATAAAATGATTTTTGAATAACATCACTTGCTAGCCATCCCGATTTAAACACTTTCGTTTTTAAAGTGACATTTTTAGTGAGTAGTAAAGGTTTACTATATACAGGACTGGTAAGGCTGTCTGGCTCTGAATCATCTAAAGTGTATTTTATAGTTACCCCCTTTAAAAAGTGTTTTAATTTTACAGAAATACGATCCGTAATTATGGTACTATCCTGATCAATGATTGGATTATTTAACTTCATGATGGAGTCCTCTAAATTATCTCCTACACTAAAACTAATATTAGCATATTTCACGCTTAATGGAGCTATATCTTTTTGATTAAATCCATTTGTCCAAAGTTGAATTTTTTTAACTTTCACTTCTTGTAAAAATTGGTCTAATTTATTATTGTCAATTATAATTCCGGCTAAAGATATTGAGTTTAATTTTTTTAATACTTTTAAGGAAGCTATGTCTTGAAACGTCAATTTAGTATAATTAAGATTTAGCTTTTCTAAATTATTAAACTGAGAAATTATCTCCATATCCTTTTTTTGTAAAGGGATACTTTGCATATTCAAAGAAACTATTTGATCTTTTACTTCCATCAATTTTTGCAAAAACTCCGTTTTATAAAAAGATCCTTGAAAAAAAGACACATTTATTTTATCAGAACCATGAAATTTATATTGAACTAAAACGTAATTGCTATTATATGCAGATAAGTCCGGCTGCTCTTTAAATTTATCATTTCTTGGAGCTATATACTGGCTTGCTAGTATATATAAACTATCATTTTTATTCAATTTATTTAAAGCTTTATTTAAATCACCTCCCAGCTGCATCCATTTTGTAAGAATTGCAAGCTCTTCTTTCGTTAATTGCTTCTTATCATTCGGAGGCATATGTTTTTCTTCTTCTAAAGGCAAATGAATTCTATTTAATAATTCATTTCCATGCCTGCCCCCCTTTTTAATAAATTCGATACTAGTAAGTTGTAGGCTACCTTTTATCCTTTCACCTCCATGACAACTTATACATTTATCAAGCAAAATTGGATTAACCGCTTTTTCGTATACTGTTAATAATGAATCTGGTTTATTGGTTATTATTTGATTTTTTACCTTGTTAGGTAAAGACAATGCTTCTTTGCCATGTGTAAGTTGTCCTCCTTTATGTGTAAAAAATAGTATAACGAGTAAATAGATTAGTCCAATAGACTTTCTTAATAATACGTTTTTAAAAATATTATTTTTATGTGTCAATACTAAAATCCAGGCAATTAAAGTAATTGCTAATCCTCCCCATTTATGTGAAATAATTATAGACTTGTCATATGACCCACCTAATGAAATCAAAATTCCTAAAATTGCTACTATGCTAGTTAGGAGGGCATGTATTCTAAACACATTCTTTTCTATAGCTTCCTTATTTGCTAATTTATAATTTGCTAAAAGATAAATACTAATCATTAATCCTATTACAATTGGAAAATGCAAAACCACTGGATGCCATTGGCCTAACCATGATATCCAAGGGCCTACAATAATATCATTACTAAAAACACATAACAGTATCAAATATGGATTAATTACCCAAAGTATATTCTCAATGAATAAAAGGCTAGTTATCTTTTTCATCCTAGCTAATAATTTCTTTTACAACATTACCTGATACATCTGTTAATCGATACCTTCTTCCCAAATGTTTAAATGTAAATTTTTCATGATCTACCCCCATTAAATGCATCACCGTTGCATGAAAATCATGTACATGCACTGGCAGACTATTTATATTATAACCAAAATCGTCCGTCTCTCCATATACACCAGGTTTTACTCCACCACCGGCCATCCAAATGGTAAAGCACCTAGGATGATGGTCTCTTCCATAATTATCTTTAGTAAGTGGTCCTTGACAATAATTAGTTCTACCAAATTCGCCACCCCATATAACTAATGTTTCGTCTAATAAACCCCTTTGTTTAAGATCTTTTATGAGGGCCGCAGACGGCTGGTCCACGTCTTTACATTGTCCAATTAGTTCATTGGGTAAATTATTATGACCATCCCAGCCTTGATGATACAATTGCACAAACCTTACTCCACTCTCTGATAATTTTCTGGCAAGTAAGCAATTAGCTGCATACGTACCTGGTAACAAACAATCAGGTCCATACATTTTAATAATTGATTCAGGTTCATTTTGTAAAGAGGTTACCTCAGGAACCTCCATTTGCATACGATAAGCCAATTCGTATTGTTGAATTTTAGTTACAATTTCGGGGTCTCCAATTTCTTTATAGGACTGCTGATTTAAATCGGCAATCTCATCAAGCATTTTTCTTTTATCATCTCTGTCTATAAATTCTGGGTTACTTAAATACTTTACAGGCTCTTCTCCACTACTAAATTGAACTCCCTGATGAATTGAATCCAAAAATCCATTTGACCATAATTTTGAATACACGCCTTGTCCATTTCCTCTCCCTTTACTCAATAGAACTGTAAAGGCGGGCAGGTTTTTATTTTCACTTCCTAGGCCATAACTTATCCATGATCCCATACTAGGACGATTCCCAACCTGAGCACCAGTTTGAAAAAAGGTAAGCGCAGGGTCATGATTAATTGCTTCAGTATATAAGGATCTAATTATACATAAATCATCACTAATGCTCGCTATATGAGGAATAGTTTCACTAAAATAAGCGCCAGTATTTTTATTCTGAGTAAAATTAAATCTAGTACCCGCTAATGGAAATTTTGTTTGGCTTGCTGTCATGCCAGTTAAGCGTTGTCCATTTCTAATACTTGCGGGTAAATCTTCTCCATGCATCTTTTGTAACATGGGTTTATAATCAAATAAATCTAACTGAGAAGGTGCGCCATTCTGGAATAAATAAATCACTCTTTTTGCTTTTGGGGCAAAATGAGGAAGTATATTATTAAATAAATCATCTTCATTCTTTGCATCAAATATACTTGGCACCATTAGGGAACCTAATGCAAGTCCACCTATACCTAAACTAAGCTTAGATAAAAACTTCCTTCTATTTTGGTTTAAACCATGTTCTAGAAATTCATTCATACAGCTATGATTTAGTGATAGTTTCTTCAAGATTATATAACAACATACAGGTCTTCATTAACGCTGCAGCTTCTAATTCATTTTTACTTTTTTGTCCATTTTTATATTCTCCTACAGCTAATGTTTTTTGCACTAATAATTTATTGGCATTTAAATAAATCTCTTGATTTTTGAAATAAGTAGTAATCTTTGATTTTTCGGAAGACGTTGGTTTCCTTATAAGAATTAGTTCAAATGCTTTTTGAATTTTTTCATCCAGACTTAAATTTTCGCCACTTAATTTTTGTGCTAATACTCTAGAAGCTTCTAATACGGTAGGATCATTTAGCATTGCTAATGCTTGTAATGGGGTATTGGTATTTGAACGCTTAGCTTCGCACTGGTCTCTATTACTAGCATCAAATAACATCATACTGGGTGGAGGTGCCGTTAATTTAATAAAGGTATACATGCCTCTTCGGTATAGATCTTCACCATGGTCTTGTTTATAGTTTGCTAATTGACCCCTTCCCGATGTTGTACTTTCCCAAACGCCTTTGGGTTGATAAGGTTTTACACTCGGGCCTCCAATATTTTTATTGAGCAAGCCACTTGTACTTAATATCCAGTCACGTATTAATTCAGCTTTTAAACGTATGCGAGGAGACCTTGCATAATAATTATTTTCAGGATCTTTTTGTAGATGATCTTTATTAATATTACTTGACTGTGTGTACGTAGCACTAGTTATTAATTTTTTGACCAAATATTTTATGTCCCATTGGTGATCCATAAAATCTACAGCAAGCCAATCTAGTAATTCCGGATGCGATGGCAGCTCTCCTTGCAAGCCAAAATCACTTGAAGTTTTGACCAATCCTTTCCCAAAAATATCCTGCCAAATAAAATTTACAAATACCCTTGCTGTTAATGGATTTTTTTTATTGACAGTCCAATTAGCTAAGCCAAGTCTATTACGTGGATATTTTAAGGTATCAAAATACATTATAGACGCTAGTGCTGCAGGTTTTACTTCCTTATCAGGTGCGTCATATCGACCCCTACTTAAAATATAAGTGGGTCTATTCGTATCACCCATTACGGACACTTCAATTCTACTTGTATCTTTTGTATTTAGATACGCTAAAATGTTTTTACGATCCTCCATATTAATATAAAGCTTTGGAGTTTTAGCTGGCGTAGAAACACTCACATCCCCCTCATACCCCTTTTCCTTACTAATATTAAAGAAGGCATACAATTGATAATAATCTTTAGCAGAAAATGGATCATATTTATGATCATGGCACTGAGCGCATTCAATAGTTACTCCTAATATAGCTTTACCATAGGTTCTTGTCTTATCTATATTATTGGTAACACGATATTCCTCTTCTATTACTCCACCTTCTTCTGTGTATTTATGATTCCTAAAAAAAGCCGTTGCCAATATAGTTTCTTTGTTACTATTAGGCATTAGGTCGCCTGCTATTTGTTGTCTTAAAAATTCATCATAGTGAATGTTTCTATTAAATGCGTTTATTACCCAATCGCGCCAAGGCCATTGTGTTCTTATATTATCGTCTTGGTACCCATAAGAATCTGAATACCTTGCTAGGTCAAGCCAAAGTAGGGACATTTTTTCTCCATAGGCAGGCTTTTTCATTACCTGATCTATAAGTTGAGTATACCAGTTTTCATTATTGTTCTTGGTCCAGTATTGTAACTCTTCATAAGTTGGAGGCAGTCCATTTAAATCAATATATACACGCTTAATTAAATTTTCTTTCTTGGCTTGCTCATTTGGAGACAAACCCTTTTCTTCCATTTTTTCAGCAATAAAGTAATCAATTTCGTTTTTCACCCATTTCCCATTATCGATTTTTGGTAAGCTGCTTTTTTGAGGCGATACAAATGCCCAATGCTTTTCATATTTAGCACCTTCTTTAATCCACCTTTTGAATATTTTAATTTCGGCTACAGTAAGTTTAGATAAATGACTTTCTGGTTGCGGCATTACTATATTAGGGTCTGTAGATTCTATTCTTTTGATTAACTCACTTTTTTCAGGACTGCCTGGTACAATTGCATAATGTCCTTTATTCTTTGGAAGTTCTGCAAATGCGCTAGTTGGCATATCAAGTCGCAGACCTGCTTTCATTTTATTTATATCAGGTCCATGACATGTAAAACAACGATCTGATAAAAGGGGACGTATGTCTTTATTATAGGAAACTGGCTTTTCTAATTTTCTATTTTCAGTAGCAAAATAATAGATACTCAATGTAATTAAAGCAATGAGTATTAACAGAACAACGCTTGTTTTTTTATTTTGTATTAATCTCAAGATTATACTTTTGAAAATTTAAAAGGGTATACTTTTCCGGAAGCCCATTGTGCGACATATATATTACCATCTTCGTCTACACAAACATCATGTGGATGATTTAAAATATTACTTGTCTGTGACATGGGCTGTAACACACCATTAATATAAATTGGTTCGCTACCGCCTATATTGGATACCACTTTATTTTCTTTATCTAAAATGGTTATAAAGCCCGAATGTTCAGTATCTAAATTTGGAGAACGTAAAACTGCAGCATATAAATAATCACCTTTAATAACTGGGCGACAAACACATGCACCTGGTAAATTAATTACTTCAATTAAATTACCTTCTAAACTAAAACGCTTAAATGCATTACGCGTCCTGTCGGTAATTAGTAGGGTGGGAGTACCACTACGATTGTCAACACAAATGCCGTGGGCATTATCAAAATGAGCTAGTCCTTCGCCCCTGCCTCCAAATACATTTTTTAATCTTCCTTTTTCATCATAGTGCATAATGTGCTGGGCACCATAACCGTCTGCAATATAAAATTCTCCATTAGCTAAGACCGTAGTTTCAGTTGGTACAAAGGCTGTTGCATTTGCATAAGCAGCAACGTCTTTAGGTGCAGTAATTGTAAATATTATTTTACCGTCTATTGTAGTTTTATAAACCTCGTGTTTATCAGTATCAGTAATAAATAAATAATCATTATCTCCATCATGCTGAACGGTTAAGCCATGAGCTCCTGGAAAATCATGCCCCCAGCTTTCTAGCAACTTCCCACTTTTATTATATACAATAATATTATTTTTTGTTTCATTGGTAAGTAGTAAAATTCTTCCCTTACTATCTTGTATCATCTCATGACAATCATTTACGGGAGTCTTGTCTGCATTTAATTTCCCCCAGTTCTGATCTAGCCTATATTTCATATGGTTATGACCATATACCTGCCCATTAGGGGTTGAATTTAATTTAGTAGTAATCATAAGGCTAATAGTGGACAAGGAACTGTCCTTTAAAAAAGTTCTTCTTTTCATGGTGCTGGTTTACAATCGTTAAATACACTTACCAAATTTAATGATTTGAATCAATAATTATGAAGTTTATCCCACGCTTTAAAAATTTCACGTCCCAGCGCTATTTAAATACTAAAACCTCTCTGAATTTAATTGAAGTAATTGATAGTCAAAGGATTGTATATTTTTTCGTCAGATAACATTCTATCCATAACTATGAGTACCAAGAAATCGTATATTACAGATACGATTTTATTTGCTTGACATTATTTTCCTTAAACGTTAATATTTAAACCATGACAGTTTCAGACCAGTCTAAAAAAAACTATGTTAATACGTTAGCTATCATTGCCTCTTTAGGTGGTTTTTTATTTGGATATGATACAGCCGTTATTTCTGGAACCATCAATTTTGTAGCTTCTCAATTTAGTTTAGATGCAGTGTCTACCGGTTGGTATGTAAGTTCTGCATTAGTTGGTTGTATTACCGGTGTTGCCATGGCAGGTATTTTAAGTGATAAATATGGACGTAAGAAAGTACTAATTTTATCTGCATTATTTTTCGGTGTTTCTGCAGTTGGATGCACTTTTGCAATTGGGTTTACTGATTTAGTAATTTTCCGTTTCATTGGCGGACTTGGTATTGGTGTAGCTTCTATGGTTTCTCCTTTATATATTTCAGAACTTTCCCCTGCACATAAAAGAGGCCGTCTAGTAGCGCTTTATCAGTTTGCAATTACCATCGGAATTCTCTGCTCCTATTTTAGTAATGCATACTTACTTAAATTATCGCATTCTGAATTCTTTATGCATACCACTGGAAAACTATACCAGATAATGGTTTCAGAAGTTTGGAGAATTATGCTAGGCACTTCTGCTATTCCTGCCATATTGTTTTTAATACTCTTGCAAATAGTTCCCGAAAGTCCTAGATGGCTTACTATACAAAATAAAGAATCGGAAGCGTTGACCATTTTACAAAAAATTGTTTCTATAGAAGAAGCTTCAAAAGAAATTACAGATATTAAATCAAATTTATCGAGAGAAGCTGGGGGATTTAGTTTAGTATTTAAAGGTAGTTTTAGACTACCTATGTTAATTGGTATTTCACTCTCTTTTTTAACTCAAATTAGTGGCATTAATGCTATCATTTATTATGGACCGGGCATTTTAGAATCAGCAGGACTGCCCATTGCAGACGCCCTAGGCAGTCAGGTTGTCATTGGATTAGTTAATGTTTTATTTACCCTAATTGCTATCTGGAAAATTGATCAAATAGGGAGAAGACCATTATTAATTATAGGTGTCATTGGAATTTTATCTTCATTAGTTATTATAGGGGCATTATTTTATTTTAATATTAATAACACTTATTTATTACTCACTTTTATTTTATTGTTTATTGCTTGTTTTGCATTTTCTTATGGTCCAGTTATTTGGGTATTATTATCAGAAATATTTCCTGCAAAAATTAGAGGACAAGCCATGGCTTTAGCAACTTTCGCCTTATGGATAGGCACTGCCTTAGTGGCGCAACTAACCCCACTACTTTTAGAAAAATTACATCCTGCTGGTACTTTTTGGCTATTTGCATTAGTTACAACTCCTGCCTTATATTTATCTTTTAAAATTATTCCGGAAACAAAAGGCAAGAGCCTTGAAGAAATTGAACAATATTGGATTACTAAAAACGCTAAAAAATAAATTGCATGAGATTGAAAAACAAAGTAGCCATTGTTACTGGTGCAGCTAATGGTATTGGACTTTCTATAGCTACCGCTTTTGTACAAGAAGGCGCAATTGTTATTTTAGCTGACATTGAGGAACAAAAAGTTTCAGAAGTTACTAAACTGCTTGCTATTAATGGAGCAGTAACACGGGGTGTAAAATGTGACGTAGGCAATACTGATGATGTTAAAAAATTAATTCAAACTACTATTGCTGAATTTGGCAAAATTGATATTCTTGTTAATAATGCAGCCGTGGCTATTGGGGGTAATATTATGGACATGCCAGAAGATGATTGGGACAATTTGATGAACATTAATTTAAAAAGTATTTACAGGACTATTAAAGAGACACTTCCATTTATGGTTAAGCAAAAGTCGGGTAGTATAATTAATATTTCTTCAACACAAGCATTTAGAAGTTGGCATAATTGGACAGCCTATGCAGGTGCAAAGGGGGCCATGTTGTCTATGACCAATCAATTAGCTGGACAATTTGGTGAATATAATGTTCGATTTAATAGTATTTCTCCAGGTGCCATCTTAACGCCCATGAATGCAAAAAGAAGTGAAGTGGAAGGACCTGGTTTCTTAGAAAAAAGTGCTGCTCAGCATGCGATGCAAAGACTAGGTTCTCCCATGGAAGTTGCAATGACAGCTGTTTTTCTAGCGTCTGACGAAGCTGGTTTTATTACAGGGGAGGACATAAAAGTGGATGGTGGATTGTGTACACTCCCTAGATATACTGAATAACTATTTTAAAAATTACAAATAATATGAAACAGGCTTTAGCAGGTTTAAAAGTTATCGATTTTTCACAACTTCTTCAAGGTCCTTATGCGACTCAAATGCTTGGTGACTTAGGCGCCGACGTTATCAAAATTGAAAGGTATGGCACGGGCGATATATATAGGGGCATGACATTTTTTAATAAATGGATTGCAGGAAATGAATCACCCTGTTTTATGGCTTGGAATAGAAACAAACGTTCTATTGCTATAGACATGAAAAAAGAAGCCGGTAAAAAAATAATATTACAATTAATTGAACAAGCTGATATTGTAGTTGAAAATTTCAGACCCGGGGTGATGGAAAGATTAGGGTATGGCTACGAAGCTTTAAAGAAAATTAATCCTAAAATTATTTATTGTTCTGCTTCAGGTTGGGGTAATGATGGACCTTATTTAAAAAGACCTGGACAGGATTTACTGGTGCAAAGCGTTAGTGGTGCAATAATGACAAGTGGAAAAAAATCGGATGGCCCAGTTGCTTTAGGTACTGCACTTTGTGATCAAGTCAATGCCTTTAATTGTGTTTATGCAATATTAGCCGCACTTTATTTTAGAGAAAAAACGGGCATTGGTCAAGAAATCCAAACTAATTTACTTTCTTCTGCTATTGCTTTTCAAATGCAAGATTATTTTACGATTCAGAATTTGGGGGTACAATTTGAACGCCCTGAATCTGGCATTGGCCATCCTGGTAATCCCGCCCCATTTGGTACATATAAAACTAAAGATGGTTATTTGGCCATTGCTATGAATCCTTTTGCCACACTAGTTGAAGCATTGGGTGATCCTAGTTTATTAGTATATAATGATAGTCAAATTTTATTTGATAAAAGAGATGAAATCTATTACCGTATCCAGGCGGTTACTATTTCTAAAACGACACAGGAATGGCTTACTATTATGTTGGGATATGATTTATGGGTAGCGCAAGTTAATAATCAATCTGAAGTGGCACAAGATCCACAGGTAATTCATAACAATACATTTGTTAACATCAAACATCCTAAAGCTGGTAATCTTTCTGTTACCAATATTCCATTTACAATGAGTGAAACACCTGGTGCGATTACAAGACCCTCGCCTATGATTGGAGAACATGGTCCTGAAATTTTAAAAGAATTAGGTTATGATGAAGCTATGATTGAAAATTTATTAAATGATAAAATCATTTCAGTAGAAAAATTGAACGCATAATTATTTTTAAAATCAGGTTAAAAAATTAATATATAATGGAATATCGACATATCCTTTTCGAAATAAAAAATAGAATTGCCTGGATTACATTTAATAGGGAAGCACATTTAAATGCAATGAATGCCATAATGATGGACGAAATTATACAGGTATTAGATATGGTGCATAAGGCAGATAGTAAAGAAGTTGGTGTGGTCGTAATCACTGGTGCAGGCAAAGCCTTTATGGCAGGAGCAGATATTAAAGAATATGCAAAACAAACGCAAGCTGAATTTGATGCATTCCAAATTAAAGGACATTCACTCTATACTGCAATTGAAAAAAATTCAAAAGTTATTATAGCTGCTATTAATGGCTATGCATTTGGGGGCGGGTTTGAAATTGCTTTAGCATGTGATATGATTTTAGCATCAGCAGGTGCTAAAATGGGTCTGCCTGAAATATTATTAAATTTGATTCCTGGCGGTGGCGGCACTTTAAGATTAGCCCAAAAAATTGGGGTTAATTTAGCTAATGAAATTGTTATGACTGGTCGCACTGTTTTAGCAGAAGAAATGCAAGTGCGTGGTGTTGTCAATTATATTTATCCTAGAGAAAGTTTCAAAGAGAACGTCACTGAATTTGCAAGTAATATTGCTAATCAATTACCTGACAGGTTGCAAACTATTAAACAATTAACACAGGAAGCCATTAATGGTATTACGCCTGAATTGCAACAGCAAGAGGCATTTGCTTTAGGAAAATTTTATAATTCTTTAGAGGGTCAAGAAAAAATACAAGCTTTCTATAATAATAGTATTAATAAAAATCAGGAAAAGAAATAATCCTAATAAGCAAAGCCATTAGTAATGATGAAATTAAAGGGAATTACTTGGGATCATGCAAGAGGGTATGAGCCACTTATAGCTGCTTCTGCTCTTTATGAAAAAGAGAAAGGGATACAGGTTTCATGGCAAAAAAGATCACTCACTAATTTTGGAGACGAGTCCCTAGAATCGCTTTCTAGACAATTTGATTTAATTATAATGGATCATCCGCATGTAGGAGTAGCAGAAGCTACAAAATGCTTGTTGCCATTAAATAATATCCTAACAGATACAAAGTTGAATTTATTTAAAAGTGCATCCGCAGGCCCTAGCTTTGAAAGTTACCATTATCACAATAAGCAATGGGCATTACCTATTGATGCAGCCATGCAATGTGCAAGTGTTAGACCCGATTTATTAGGTGATTTACCCCTACCTAATAATTGGAAGGAGGTTTTTGAATTAACGGCTGTATTAAAACAAAAAAATTTATATACAGGAATGGCACTTTGCCCTACCGATTGTTTATGTACATTTTTAAGTATTACCGCTCAACTTGGCTCCCCTATCACAGAAAATAGTAAATTATTAGTTGACCCTGAAATTGGGTTAAAGGCCTTGAATATGATGCGTTCTATGCGTGATCTATTTTATCCTAATGCTTTACAATGGAATCCAATTGCTTTATATGATTATATGTCAGCGTTTAATGATATTGCTTACAGCCCGCTAGCATTTTGTTATACCAATTATTCAAGAAAGGGTTTTAGAAAACACCTTTTACATTTTCATAATGCCCCCGAAATAAGCAATGCTGTTTTAGGAGGTGCAGGTATTGCAATTACTTCAACTTGTAAGGAGCCTTTAATTGCTGCCGAATATGCTGCTTGGATTTGTAGTGATCATATTCAAGCAGCTATCTACGTAAATGAACAAGGACAGCCAGGAAACGCTTTTGCTTGGCATGATGGTGCTGCTAATAATTTAACTAACAATTTTTTCAACAATACATTTGCTACTTTATCTAAAGCGTATGTTAGACCTAGATACGCAGGTTGGCCTAAGTTTCAGCAATGGTTAGGAGAAGTTGTTCATGCATTTTTAGTAAATGATACGTCTGCTGAACGCGTATTACAAAATTTACAAGAAGGCTATAGTGTATCTTATAATATAGAAAAATCTTAACGTGGAAAATAATATACAAATTTTATATTGTGGATCTTATACCGAAATAGTTGATGGCAATTTTGGAGGTCACGGTGAAGGTATTTATTGTTTTCAGTTTAACACCGTTAATGGTAATTTACAATTACTACACACTCAAAAAGAAATCAATCCAAGTTATTTATGCATTGTAAATAAAGAATTACAATACATAAATAATTCAGAAGCGCCAATACTTTTTACTAGTACCGAATTATTAGCTTCCAAAAATCCTAGCTTACAATCGTATAGTATTAATAAAAATAACTACACACTTAATTTAATCAATTCACAAGTCATTGAGGGAGGTTGTCCTTGTCATGTAGCTTATATCAACAATGACATTAGTAATAAATTAATAGCAGTTTCCTGTTATGAAACAGGAAATGTGATTTTATATAATTTGGATAAAAAGGTATTATTGGACCCATTGACGATACAACATAAGGGGCATAGCCAACATCCTACAAGACAATCTTCTGCCCATGCACATTGTGTTTACTTTGACCATGCTTTAAATAAAATACTTGTAGCCGATTTAGGTTTAGATGAAGTAAGGGTATATACCATTCAACAAGAAAATAGTATATCAACCGCTGTACTGCATCAAATTATCAATTTGCCAGCTGGTAGCGGCCCAAGACATATTTGTTTTGATACTAAATTCAAACATGGGTTTATTATTAATGAACTTACTGGGTCTGTGACTATTATAAAAAATAACGGTATAAAAAACAACATTGAAAATGCTGATAGTTATGATATTATTGGAACTTTTCCAATGTTAGAACCATCTACTTTACATTGTGATTATGGAGGTGCAGCTATTAGGGTATCGGACAATGGGAATTATATTTATACATCCATAAGAAGTGATAATACTATTAGATTATATACTTTTGATAAAGTAAATGGTACTATTAAGCATATTGATACCTATAAAACATTGGGTACAACTCCAAGGGATTTTATTATAGATCCAACTGGCAAATGGCTTTTAATAACGCATCAAGATTCAGATACAATTACAATTTTTTCAATCAATCCTAATAACGGCACGCTTCGCTTTTTCAATATCGTTGAAAATATCAAATCACCTGTTAGCTTGGCGTGGCTAATAATTTAATAAAAATAAAATAATGCAAATAACAAAACAAAATCAAAATTGTACAATATCTGACGACTGGGCCTACAAAGGCATGAAAGTTATATATTTAGAAAATGCATTTTTACGTATTGGAATATTAGCTGACCGTGGTTCTGATATTTTTGAGTTTAAATACAAACCATTAGACCTAGATTTTTTATTAAGACTCGATAAAGGGATTTCCAATCCTTTAAAAGAGTTTTCACAAATGCGAGACACTACGAATCAATCGGAAGATTATTATTATGGTGGATGGCAAGAGATACTGCCTAATAGTCCGTCTTTTAATTATCGAGGAGCTTCCTTAGGATTACATGGAGAAGTGTCTTTAATACCTTGGAAGTATGCTATCATCAAAGATACATTTGAGGAAGTTTCCGTAAAATTTTGGACACGACCTTTAAGAATGCCTTTATTAATTGAAAAAACATTAACGATTAAAAAAAATAATGCCAATCTATTTATTACAGAACAATTAACTAATGAGAGTGCTACACCTTTAGATATTATGTGGGGCCATCATATTGCATTTGGCCTTCCTTTTTTAAACGATGGTGCATCTATTGAAACAAATGCTAAAACAATGGAAGTACATGATACCATATCATCTCCAAGAAGATTCAAACAAGGTAAGATTTATGAATGGCCTAATGCAGAAGACCCTGAAGGTAATATACTGAATGCAAGTATTATTCCGGACACAGAAGCACCTGCCTACAGTGATCTTTCCTATTTAACTAATTTTGAAACCACTACTAATAATGCTTACTATAGCATAATTAGTAACACGCAAAAAGTTGGGTTTAAAGTTAACTGGGATGCTGATATATTTAAATGTTTATGGTTATGGCAGGAAAGAAAAGCGACCCAAGATTTTCCATGGTGGGGCAAGTGTTACACAGTTGCGCTAGAACCTTGGACGTCTAAGTTTACCAATCATCCCGAGGAGGCTATTGATAAAGGGGAATGGTTGCATATTAAAGCTGGAGAAGTTATTACTACCAACTTATCCGCCGGTGCATTTGAAACTGAATAAAATCATATAAGGAGCAAACTTCTAATAGCTTCCCCTAATAGTGTCACTTAACACAAATAAAAAATCCCTATCACATTGATTAACAATATAATAGGGACTAATAGTTGCTGTAGGGGGAGGGGTCGAACCTCCATGAGGCAGTTAGTTGTAGCACAAAGTTCAGTGGTCGACCCTGGTCGCCTATTGCTAGACGGCTCTATGCTATATTTATCCCGTGATCCTCACCCCCGAGACAAGGGGGCATGTCTGCCAAAATTTCATCACCCCACAGTATTAAGAACTTTCATTTGACGGGGTTTACTTAGTGTATTTCCCTCATTTGATATATCAAAACTAAAGGATTAGCCTATATGTTGCAAATATTTTAACTAATATTTTTAAAATGTAGAAAATATTTAATAAATTGCTATTATATTTAAAATTGTACAAATATGGAGCCAAAATCTAATACTAAATTGAACATTGACAAAAGCTTAGATAAGCTGGATTTGCAAATTATTCAAGCTATGATGCAGGATGCCGAGGTTTCCTACGCAGATTTAGGGAAACAGTTTTTTGTGTCGGGTGGTACCATACACGTCCGTATTAAAAAATTGGAAGAACTAGGCATTGTGCAAGGGAAGCGTTTGGCTGTGGACCTTAAAGTATTGGGTTATGACATTATTGCTTTCATTGGTATTTATTTGGAGAAGAGTTCTATGTATGATAATGTGGCTCAAGCGTTAAAAGCAATTCCTCAAGTAGTGCGTGTTAATTATACTACAGGTAATTATAGCATGTTTGTGGAAATTGTTTGTAAGGACATTCAGCAATTACGTTTTGTTTTACATGATGAACTTCAAAAAATTAAAGGGATTGAACGTACAGAAACTTTGATTTCTTTAGAAGAAAGCTTTTCTAGAAATGTAAAAATTGTATAATAAAAAAGCGTCCCAACAATTACTTGTGGGACGCTAAAACCTAATTCAACAATTCAAATTAAAATAGTATTTTTTAGAACTTCTTTATAATTTATATCCATTGTCGGCAACTAGCTGTGCGCAAATTCTGCGTCTCGCTTCCTTGCTATTAAATGGTTCAACTTTAGTGAATCGCTTTAATCCAATATGCATCATTCTTAGTTCATCTCCGTCTGCAAAACTATTCAATGCATCTTTTCCTGCTTTATTAATGGCATCTGCCGCATCATAAATATAAGTGCTTACAATGTCTGCTTGCACAGCGGTTGCTGCTGCTCCTTTTAATGCAGTTAATTTTTCTAATCTTAACAATGCTGACTCTGCATGGAATGTTATAATTGACATGTCTGCAATATTCATTAATATTTCTTGTTCCTTATTTAAGGTCATCATTAGTTTTTGAACAGCAGCACCGGCCACCATTAAAATACATTTTTTAAAATTGGAAATTGCTTTTTTCTCTTTTGCAAGTGCACCTTCTTCTTCGCTTCCAAAATCCGGAATACTCATTAATTCTTTTTGAACATTCATTGCAGGGCCCATTAAGTCTAATTTCCCTTTCATTGCTCTTTTTAATACCATGTCCACTGTCAACAATCTATTAATCTCGTTGGTGCCTTCGTAAATTCTGTTAATACGACTATCACGATACGCTTTTGAAATAGAATACTCGTCGCTATATCCATTTCCTCCGTGTACTTGTACACCTTCGTCTACGATATAATCTAAACATTCACTTCCGTATACTTTTAAGATAGCACACTCAATTGCATATTCCTCTGCAGCACCCAATAAAGATTCTGACAATGTCTTTCCTGCTTTTGCTAATTCTGATTCTTGCTCGTCTATATTTTTTGATACTCTATACAAAGCACTTTCTCCCACCCACATTCTAATCGCCATTTCTGCTAGCTTATGTCTTATAGCACCAAATTTTACAATAGGTAATTTAAATTGCTCTCTTGTAATGGCATATTGAACTGTAGTACTTAATGCTCTTCTTGCTCCGCCAAGTGTTGCTGCACCTAGCTTTAAACGTCCTATGTTTAAAATATTGAATGCAATGATATGTCCTTTTCCAATTTCCCCTAATACATTTTCTACGGGTACTTTACAATCTTGAAAATATAATTGTACCGTACTTGAACCTTTAATTCCCATTTTATGTTCCTCTGGTCCTTGTGTGAATCCTTCCATTCCTCTTTCTAAAATGAATGCAGTGAATAACTCGCCGTCTATTTTTGCAAACACAGTGTACACGTCTGCAAAGCCTCCGTTCGTGATCCAACATTTTTGTCCATTCAATAAATAATATTTTCCGTCGTCTGAAAGCTTAGCGGATGTTTTTGCACCCAATGCATCTGATCCACTATTGGGTTCTGTTAATCCATAAGCTCCTTTAAATTCGCCACTCGATAATTTTGGAATATATTTTTCTCTTTGTGCTTCTGTTCCAAAATATAAAATGGGCAATGTTCCTATTCCTGTATGTGCAGCATTCGCCACCGAGAAAGAATAACCTCCTCCTAAGTATTCTGCAACAATGGTGGAAGTAATAAAATCTTTTCCTAGTCCTCCATAGTTCTCTGGGACAGATACACCCAATAATCCTTGTGCTCCTGCTTTCTCCAATAAACCGGGCATTAATCCTGGCTCTAATTTATCAATACGGTCAGCCACTGGTAATACTTCTCCGTCTACAAATTGTGTACACATGTCGCGCACCATAATTTGTTCTTCATTAAATTCTTCTGGAATGAATATATCATTCGCAGCTACTTCTTTAATGATCCACTCTCCACCTTTAATTGCTGTTGTTGTGTTTTCCATGGTTATATTTTAAAATAGTTTGAATAAGTATTAAACTAAATCCGGATTGGTTAAATTATCATATACTCGTTGAAACACATTTTTCACTGTTTCAATTTCGTCTTTAGTAATATTCAACAATGCTTCGTTCATTGTTTGATTCGCTAAATGGTAAGTACTTTCTTGTAAGGGTCTAGCAGTTTCTGTTAAGCATACTAAATTGATTCTTCTGTCACTTAAACTTGCTACTCTTGTAACCAGTCCTTGTTTTTCTAAATTATCAATGAGTCTTGTGATACTTGCTTTGTCTCTAAAAGTGCGCGTTCCTAATTCTTGCTGACTTAGTGAATCCTCTCTCCACAAATGACATAATACCGACCATTGTTCAATGGTGATTTCTAAGCCAGCGTTTCGGAAGTTTTTTTGAAGTCTTCTTGCAACAGCCGTAGTAGCCATGCCATTAATGACACTGTATAATTCTCCTCGTTTAAATTGGTTGTTTGACATATAGTTAGTTATGCAACTAATTCAAAAATACAACCAATTCGGGGAATGAAGCAAAAAATATTGGGAATTCTAAGCCTAATCTAAGGCTCTTCGGCGAATTTTTATTTGAATGGCATTTTCAATGGACTGCTCGCTTACTATAATAAGGTAACCTCCACCTCCCGCACCCGACAACTTATAGCCAAGTCCATGTCCCTTGTACTTTTCAATAATTTCTGCTGTAATTGGGTTCATCATATTGGGGAACATATGGATTTGCGCATGGAAGGAATCTAGAAAGTACTTTCCAAATGCTTTGGCGTCTTTTTGTTGGATGGCCTCCCAACATCCAATTGCCGCTAGGGCAAGTTGTTTAGCGCCTTGCTCGTCTATATGGGTATTTGCTAAAACGTCGTAATCGCTATTTCTAGGATCTAGTGGGATTAAATACAAATGGGTTTCTAACCAATCTAATATTTCATCTTCATTTATAGTTTCTATTTGGGCTGGCCAATAGCTATTTGTTTCATAATGTAATTTATTCAGGCCGGGCATTACAATTCCTAGCGCATCCTGTGAGCCTGCTACATGTTTGGTCCCTGGTGGATTTTCGTAACTAAATAATATCTTACTTAACATCACCGGATCGCCTTCTGGTAATTGCGCTTTCCAAAGTTCAATGGCTTTGTTTCTAGTACTACTCGACATGCCACTTCTATTATTAAATTCTATTGTGGGCTCTATAGATATAGTAAGTACAGGCCCTGTATGATGCGAATTTACATAAGGTTGGTCCAACCATCCTCCTGCTAAATCTATTCTAAATGGAATTACTGAATTGGTTCTTAAACTGGTTGTAGACCTTACTGGCAGGCCTTCTGAGGGGATTCGATCTAATACAAAATATTCAATTCCTTTTGATTCGCATATTGCTTTTTTGGAAGGTGTATTACCGTCTTCATTTACAACAAATATGTCTGGTTGAATTTCATTTAGTTCTTGTTCAAAATCTATGATACCAGACCCCTTATTAATTCTACACTCGGTTACACATCGTAATGCTTGTATCATATACCTTCTTTCCTGTTGTGTAATAATGGGATACCTTCCTTTTAATTCATGCACTGTTGAATCCGAGCCAATACAAACATATAAGTCTCCATAAGAAGCTGCAGTTTCTAAGAATGCAATATGTCCGCTATGCAATAAATCAAAGCAGCCACTTACAAATACTTTTTTCATTTCGCCTCCCATGGATTTTATTTTAGTGTAAGTAAAGAAGAATTTCTTAAAAAATCTCATTTATCAAACCTTCATTCCTTAAAAAACCGGTTAACTTTACCGCATGCTTAATTTCCTAGATTGGTCTGTTACTATTTTAACCATTTTATACGCACTTATTTTAATGGCGTACCGCTATTGGTTTAGTAAATTAAGCATATTTGAGATGAAGGAGACCGTTACTCAGTTTACTCGTTTCACTATTATCATTCCTGCTCGTAACGAATCTGCTAATATCAAAGCCTGTGTTGATTCTATCATGTTACAGGGCTACCCCTTAGACGCTTTTGAAGTGATTGTGATGGATGACTTTTCAGAGGACGATACCGCTTTTATTGTGGAAACCTTACATCAGCAATATGACAATGTGCGTTTAATGCGTTTGGCTGACTATTTTAAGCCTGGGGAATTAACAGCATTTAAAAAGAAGGCGATTGAAAAAGCAGTAGCTCATGCAAAAGGGGATTGGATTATTACGACCGACGCCGATTGTTTAGTACCTCCCACTTGGTTGAACTTATACAATCAATATATACTAAAAGAAAAGCCAGTTTTTGTTGCAGCTCCAGTTATGTTTATTAAAACTAAAGGCATTTTAAATCAATTTCAAGTACTTGATTTTTTAGCATTACAAGGTATCACTGCCGCTGCAGTTGGCGCAGGTAAACACTCTATGAGTAATGGAGCCAATTTGGCTTTTGAAAAATCTGCTTTTATTGCTGTGGGAGGTTATCAGGGAGTGGACCATATTGCTAGCGGGGACGATATGTTCTTAATGCATAAAATGAAACAAACTTTAACCAAACCTATTGGTTATTTATATCATCCTGGTGCTATTGTTTTAACAGCTGCTATGACTACCTGGAAAGATTTTATCATGCAAAGAATTAGATGGTCTAGTAAAGCTAGATACTATGACGATAATTCCATTATTTGGGTTTTGACTTTGGTGTATCTTTTTAATTTTAGCTTTCTAATCATGTTGCTCATGGGCGATTTTAGTAGCTTACTCATTGCCCTTGCTTTTAAAACATTCTTTGAGTTGTTCTTTCTAGACCCGGTGGCTCGTTTTTATAAGCTTAAAGGGGAATTACGCTATTTTGTATTATACCAGCCCTTACATATCTGCTATAATATTTTGGCAGGCTTTTTTGGCCAAATGAAGACCTATACCTGGAAGGGTAGGAAGGTGAAATAAATCATGAAATAAACATTCTGTTAGAAGGCTATTTTTCGTAATTTAGTGTTCTAATACTTTTGTGTATGTCTGTTGAAACTATTACTCCAGGAACTACTCCATTAACCGCTAAAGATTTTGCTACTGACCAAGAAGTACGTTGGTGCCCAGGTTGTGGTGATTATTCAATTTTAGCACAGGTTCAAAAAGTGATGCCTACAATTGGTGTCGCAAAGGAAAACATTGTTATCATAAGTGGAATTGGCTGTAGTAGCCGTTTCCCTTATTACATGAATACTTACGGTATGCACTCCATTCATGGTCGTGCTACAACTGTTGCTAGTGGTCTTAAAGCTTCTCGCCCTGAATTGAGTGTTTGGATTGTTGCGGGTGATGGTGACTCCATGAGTATAGGGGGTAATCATACCATTCATATGTTAAGAAGAAATTTGAACGTTAATTTTTTAGTGTTCAATAATCAAATATATGGTTTAACAAAAGGTCAATATTCTCCAACATCGGAAATAAATAAAATCACGAAGAGTTCTCCAATGGGAAGCATTGACCATCCATTTAATCCTGCTGCTTTAGCTTTAGGTGCGGATGCTACCTTCATTGCTAGAAGCATGGACCGTGACCCTAAACATTTACAAGCTACTTTAACTAGAGCGGAAAAACATCAGGGTACAAGTTTTGTAGAGATCTATCAAAACTGTAATATTTTTAATGACGGTGCTTTTGAAATTTTCACTGAAAAATCTACCAAACCTTTATATGCTTTATTTTTAGAGCAAGGAAAGCCTTTGACTTTTGGTGCGAATGGCGAAATGGGTATCCGTTTTGACGGCATGCGCCCTCAGGTAGTTACGATTGGTGAAAAGTATAGTGCTGAAGATTTATGGATTCACGATGAAGCAGATTTTTATAAAGCACAGGTGTTAACGCGCTTATTTGATAATCCGAACGAACCAGGTGCTGTATTCCCTCGTCCTTTTGGCGTGTTCTATGCTACAGAACGTCCTTGCTACGAAGAGATGATGGCTTTGCAAATTGAAGAAGCCATGACTAGTAAAGGAATGGGTGATTTAGATAAATTAATTCGTGGCAGAGAGACTTGGGAGATTAAATAGTATCGAGTTATTTACTTGAACTATTATATTTTAACTTAGTTTTTATAAGTCAATATAATTTCTTTTAAGGGCCGTCATTACCATGGCGGTCCTTTGTTTTACTTGTAATTTTTTAAATACACGGTCTCTATAGCCATAAATGGTGTTTACGCTTTTGTGTAAATTAGTTGCAATCTCGTCATAGCTTAAGTCCTTGGTGCAAGCTTGTATAAATATGATTTCATTTTGAGTGAGGGGTGCGCTATTATAATTGAGCTCCTTTATATTAATGTCACCTAATAAATTACTAGTTATTAGTTTGGATTTGTCTGCCGACAAATTGAATCTCGTTTTAGTACGTACACATTTTTTCAAATCAATGATTGCTTCGTCTGTGAAGAATATTCCATTCAAACCATTTTTCATTAAATAACATATAGCTTTCATAAACTTCGAATCCGACTTGAGTAATATAAATGTATGATTGCTCTTTTCTTTGATCGCTTTTATGACTGATAGTATTTCAATATAATTATAACTGTCTGCAATAATACATAAGTCTGGATGCTTGGATTCTTTATGAATGTATTCACAAAATTCCTGGATAGAACCATTGCTGTATATGACTTTGCAGTCTTCCTGTTTTTCAATAGCCATTTGAAAGGAAGTTCTTGTTAATACTTTTTCTTCTAGGTAAATAATACTAAACATATTCTTTATTTTAATTCAATTTAGTAGTTACTGATTGGAATAAAAAGAGGTAAATTTGTACCATAGACATTATGCTAATTAGTATTCATCCAGATAATCCTCAGGTCAGACAGCTTTCTATGGTGAAAGACTGTTTGGAAAAAGGTGGCATCATCGCGTATCCCACTGATACCATCTATGGTTTGGGTTGTGATATTTTTCATCCTGAAGCCATTGCGAAAATTTGTGCAATAAAAAAAGTGGATCCGGAAAAAGCACAATTATCTTTTATCTGCGCAGATCTAAGTGATTTGAGTACCTATGCTAAGGCAATTGACAACGGTTTGTTCCGAATTATGAAAAGTTTGTTACCTGGCCCTTACACTTTTATATTACCTGCTAGTAAACAGGTCCCTAAAATTTTACAATCTAAAAAGAAAACGATTGGCTTGCGTATTCCTAATAATAATATTGCATTGTCTATTATTAAAACTTTAGGGCATCCTATTTTATCTGCCAGTTTTCCTGGTAATGATGTAGAAGAATATACCGACCCTGAAGTGATTTATGAAAACTGGGGCAACCAAATTGATATGGTTATTGACGGTGGCATTGGCGGCATGGTTCCTTCCACTGTAGTGGATTGCACTACCGACGAGTACAGCTTAATCCGCCAAGGCGCTGGTGTTTGGGATTATTAAGATAATTCAACTATTCAAGTTTATAATTCAATTTATTCCGGAAGTATCTTAAAACTTTTACGGTGTTCAAAGCATAAACCATATTGGGCGATGGCCGCGCGGTGCGCGGCCGTGCCGTATCCTTTATTTTTATCCCATCCATATTGTGGGTACTGCTCATGCAAAGCCAACATATAAGTATCACGGGCCGTTTTGGCTAGGATACTGGCAGCGGCAATATGTGCATATTTGCCGTCGCCCTTTATGATAGTTTGATGTGGAATTTTTTTATAAGGATAAAATCGGTTCCCGTCTACTGCAATGAACTTAGGTTTTTTCTTAAGTTGGTCTAGTGCTAAGTGCATGCATTTTATGGAACACTTTAATATATTGGAAGCGTCAATGTCGGCGGCAGATTGCGATGCAATCGCCCAAGAAAGGGCGGATGCTTTTATAATGGGTTCCAATAAGCTTCGCTGTTTTTCACTAAGCTGTTTACTGTCATTTAATAGGGGATGATAAAAATCATGGGGCAGCACCACCGCCGCCGCAAAAACTGGTCCTGCATAACAGCCTCTTCCTGCTTCGTCGCAGCCTGCTTCTATTAGTTGGTCTTGGAAATGGTTAAGTAGTGTTGGCAAGATTTGATGATTCTTTCCTGTAAATTTCCTGAATCTTTTTCACAAACCAAAATGATTTAACAAAATGGGAGAATCAATCTCCATTTTAATATTATCCATTTGTATTACTTAGTACCTTTATGCTATCATTATTTTGCAAATAATTTATGGAAATACAAGATCAAAAATCCAGTGCCGTAGCGAATTGGTTATTATTAGGGGTAGCAATGACTGTGATTCAAATTGCTTTAGGTGGAATAACTCGTTTAACGGGTAGTGGCCTTTCTATTACCGAATGGGATGTGGTGACAGGGGCATTGCCGCCAATGACGGAAGCTGCTTGGCAAGCTTTGTTTGCTAAATATAAAACAACACCTCAGTTTCAATTGCTGAACTTTGATTTTACACTAGCTAATTTTAAATTTATATTTTTCTGGGAGTGGTTCCATCGTTTGTGGGCGCGCACTATTGGGTTAGTTTTTGCATTTGGGTTTATTTATTTTTTAGTAAAAAAATACTTTCAGCCTAAAATGATACAACCATTAGTAATTTTGTTTTTATTAGGTGCCCTGCAAGGTGCGATTGGTTGGATCATGGTAGCGAGCGGTTTAGAAGGAGATGCGGTTTATGTAAAGCCCACTCGTTTAGCATTGCATTTTATTTTTGCATTAGGTTTACTTTCTTATACCTATTGGTTTGCACTTTCCTTAAAAGTGACTCCTATAATGAAACAAGCGGAATTGGCCAATGCCAATAAAGACAAAGCTTTTTTAAAACACCTATCAAGTATTAAAAATTGGGCGTGGTTAATTTTAATTATTTTATTTTTTCAATTAATATATGGTGCACTTATGGCAGGACATAAAGCAGCGAATGTTGCAGCTACTTGGCCTACTATTAATGGCGCTTGGATCCCTACTGGCTTAATGAGCAAGGAAGGTTTCTTTTTAAATGCAGTGAACAATACTATTTGGATTCATTTTATACATCGTGGCTTGGCTTATCTTTTATTAGTGCTAGTTGTTTTATGGTCCTTAAAACTTTTCAGAATTAATGGTAGCTTTTTTTGGAACACCATGCGACG
>CALPWK020000007.1 GCA_943327245.2 Comamonas sp. lk | reverse complement strand
TTTATTAGTTATACTTGTTAATGGATCAACAAATTTTGAAAAAATAATATACCCTACAGAACCAACTCCTATTAAAAAGAATAGGGTACCAAGCAATCCAAAAAATTGCATTGGTTTTTTACCAAACTTGGATAAAAATTGTATCGTCATTAAATCTAAGAACCCATTTACAAAACGTTCCCAACCAAACTTAGTAGTTCCGTATTTTCTAGCTTGGTGTACTACTACTTTTTCACCAATCTTTTTAAATCCGGCCCATTTTGCTAGAATAGGAATATAGCGATGCATTTCACCGAATACTTCTATACTCTTTACCACCTTTAATTGATAAGCTTTAATACCACAATTAAAGTCATGTAATACGATACCTGAACTTTTACGAGCTACTGCATTATATATTTTAGAGGGTATGTTTTTAGTGAACGTATTATCATATCTTTTTTTCTTCCATCCACTAACTAAATGATAACCTTGATTTACAATCATATCATAAAACTCTGGTATCTCGTCTGGAGAATCTTGTAAATCCGCATCCATTGTTACTACTATATCTCCTTGAGCTGCTTTAAACCCTTCATTCAAGGCAGCAGACTTACCATAATTACGTTGAAAACGTATTCCTTTTAGTGCATTATATTGAGCACGTAGTTTTTCAATTACCTCCCAGCTTTCATCATCACTACCGTCGTCCACCATTACTACTTCATAAGTATAATGATTGGCTTGCATCACACGATGTATCCATTCCATTAATTCTGGTAAAGAATCTGCTTCATTAAATAAGGGGATGACAACTGATACTTGCATTCTATTTTATTAAAATATTAATTATTATTGACCTGAATTATCTTGAAATGGATTCGGATTCTTTTTTGCTACGGCTGCACCCACTAATGACCCCAAAGCACCAATAATACCAGTACCAATAATAGCACCACCTATAGCAAATGGTAAAAAGTATTTCTTAGTCATTGTTACTGCTTGCTCTATCATCTCGTCTGTCATTTGAGGATTTTTTTCCATCTGCTTACGTGAAATTTCAATAATCTTGTCAACCATGTCTGGAAATAATACTTTGAAAGACAATACTGAAAACAATACCGTAATTACAATTACTACCGAAGTTGTTTTGAAACCATGCGCAAAAACATTACCAAAAGTTACGTTATGGTTATTTTGATTTGAATATAATACTGCCCCATAAATTAATCCACCTACAAATATTGCGTAGTTAACCCAGCTTAGCCAAGTGATTTCGTATAAATTAAATACATACACTAGAATACTAATTACTATTGAAACACCCGCTAAAATAGCCCCTTTAACTATATGACTTGTTACTGTATTTTCCATGTTTTAATTTTAATTTATTTTAATGAATTGTTATGAGCTATACTTAAATCAACTGTTATGAATTTTGATTCAATTTTCCTTTTACTATAGTACCTAGTACTTTACCCTTTAATTCGATATCCCAAAATGGAGAATTAGCTGATTTACTTTTTGAATCTTTCCTGCTCAATAGCGTAGTCAACGAATTATTATATAATGTAATTTCTGCTAAATTTCCTTCCTTAATAGTAGCATCTGTTAATCCAAATAGGTTTCTTGCATTTATAGAAAACAATGCTGCAATTTTATCCGAAGCTAAACTTGGAATTTTTTGCATAACCGCAGCATAACTAGTTTCTATACTAGCCATCCCAGATTTCGCATTTTCAAATTCAATTGTTTTCCCATCCCAATCCTGTGGCATATGATGTGAACTAATACAATCTACCACTCCATTTTGAACGGCTTCCAATAAAGCCATTCGATCCTTTTCAGTTCTTAATGGAGGAAAAACTTTTAATAGCGTATCATAATCCTTCAAATCTTCTTCAGTAAAGAATAAATGATATGGAGTGACACTGCAAGAAATTTGCAGGCCTTCTTTTTTTGCAGCTGCAATCATACCAATTCCTTTTGCAGTGGTAACACCTGTAATATGCAATTTTGATTCCGTATATCTTAATAATTCAATATCTCTAGAAATAATTAATTCCTCTGCAATAGCAGGTATCCCAGGCAAACCTAATTTAGTTGACAAGATCCCTTCATTCATTAAACCTAAACTTCCTAAGCTTTTATCAATTGGCATTTGAATTGCGACTCCGTCAAAAGCTTTTACATATTGTAAAGATTTTAAAAACAATAAAGTAGATTGAACAGGGTAGAGTCCATCACTAAAAGCGACTGCTCCATTCGTATGCATGTCAATCATTTCTGCTAAATCCTTACCCTCAATATGTTTTGAAATTGCACCAATTGGCAAAACATGGATTGGCAAAAACTGATTTTGTTGTAAAATATAACTAACCTGAGATTTATTATCAACAACGGGTTTCGTATTCGGTAAAGCAAAAACAGTAGTGTATCCACCTTGGCATGCAGCAGCTGAACCCGTTTCTAAAGTTTCTCTATGTTCCATCCCTGGATCACAAAAATGAACAAATGGGTCAACCCAACCTGGACTAACTATTGTATTAGGTTGGTCGAATATTTTATCTGCTTCCCCCGTATAATTATCTGAAATTGAAAAGATCTTTTGATCTTGAATTAGAATGTCTTTAATACAACCGTTAAATGGCGAATTAGTATCAGCTATTTTAACTTGTCTGAGAAGGATTGTCATCAGGCAAAAATTTAGTGCAATATAACCCGTTTTTTTCTATTTGAACGTAAAAAGGACGCATTTGAAGTCCTACTTAAAGGTTAATTGTTTTTAAATAGTTTACCTTTGCATTCATGAATTTTACAGATTTAAACCTTAATCCGTCCTTGCTTAAAGCATTGGAGGACTTAAAATATACAAAAGCTACTACCATTCAACATCGCGTATTCCCAATTGTGATGTCTGGAAGAGATGTATGTGGTATTGCCCAAACTGGAACCGGTAAAACCTTTGCTTATTTATTACCTTGTTTAAGACAATGGAAATTCGATAAAAACAAAGATCCACAAATATTAGTGCTAGTTCCAACAAGAGAATTAGTGGTACAGGTGGTGGAAGCAGTTAAGAAATTAACTCCATTTATGAATGTGGTAACTGTTGGAGTTTTTGGTGGAGTCAATATAAATACACAAGCCATTGAAGTAGAAAAAGGGGTGGATGTATTAGTGGCAACGCCCGGTCGTTTATTTGACTTAATAATGAATGGCTCTATTAAAACTAAGACAATTAAAAGGTTGGTTATTGATGAAATGGATGAGATGTTAAATTTAGGATTTAGAAAACAAATCACCAATATCTTAGAATTACTTCCAGCAAAAAGACAAAATTTATTGTTCTCCGCAACTATTACAGACGACGTTGAAAAATTGATGAATGATTACTTTACAAGTCCAGAACGTGTAGAAGCTGCACCCACTGGTACTCCTTTGGAAAATATTATTCAAACAGGCTATTTAGTTCCAAACTTTAACACTAAAGTTAATTTATTAGAACTGCTTTTAACTTCGGATGCTACCATGACTAAAGTCCTGATATTCGCTGCCACAAAGAGTTTAGCGGATCAACTTTATGATCAATTAATAGAAAAATTTCCTGAAATTGTAGGCGTTATTCACTCCAATAAAGAGCAAAATTATCGTTTTAATACAGTGAACCAATTCAAGGCGGGTGTATTCAAATATATTATTTCTACCGACGTAATGGCTAGAGGTATTGACGTAGCGGAAGTGACACATGTTATTAACTTTGATACTCCAGAAGTTCCAGAAAATTATATTCACCGTATTGGTAGAACAGGACGTGCTGACAAAAAGGGTATTGCAATTACTTTTATAACTGAAAAGGAAACTAAGTCTAAAGAAGCCATTGAAACTTTAATGAAACAAGAAATTCCAATGTTGGAATTACCGGAGGCACTAGAAATATCTGACGTATTAACAGAAGACGAAAAGCCAAAAGTATTCATGAAGATCATTCAAATTAAACGTCCAAAAGCAGAAGAGCGAGGTGCTTCCTTTCATGAAAAATCTGCAAAAAATCAGAAAGTGAATGTGCGTAAAAATCATAAGGAAGACATGCAGAAAAAATACGGTAAGCCAAAGACTAGAAAGGCTAAAAAATAACATACTAAATAAAAAATGAGTCCCTTTTGGAGACTCATTTTTTTTTGAACTATTTATAAGAAAGACCTACATAAAAAGTCATTCAACATCTAAAATCTTTCTAAAGCAGCAAAGAAGAAATTACCTTCAATTTGTGCATTTTCGTCACTATCACTGCCATGAACCGCATTTTCTCCAATAGAAGCAGCAAAATTCTTTCTAATAGTACCTTCTTCCGCTTGTGCAGGGTTAGTTGTACCAATTAAAGTTCTAAAATCAGCAACTGCATTGTCTTTTTCTAAAATAGCAGCTACAATTGGGCCACTACTCATAAATTCAACCAATTCAGGGTAAAAAGGTCTTTCTTTATGAACTTCATAAAATTGTCCAGCTTGTTCAGTTGACAATTTAATCCATTTCATTGCCTTTACACTAAAACCTGCTTTGATTATTTGATCTAAAATAGCACCAGTGTACCCTTTTGAAGTTGCATCTGGCTTTATCATTGTAAATGTGCTGTTACTCATAAGTATTTGTTATTTGTTTCTAATTGAAGCTGCAAATTTACGTAAAAAATAGCTGATTTGTGCTAAATTTGTAGTTCTATGCAATCTATCGAACAATTTTACCCGCTTCTAAATCAACCATTTAAAGCAGTGATAACCGCACACCAAAAACCAGATGGCGACGCCATGGGTTCAAGTTTGGCATTATATCACTTTCTAACTCAGTTAGGACATGACGTAACGGTGATTTCACCAACCAATTGGGCTCAATTTTTGGCTTGGATGCCAGGAACTGAGAAAGTAATTGACTTTGAATCCAATAAAGCAAAAGCAACTGAGATTGTTAAAAATGCAGCCTATGTATTCTGTTTAGATTTTAATATTCTACACAGAACTAAGCATATGGAACCAATTATTAAGGAGTCAAATGCAGTCAAAATTTTAATTGATCATCACCAACAACCTGATATTGAATCATTTCAATATGGAATAAGTGATGTTAAAATGAGCTCTACCTGCGAAATGATCTATGATTTTATTGTTCAGTCTGGGCATAGTAATTTGATCAATTTAGATATTGCAACTTGTCTATATACTGGTTTAATGACAGATACTGGTTCCTTTAGATTTCCGTCCACCACTGCATCTGTACATAAGATAGTGGCTCATTTAAAAGAATTAGGACTTCAACATGCTAAAATACATGAAGCCATTTACGACAATTCTACAGAAGGTAGATTGAAGTTTATGGGAAATGCTTTCCTTAATAGAATGCATGTTTTTCCTGAATATAAAACTGCAGTTATGGCTATCCCTAAAACAGATATCTATAAATTCGAGTTAAAAACAGGAGATACGGAAGGTTTAGTAAACTATTTATTGTCAATTCATGGTATTAAATTTGCTGCCATTGTAATTGACAGAGAAGAAGAAAGAAAATGGAGCTTTAGAAGCAAAGGTAACTTTGATGTTAATATCTTTGCGCGAACTCATTTTGATGGTGGTGGGCATGCTAATGCAGCAGGTGGATCTTCTTCAAAATCGGTTGACGAAACATTTAATGACTTTAAGATTTTATTAGAAAACTATAAAACACAATTAACACAAATAAACTAAACATGTTCAAATCAACACTAAAATTAGTAGCAGCCCTTGTATTGTTTGCAAGTTGTAATGCGTATGAGAAAGCTCCTTCAGGCATGATGTATAAAATTACACATGGTTCTGGCAATCCTCAAAAATTGGTACAAGGCCAGTATGTTAAAATTAATTTAGAATATAAATTAAAAAGTAAGGACACTATATTAAGTACTACGACTGGTCAAATCCCAGTTTACTTCCCAGTAGACACAGCACGTTTAGGTAAATACACTTTTACTGAAATTATCATGTTGTGTAAAAAAGGAGATAAAATTGATTTCTCTTTAAGTATTGATACTTTGGTAAAAATGGGTGTATTGCAATTAAATGATGTTTTCAAAACTAAAGATGTAATTATTGGTAAAGCGGAAATCTTAGACGTATTTGCTGACGTTAAAATGGTAGACGCAGATTATAAGAAAGAAACTGAAGGTGAAAAAACAAAAGAGATTGAAGCAATCAAAACTTATTTAGCTAAAAATAAAATCACTGCAGTACAATCTCCAGAAGGAGTGTTTGTAGTTATTAAAACTCCTGGTGATAATGCTAATAAAATTGATACTACTAAAGTTGCTAGCGTTTATTATAAAGGATACACTTTTAAAGGGGATGTATTTGACACAAACATGAAGCCTAATGATCCTACAGCAAAACCATATGACGTTAAGATTGGTGCTGGTGGCGTAATTCCAGGTTGGGAAATTGGTTTGAAATACTTTGGTAAAGGCGGAAAAGGAACAATTTATATTCCTGCTATGTTAGCTTACGGTAATCAAGCAAATGGAGTTATTAAAGCTTATGAAAATTTAGCTTTTGATATTGAAATCCAAGATGTAACTAAAAAATAGTTTACTTCAATCCATTAGACTTATAAAAAAAGGACTGAATATTTTTATTCAGTCCTTTTTTTATGTTAACAATGGTAATAAATCTATTATTTCTTTGGCTTCTTTCACGTCATGCACTCTAATAATAGCAGCTCCATTTATTAAACCTACTGTATTTACAATAGTAGTTCCATTTAATGCATCATCTGGAGTAATTCCTAAAGTTTTATATATACTCGACTTTCTGGAGACCCCCAATAAAATAGGTAAGCCAATTATTTTAAGTTGTTTAAGCTCTTTTATAATAGTAAAATTCTCTTCCGCCGTTTTTCCAAAGCCAAATCCAGGATCAATAATCCAATCATGAACTCCCAAAGCATCCAATTGTTGCTTTTTTAGATCGAAATAAGAAATGATTGACTCCATTATATTAGTTCTAGGAAGCACTTGATGCATGGTATCCTTGTTCCCAATAATATGCATTCCAATATAGCCGGCTTTTTGATTAGCCACTATTTCTAAAATTTCAGGTTCAAAACTACCACAGCTAATATCATTTACCATTTTTGCACCACTTAAAATGGATTGTTTAGCCACTTGGGCTCTAAAAGTATCAATGGATATAATGGAAGCTGGGTATGTCTTCAAAATACCCTCAATAACAGGCAAAACCCTGTCCATTTCTTCCTGTTCACTCACAAAATTGGCTCCTGGTCGCGTACTTTGTCCACCAATATCAATAATATTGGCCCCTTGTTGAATAAAAAGGCCTGCTTTTTGAATTGCCCCTTCAATATTAGCCTGCCTACTGCCTGCAAAAAATGAATCTGGGGTGGCATTTATAATGCCCATGATTGCTTTAGCAGGTAATTTAAACATAGTTTTATTTTAAGTTCGTTATTCTTTATCTTGCAAGGGTTCAAAGATATTAACTAACACAGAAATAGAGGGGAATTTTTCATGAGTCAAACTTCTTTACAATATGATCAAGCAGTAGCAAGCTGCAGTGATATTTTTTTTAAGAAAACTAAGGATTATGGTACCGCATGGCGTGTACTAAGAATCATTTCAGTTGTGGATCAGATTTTTATTAAAGCATTGAGAATAAGAACAATACAAGATATTGGAGACCAAAAAGTAGGGGATGATATTACTTCAGAATTTAAAGGCATCTTGAACTACGCTGTTATTGGCTTAATGCAATTGAAATTAGGAGATCCAAAAGTGGAAGAATTAGACGTTAAATTGGTTCAAGAATTGTACGAATCAAATATTCATTTTGCGAAATCTACTATGTTAGACAAGAATCATGATTATGGTGAAGCATGGAGAGACATGAGTCAAGAAAGTTATGCTGATTTAATTTTAATGAAACTATTAAGAATTAGACAAATTTTAAACAACGACGGTAAGACTTTAATTAGCGAAGGTATTGACGCTAATTTTGTAGATATTTTAAATTATTCAGCATTTGCTTTAATACAAATTGCTGAAGGCAAACATTAAATTTGGTTTATGCAATCATTCTTGAAATTTTTACGATGGTCGGTGGGTATATTATTTATTTTTTCTGGATTAATAAAAGCAAATGATCCATTAGGTCTTAGTTATAAAATGCAAGAATTTTTCGATGTATGGGGTATGAACTTCTTTTCGGACTATACATTATGGTTGGCTTTAATTATGAACACTTTAGAAATAGTAGCCGGTGTTGCTATTTTAATTAAATACCCCTACAAACAAACACTTTGGTTATTACTTGCATTAATAGTGTTTTTCAGTTTTCTTACTGGGTATGCTTTATTCTCTGGTAAAATCAAAACATGCGGTTGTTTTGGAGATTGTATACCATTAACTCCACAGACCTCTTTTATTAAAGATATTATTCTACTAATTGCAATTGTGATATTATTAGTCAATGTTAAAAAGGTTAAAACAAACTTACCTATGGGTTGGGGGCTATTTGTTTTACTTTTGACTACTGTAGGAGTAGGATATGGTCAACAACAGGTTTTACAACACTTGCCATTTATAGACTGTTTACCTTACAAACAAGGAAAAGACATTGTAGAACAAATGAAGACGCCTCCAGGTGCTATTGCCGACAGTGTTTCTATTAAGATGGAATTTGAGAAAGCAGGTAAAAGATACTTTTTTGATGCAACTAGCTTTCCTGCAGATTTTGATAGCACTTATGTTTTTAAAACAAGAAAAGAAATCATCGTTCAAAAAGGTAATGGTAAAGTGGCCCCAATTCAGGACTTTAAATTATTCACATTAAGTGGCGCTGATACTACTCAACAACTATTTGAAACTAGTATACCTTATGTCTTAATTTTTGCAGGTGCTATAGACGCTTCTGTACCTTGGGATACCCTTATCACTAAATTACAAGCTAAACATAAATTAGTTTATATAGTTACTGCCGACAAAACCAACGCCATCAACCAATTTAAACAAATTCCCATATTGATAGGAGATATTACTATGATAAAAACGGCTGCTAGGGCATGGCCGAGTATATTTATTATGAATGGTTCCACCATAATGCAGAAGACTAGCTATGTAGACTATTTAAAAGATTAGCTTTTTTTTCATTTTTATATTACGTAACTTAGGTAAACCATCTGTTACAATTAAAATTGAATTTTATGTCTAAAATAAGAGATATCATAATTAAAAAAGGGCCTCATTTTAATATTGTGACTCCAGATACAAAAGTACTAGATGCTTTAACTATCATGAAGTCTGAAAACTTAAGTTATGTAGTTATTATGGATAACAATCAGTTCTTAGGTATCATGTCAGAAAGAGATTATACCCATAAAATTAAATTAGAAGGTCGTAAATCTGACACTACTACAGTGGTAGATATCATGACAAAAGACTTACCTGTAATTGGATACACTGACGATTTAGAAAGATGTATGGTCTTAATGAATGTTTATAAAACAAGATACCTGCCAATTTTTGATGAAATGAAATTCAAAGGTGTTCTAACTATGAACGACTTAATGCGCGAGGTTATTAAAGGAAGTGGCACTACTTAATTACAACGTCTGTAATTATATTTTCACCCATTTTTTCATTTACTCTCGCTACAATTTGTAACTTCTGAAAACCTAGTTCGTTTTTAAGTGGGCCTACACTTGTTTCAATAAATAATTTCTGATTAAATATATATATCTTATCCGTATATTTTGCAATCGTAGTACCCATTATCTCTAGCCAAACTTCTTCTATTTGTGCTGCACGAATACCATTCTTCAATTTGCTTGTTTGAACAAATTGCTTAAGCGCGTCTCCAATTTTAAAAGTTGCCATAGGGTGTAAATTTACGCCAATTATAATTCAATCAACTGATAACTACTTAAATGTTTACCCAATAAATTAGCAACCCTTTCTTTATGTGTATCTGTGATAAACACTTGACCGTCAGTAGCGTTACTCACCCAATCTAATAATTGAATCATTCGCTGCTCATCTAATTTTTCAAAAATATCATCCATTAATAAAATAGGAGGGAAGCCTTTCTCCTTTTTTATAAACTGCCATTCTGCAAGTCTAATAGCAAATAAGAAACTTTTTCTTTGTCCTTGTGAAGCTTCTTGCTTAAAAGACTGTCCCTGTATTGTTATTATTAAATCGTCCTTATGAATACCTGTTGAAGTTCTTTGTAACACTTTATCCTTTACAATACTATCTTTTAATAATTGTTTTAAATTAGTATGCTCCAATGCAGATTGATATTTAATGTCAATGGCATCATTTTGTAATGCTAAATGATTATACAATTTTAAAATTTCAGGTAATAAGCTTTCAAATAATTGACTTCTAAACGTATAAATTAATTGCCCATTACTAGCTAATTGTTCGTTTAAAGTTTCCAATAATATTTCATCCAAATTACCTGTTTCTGCTGCTTGTTTTAACAAACTATTTCTTTGCAATAAAATCTTATTATAAAGTATTAAATACTTTAAATAGTCAGGATATAATTGGGATAGTAAACTATCCATTAATCTTCTTCTCTCTTCACTAGACCCTGTTATAATTTGTACATCGTCAGGAGCAATCATCACACATGGGATACGACCTATATGCTTTGACAATTTGGGGTACAACTCTTCATCGTAATAAAATTCTTTCTTTAAATTTTCACGAATTATACAAGTTATAGGAACGGTTTCTTCTTTAATATTATATATGCCTTCTACCCGCATTCCTTGATAAGCATGGTGCACATTTTGAGCATCTGGTCGATTAAAATAACTCTTGGTAAATGATAAATAGTAAAGGGCGTCTAATACATTCGTTTTACCTGTACCATTGGGCCCAACAATGCCCACAATTCTATCTGTAAAATTGAAGCTTTTTTGAACATAATTCCTAAACTGAACTAGGGATAGTTGTTGAATACCTACCATGGCCGCAATTTACATAAGAAAAAGCTGTATTTTTAGTCAAATTTTCAAGGAATATGACCCTGATTAGTGAACAACAGCTTCCAAGCATAATAAAAAGATTAGCTCACCAAATATTGGAAACCTACCCAGGCTTAACCAATGCAGTGATAGTAGGGCTTCAGCCCAGAGGCGTATATTTAAGTGACCGGATTGTTGCGGCATTGCACCAGGAACTTTCTGCCGATCAAATTCAATATGGAAAACTAGATATTACTTTTTACCGGGATGATATTAGACGTGAATTACATTTAGCCACTCAAACTGACTTACCCTTTAGTATTGAAGGGAAGACAGTCATTTTAATTGACGATGTGCTTTTTACAGGTAGAACCATTCGAGCAGCATTAGACGCTTTATTGGCCTTTGGAAGGCCTTCTAAAGTGGCTTTATGTGTTTTGGTAGACAGAAAACCAAGTAGAGAATTACCCATTCAGCCCGATTTTACTGGTAAAGAAATGGTTGATATAAGTCCCTATAAGGTAAAAGTGAGATGGAAAGAGAATGACGGGGTGGACGACGTGATCTTATTAGATCAATAATAGCATTGTTTAGTTGATGAAAATATATTAATTTCGTTTTTTAATGGCACTATCTACCAAACATCTTCTTGGTATCAAAGACCTCACCACTGAGGATATCCAACTTATTTTATCTACTGCAGGTCAATTTAAAGAGGTTTTACAAAGACCCGTTAAAAAAGTTCCCACTTTAAGAGACGTAACTATTGTGAATCTTTTTTATGAAAATTCTACTCGAACTAGAATTTCTTTTGAACTAGCAGAAAGACGATTGTCCGCAGACACCGTAAATTTTACTGTATCCAATAGCTCGGCAGCTAAGGGGGAAACCTTATTAGACACCGTTAACAATATCCTTAGTATGAAAGTGGATATGGTCGTAATGAGACATAGTGCATCTGGCGCACCTCATTATTTAGCGAAACATATTGATGCAGCAATTATTAATGCAGGTGACGGCATTAATGAACACCCAACTCAAGCCTTATTAGATGCTTTTTCAATGCAAGAAAAGCTTGGCAAATTAGCAGGATTAAAAGTGGCCATAATTGGTGATATCATGCATAGTAGAGTTGCACTAAGTAATATTTATTTATTAAAGAAAATGGGAGCCGAGGTAATGGTTTCTGGCCCACCCACTTTAATACCCAAATATCTTCAAGAAGCAATGGATATTAGCGTTGAATATAATATTGACAAAGCACTAGCATGGTGTGACGTAGCCAATGTACTTAGAATTCAATTAGAACGCCAAAACCAGCCACTATTCTCTTCGCTTAGAGAATATAACTTAGCATATGGCATTACAAAAAATCGTTTAAACAAGTTGAATAAAGAGATTTTAATAATGCACCCCGGGCCAATTAATAGAGGAGTAGAATTGGATAGTGAAGTGGCCGATAGTGGACAATCTATTATTTTAGACCAGGTTGAAAATGGAGTAGCCGTAAGAATGGCTTGCCTATATTTATTAACAGGAAGAACTAACCCAGCTTAACACATGCAAAGAATTTGCTTATTTCCCGGCACATTTGATCCTGTTACATTAGGACATATTGATATAATAAATAGATCATTACCCTTATTTGATAAAGTTATTGTAGGCATTGGTATAAATGCTGCAAAAAATCCAATGTTTAGTGCAGAACAAAGAAAACAATGGTTTGAAGAAATTTATAAAGACGAACCTAAAGTAGAAGCTGTCACTTATGATGGACTAACCATTAAATATTGTCAGTCTATTGGGGCAAGATTTATTTTAAGAGGTATACGGTATGTGAGTGATTTTGAATATGAGAAAACCATTGCAGACGCCAATCGTACCATGGACAGGCATATTGAAACCATCTTCTTAACAGGAGAACCTAAATATACTTCTGTAGCATCAACCATTGTTCGTGATATTATCAGAAACGGAGGAGACGCTTCCCCTTTTTTACCGGATGCCGTAGTGGAGTCTTTAAAAAAATTGTTTTAAACTTTTTAAAGACTTGATAATCCGTTTTTAAATTCTTTCTACTCTGTTTTCAAATTCTTACTTATAAAAGTGGCAATCACTTCTTTTATGGTATCGTAAGTATTTTCTAAGCAATGTGCTGCATTCCCCATTGTATACCATTCAATGCTTTCAATATCTTCCTCAGTTTGTGGAATACCAGCCTGCTCATTGGGAATAGTCATATGGAACCAGTAGGTTCTTTTTATTACTTCCTCCTTTAAATGGGTATCAAAATAGGTATGATTTGTAAACTGGATCAATTCATGAAGTTGGATATTTTTTAATCCTGTCTCTTCCTCCACTTCCCTTACTGCACAACTTTGAATGGTTTCCCCTTCGTCTAGTTTCCCCTTGGGTAAATCCCAAAATCCACGTCTAAAAATCCATAAAATGGCTCCTTTAGGATTGGTAACGATTCCACCTGCTGCTATTATTTGCTTCGGCATAAAAATGTGTATAGTATTTAGTAACTCTTTGGGTATTTCTAGGCTTTAGCAAGTATTTTCGCGTCATTAATAAATTCATTATGACGAACGAAAAAGCGGTAGCCGAAAAATTACTTCAAGTTGGTGCTGTAAAATTAAGCCCAAATAATCCATTTACATGGGCTAGTGGGTGGAAAAGTCCAATTTATTGTGATAATAGAAAAGTACTTTCTTTCCCATATGTGCGTGATTTTATTAAAAGTGAGATGTGTAATGTCATATTTGAAAAATTTGGGGAAGCCGATATGTTGGCTGGAGTAGCCACTGCAGGTATTCCTTGGGGTGCAATGGCAGCGGATCAACTTAAACTTCCTTACATCTATGTTCGTCCTAAACCAAAGGAACATGGCTTGGGTAATCAAATTGAAGGCGCTTATGCAACCACTAATAAAATTTTAGTTATTGAAGATTTAATATCTACTGGAAAAAGTAGCTTACAAGTAGTGGATGTATTAAGAAATGCAGGATTAGAAGTAGTAGGTATGGTATCCATTTTTACTTATGGATTTAATATCGCAGACGAAGCATTTAAAGCAGCTGGTGTTCCATTTTATTCTTTAACCAATTATGCAAGCTTAATTGACTTGGCTGTAGAGAAAGGTGAAATTGATGCTACTACACAGGACACTTTAATGCAATGGAGAGAAAGCCCGTCTACTTGGAATCAATAATATAAAAGATTTTTAAATATTAAGCATAGCCTAATTAGTGCCTCTTAAGATCTCTTTTAAATTTAACCTTTGTTCGGTGGTAAATGAAATGGGTACTTTTTTGGTGAAAAATCCTTTTGTTAAAGTAGCATCCCCTTTTACAGTGATTTTCATTGGTTTATTAAAAAGAATGTCTACACTGTGTTTCATGATGCTTGCCAATTCAACTTCCATTCTTGCAGGTAATTGAAAGTCAGTATTAGCCGGTATATAATAGGCAGAGTCTAAATGATATTTAGTAAAGGGTTGGTCATTTATAAAAACTTCACAATCTAATTTTTGAAGCGTTAGCGCAAAATGATTAGGATTGGTGTATTCAAAATTAGCTTTGAAAGTATTTTTTCCAAAGCTTGCTTTCTCCACATTTATTGATTTCATGCCCTTAAAAACAAAAGCCTTAGGACTAGCGCAACTAGAAAAAATGATTATAAGAGAAAATAAAGAATACTTTAAGTAGTTCATTTTGAAAAATTTATTAAAATTATTAGTTATTTGGGGATTGTAAAAATATATTTACATAACTATTTGTTAACTATGCTCATTACAGACTTACCATACTTTGGTGCTATCAGCTTTCTTCAAGAAGTAGCTCAAGCAGAAACTATCTGTTTTGACAATAATGCTCCATTTTCAAAAATGAGCTTTAAAAATAGAATGGTAATAGCTACAGCACAAGGCCCATTACATTTAACTATTCCAATAGTAGGAGGGAGAGATCAAAAAACGCCTCTATCACAAATAGCCATCTCATATGACACGCCATGGAGGGAACAACATTCAAAAGCTATTGTCTCAAGTTATAAAAGATCCCCTTATTTCGAGTACTATGAAGCCAGTTTAAAGGCATTGTATGATACAAAGCCCGATAGCTTAATTGATTTTTTAACGAGTTGCCATTTATGGATTCAACAACAGTTAAAGGGGAAATGGCAAATACATTCTTTAGAAACTTTCAATGAAGATGAACTTCAAAAATGGGAAAGACAATTTCATCCTTGGTTACCTAAGAATTATGATAAAATTGCAAACCCAATTAAATATCAGCAGGTATTTGAAGATAAAATTGGCTTTATTCCCAATTTATCAATTCTAGATTTATTATTTAGCGTAGGCGGTAAACAAGCATATCAATATATAAAGACCCCTACAATTTAAAATTGCTGACTACTATCCACCTGATTAAAAGTGCCTGGATGCTTTTGTAAAAATTCTTTTGTCCATATTTCATATTTTTGAATTTCGTCCCATTCTTTACTATTCATTATAAAATCGTACGCTTCTTTCTGATTAGAAGCTTGTTTCATTTTAGCATTTAAGATATCCTTCTTAAATTGATAACTTTTTAGGATAGATCTTAAAACTAGTTTTTCTGCAAAATCATACTCAATAGAATCTTTTTTCAAATCATAACCAGCAAACTGATTTATATTTTCATGTTGCTTTAACCATTCATAGGTATGATTAACTATTTTAGAGTACGTAGTTGGTGTTGAATTGATTTCCTTAGTCAGATTTTCATTTGATGCTTTACTGGTTTTAATAACTACAGCACTACTTAAACTAGCATAAGTACTGCTATTGCGATTCTTTACTTTTTCAAAAATAATGGCAGAAACAATGTCTTTATTTGGTAAAGATTTGTGTGTGTGATATAGGGTATTTGAAGATTTATGTAAAGTAGTAATAGCTTTTTTAATTGCTACTTTATTAGCACTTTTCTTAATTGTAAAGAAAATAGTAAAGCCAGCTAATACAATTAAACAAAATAACTGAAAGTATGACTTATTTTTTTTTATACTTAATTGGTTGATATGTTTAATACGGATTAGTAATTCATTTTGTCTTGATATAAAATTTAAAAATAAATTATTATCAAATACATTTATATTATGATTTGCTATTGTATATAAAAGTTTTGAATAGTGAATAGGATTTTTAGCATGTGCAACTACCCAACTATCACAAGCTATTTCTCTCTGAATATTAATCTCTTTAGAAAATAAATAAGAAATCGGATTAAAATATAAAATGGTATGACAAGCCGACACTAATAAATATATAATATAATCTTGTCTTACAATATGTGCAATTTCATGCAAGATGATTATTTTAATTTCTTCAATACTTAACTGATTACATAATGTAATGGGTAATAAAATAATTGGATCTAGCCAGCCAAATGTAATTGGTGTATCAATCGAATTACTTACACCTATTTTAAAATGCTTGTTAATTTGAAAACTGTCTTGAATCTCTTGGTTCCATTCCTTTGAATTTGAATAATTTGCACTGCTCCGAATATTATTAAGGGTTTTTAGCTGATAGCTCCCTCTCAAAATGAATATTAATAAAAATAAAAAATACACTAACCCTAAATAGACTAGGTATTCCTCTTTATTCCATTGAATTAATGTACTTGTAATTGTTACTAAGGAAAATGGATTACTAGCAAATGAGCTATTATGTAAAAATAATTTCCCAGCAAATTGAAGCAGGCCAATAATCTCGAAGCTTACCGCAATAATAAATAATTGCTTAGCGCTTAAATTGAAGAAATGTTTTATGGTTTCATATACCAAATATAAAATGGCCATGAATCCAATATTAATTATAACTGTACTGGGTATATAGGAGATGAATTGCATGCGCTATTAGATTATCAAAAAAATATTATTTCGCTATTTGCTTTCTAACTCTTCAATCAATTTTTTAATATCAATAAGGTCTTGTGAGGTAGGCTTATGTTTACCCAATGCCTGTAATACTAATTGCGAAGTACTACCACTAAATAAGGTCTTAATCATTTTTCCTACATATTGCTCTTGTGCTTTTTCTTTTACAAAAACAGGAGTGTAAATATGCGTTTTAGCAGTTTCATTTCTTGTTACTAATCCTTTCTCATGCATTATCTGCATTAATTTCAAGGTAGTGGTATAACCAACGTCTCTTGTTTTTTGGACCACTTCATGTACCATTCTGACTGTTGCATGCTCATGCTCCCATAATATGCTTAATATCTCTAATTCACTTTCGGTAGGCTTGAATTGTTTGCTCATGGTATTACGATTGTGTTCGTAATTTACGATTTATCGCAATAAAAAAGTCCCACCATTGTGGGACTTTTTGTTAAAGAGTTCTAAAAATTTAGACTCGATTATTTCTTTTTCAAATAAGATGAAAATTTAGCATTTTGCTCGTCTGTTAATGCTTTACCATTTACAGTGATTTTACCGTCTTTGATTTGAATATTTACATTGTCAATTGGTGCAATTCCTTCTTCTTGTAATGCTTGTACTAATGTTTTAGTATTCGCACTGATAGTAACTGTTTTAGATGAATCGCTAATAGCTGCAGAAGAATCAGTATTAATAACTGAAATTTCCACCATTTGTGATTTTACTGGAGCAGCATCTGTCTTGTGAATTTGCGCCAAAGTTGGAGCAATAACTAAAGAAACAATAGACATTAATTTGATCAAGATATTCATTGAAGGGCCTGATGTATCTTTAAAAGGATCTCCCACAGTGTCACCTGTTACAGATGCTTTATGTGGTTCAGATTTTTTATAGAACATTTCACCGTTAATTTCCACGCCTTTCTCAAAAGATTTCTTAGCGTTATCCCAAGCACCACCCGCATTATTTTGAAAAATACCCATTAATACACCACTTACAGTTGCACCAGCTAAGAAGCCACCTAAAGCTTCTGGGCCCATTGTGAAACCGATTAAAATAGGAGAGATAATAGTGATAGCACCTGGCAACATCATTTTTTTCAACGAAGCTTCCGTACTAATTGCAACACATTTTTCATATTCTGGCTTACCAGTACCTTCCATAATTCCTGGAATGGTACGGAACTGACGACGAACTTCTTCTACCATTGCCATAGCAGCTTCTCCTACAGCACGAATGGCCAAAGAAGAGAAGATGAATGGAATCATTCCACCTACAAATAAAGCAGCTAAAACGTCTGCCTTGTAGATATCAATATGTTGATTATTTGGCATCGCTACACCAACGAAGGCTGCGAATAATGCTAAAGAAGTTAATGCAGCAGAAGCAATGGCAAATCCTTTACCACTTGCAGCTGTTGTATTTCCTACCGCATCTAGAATATCTGTTTTCTCACGCACTTCAGCAGGTAACTCACTCATTTCAGCAATACCACCAGCATTGTCTGCGATAGGTCCAAAAGCATCAATTGCTAATTGCATAGCAGTTGTAGCCATCATTCCTGCTGCAGCAATTGCAACACCATATAAACCTGCACAATAAGATGCTCCGAATATACCAGCAGCTAAAACTATAATTGGCATGAAAGTAGATTCCATTCCAATTGCTAAACCACCAATAATATTTGTTGCGTGTCCTGTACTTGATTGTTTGATAATACTCATTACTGGACGCTTACCCATTGCAGTATAATATTCAGTAATGATACTCATTAAAGTACCTACTATTAAACCTACAGCGATAGCACCAATAACTCCGTTTCTTGTAAACTCGATACCACGTAATGACATGGTTTCTGGTAAAATATTTGATACTAAGAAATAACAAGCAATTGCTGTTAAAATCATAGAACCATAGTTACCCATATTTAAAGCTTTCTGTACAGTAGCAGTGTTCAAACCAGCGTTATCACTAATACGTACAAAGAAGGTTCCAATAATTGATAATAAAATACCTACCCCTGCAATTAACATTGGTAATAAAATAGGAGATAGTCCACCAAAGGCATCCACTAATTTACCACCACCTACTGCAGTAACTTCCTGACCTAAAACCATTGTTGCTAAAACGGTTGCAACATATGAACCAAATAGATCGGCTCCCATTCCAGCAACGTCACCAACATTGTCACCTACGTTATCTGCAATAGTTGCAGGATTACGAGGATCATCTTCTGGAATACCCGCTTCTACTTTACCTACTAAGTCTGCTCCTACGTCTGCTGCTTTAGTGTAGATACCACCACCAACACGCGCAAATAAGGCGATTGACTCAGCACCTAAAGAAAAACCAGTTAATACTTCTATTGTACGAAGCATTTCAGAAGGGTCACCGTTTACGTAGAACATTTGCTTTAATAAAAGAAATAATCCACCTAAACCTAATACGGCTAATCCAGATACGCCTAAGCCCATCACAGATCCACCAGTAAATGACACTTTCAATGCTTGTGCTAAACTTGTTTTAGCTGCTTGTGCAGTTCTTACATTTGCTTTGGTAGCTACTTTCATGCCAATATAACCGGCAGTTGCACTAAATACAGCACCGATAACAAATGATATTGCAATACTCCAATGGCTCTCTGCATTTTTTGTAGCCATAAAGCCTAATAATAAGGCTACGATAACTACGAAATATCCTAAGATTTTCCATTCAGCTTTTAAGAATGCCATAGCACCTTCAGCAATATAAGTGCTGATCTCTTTCATTCTTTCATTACCAGCATCTTGTTTAGATACCCAGTTGAATTTCAATAGGGTATACAATAAACCAACAATACCCATTGCCGGAACGGCATAAAATAACAAATCTTTCATAAGCAATAATATATATACTTTAAATTACGAATAAGGTCTGCAAAAATAGGGTGAAAAGGCCAAAAAACGTGCAAAAATGCCAATTTTACTCAACTAAAGAGGTAGTGTCCTCCTTGCCTGTGAATATAGAAGCAATTTCCTTGCCTTTATAGATTGACTTATTGAATCTATTACCTAGAATAATAATGGTTGCAGTTTCTCCAATTAAGCGCGTAAACACGGTGTTATTACCATGCCACCATCCATTATGATAAATTAATCGTTCCTCGTTAGGCTTAGCTAAAATGCGCCATCCTAAACCATAATTATGCCAATATTTATTGGTTGGGCTCTTGGGTTCATAAGCCATTTCAAGCGTAGCTGGGGCTAAAAATAAGCCTTCAGTTAAGGCTTTGTCCCATAAATATAAGTCTCTAACGGTACTATATACATTTTTGTCACCATAGATACAGTCGTATTTTTCAATTCTATAAGGCTGCATTTTAGCATTATAAGAAGGCGTGTATTTATTAATTGTCTTTGCACTAAAAATATATGAATTATTCATTTTCAACGGTTTGAATACATTTTCATTCATATAAGTTGGAAAATCAGTTCCAGTGATTTTCTCTATAATCAAAGCCAACAGTACATAATTTGTATTACAATATTTAAACACTCTATCTGGATTCGCAGCTGGAGCAGGGTGTTTAGCAACCATAAAATCTAAAACGTCTTGGTTATTATAGATCCCATTTTTAAAAGGGGCTTCATTACTTATTAATTTTAATTTTTTTACCCATCTACCTCTTCTATTCTTACTTTTTATAGAAACATATTTACGTGTTTCCATGAAATAGGTATAATCTGGTAATCCACTTCTATGAGACAACAATTCCTCAATTGTAACGTCCGAATAGGGGAATTTAGGTAGGTATTTAGATACTGGCGCTTTTAAATCCAATTTTTTTTCTTCCCATAATTTCAAAGCAACCATACCTGTAAAGGTTTTGGAAACAGAGGCTAAATGAATTGGGGTCTCTGCAAGAATTAATGACTTGTCTTTATAATTTGAATACCCTTTATAATCTTCAAAGATGATCTCTCCATTTTTCGCAACTAATATTTGACCGCTAAACCCTCGGTTACCTATTAATTTCTCATATTTAGCTTTTACTTCGTCCGCATATTTAGTTTTGTCATTAGCAGAAAGCTTATTGTAAACGAAAGGTATGTTTTCTGAATTATCCAGACTTATTGGTCCTTGGCTTGTTCCACATGAACAGCTAATAATAAAAAAAGTAAGTAAAAGAGAAATTCTGACGATCATCTGTTAGTAATTAAGGGTATACAAAAATAACGCAGAATTGCTACAATTTATTGTTAATGAAGGCTAAAGAGCGAAAAATATTTTAGCTTTGCTTCATGAGTATCATTTTTAACACCAGTTATCCAAAGGACAAGATCAAGGTTTTGTTTTTGGAAAATATTAGCGATAAGGCAGTTCAATATTTTAAAGAACAAGGATATACAGATGTTAAAAAGATATCAGGCGCTTTGAGTGAGGAGGAACTTATTAAAGTAATTAAAGATGTTCATATTTTAGGTATCCGTTCCAAAACCTTTATTTCAAAGAAGGTGTTGGACAATGCAAAAAAATTACAAGCGATAGGTTGTTTTTGTATTGGTATCAATCAAGTTGACCTTAAAGCATGTAAACAAAAAGGTATTGCAGTATTTAATGCTCCTTATAGTAATACACGTTCCGTAGCAGAATTAGTTATTGGGTCTTCTATCATGTTGATTCGTAAAATAATTGATAAAAATAAATCAGCCCACGAAGGTATTTGGAATAAAGATGCAAAAGGTAGTTTTGAAATGCGTGGTAAAACAATGGGTATTTTAGGATATGGTAATATTGGAACCCAATTAAGTATCATGGCAGAAGCCATGGGTATGAAAGTAAAGTTCTATGATATAGAAACAAAATTACCATTGGGTAATGCACAATCCGTAAAAAGTATTAAAGAACTTGTAAGCAGTTCTGATATAATTTCCATACATGTACCTGATACGAATCAAACTAAAAATTTGATAAGTAAAGAAGTCATCAAACAATTTAAACAAGGATCTATTTTAATTAATTATGCACGTGGCGAAGTAGTTGACTTAGTTACTTTAACTGAAGCATTAAAAAGTAAACAAATTTCCGGAGCTGCTATTGATGTATTCCCTTTGGAACCCGAGAAAAATGGAGACGCATTTGAAACCCCATTACAAGGTTTGTCAAATGTAATTCTAACACCACATATTGGAGGATCTACTGAAGAAGCTCAAGAAAATATTGGAGAGGATGTAAGTATTAAATTATATCAATACCTTGAAAGAGGCGTATCTAATGGTTCTCATACTATTCCATCAATTAGTTTACCACCAGTAGAAGGGGCTCACCGTATATTACATATTCATAATAATGTACCGGGAGTACTAAGTGCAATCAATACTGCACTGTCCAAAAATAAAATAAATATTGTGGGTCAATATTTAAAAACAAACGAAGATATTGGGTATGTAGTATTAGACGTTGAGTCTAAACTTTCTAAACAAGCAATTGCTTTACTTAAAGAAGTTAAACATACTATTAGGGCAAGAATGTTATATTAATTTAACACTAGTTTATTTCTAATTAGTAGCTAGCAATTTATTTTGGCTAACATTTCTATTATTTCATTTTCGTCAACTCCAGTAAATTGCATCTGTTCCTGCATAGTTAATTGATTAAAACTCATTTTTGAGGGAAACATTTTTCTGGCTGAACTATGAATCTCTTTTGCACCAGTTGATTGAATTATATGATCAATATTATTTGCTCGAACACCACTTCCAGGCATAATTATTATTCTATCTCCCGCTTGGTCAACTAATTGTTTTAATACAGGCAATGCATCATTTGCATTAGGGACTTGACCACTTGTTAAAATTCTTTTGCAACCCGTTTGAATAATTGCTTCCAAACCTTTAACTGCATTATTGCATCTATCAAAGGCTCTGTGAAAGGTGATTTCCATTTCACCAGCTAATTCAACTAATGCGGAAGTTCGATCTATGTCAATGGAACCATCCCTATTTAATAAACCAATAACTGCTCCTGGATAATCTAATTGCTTTATCATTATTAAATCTTCCTTAATGGATTCGAATTCATATTCGGTATATAAAAAATCTCCGCCTCTTGGTCTTATAATTGGGAAAACCGGAGTAGTGGCTAGTTTAGACAATACTTGTAAACTTCCATAAGACGGGGTAGTGCCCCCTTCTTGAGGATTTTCACAAAACTCAATTCTATCAGCACCTGCCATCATTGCTTTTAAGGCAGACTCAATATTAAAAACCGCGATTTCTAATAATATAGATTGTGACATAATTTAATAATTCAAATTTTAACTTCAATAATACAGTAGCTATAAAATCACCACTGAAATAAATTTATTCTATAAAAAAATTATATAGTTGAAATAAAAGACGATTCTAATAATTGACTTCCTTTTTGTGTTTGTACTGCATAATTAAATCCATTATGTAATGCAAATGCACCATGTTCCCCTTTTTTATTAATAGCAACAAAACAAACTTGAATAGTGGCTGCTTTTTCTTTTTTTATTCTATTTATTTTTTCTACCACCAATCTACATGCTTCCTTTGGAGACTTTCCTTGACGCATCCATTCCACTACCGCACTAGCACCTGCAACACGGATAACGTCTTCTCCTTGACCTGTTGCCACAACTGCACCCACTTCATTATCAACATATAATCCAGCGCCAATAATAGGAGAGTCCCCTAAACGACCCCGCATTTTAAATCCAGCGCCACTAGTCGTACAACTTCCAGACAAATTACCGAATTTGTCTAATGCCACCATTCCAATAGTATCATGATTCCAGTCGCCATTGGCAAATCTTTTAGGAGCTGCAAAAGCTGCATCATTTTGATGTGGTTGTGAAACTCTTTCTACATTTATAACCGGCTTATAAGTAGACGTTTTTAACCAATTGTCATAAGCTTTTTGTGCATCTGGAGAAAGTGCTCCTGACTCTAATGGGAATCCTTCTGCTATTGCAAATTGTTGTGCACCTTCACCTACTAACATTACATGTGGGGTTTTTTCCATCACGCGACGCGCTACCGAAATAGGATGTTTGATTCTTTCTAAAAAGGCAACACTACCACAATTATATTGATGATCCATAATAGAAGCGTCTAAAGTTACGTGACCGTCTCTGTCAGGATTTGCGGCTAATCCCACGCAGCAGCTTATTTCGTCCTCAGTTACCATTACCCCTTTTTCCACTGCATCCAAAGCAGTACCGCCTGCAGCTAATACTTTCCATGCTGCCGCATTGGCATTAATTCCAGCATCCCAAGTGGACGCAACCAATGGCATTATTGTTTCGTCTGGTTTCTTTGCTATAAAAGCGGGTATTGAAAAACTGGTAATACCTAAGCTACTTAAATTAATAAATCCTCGTCTATTCATTTGATTCATATTTCTGCGTTTACATTTTCAAGATACGAACATTGAGCTTATTTTATGTACTTTAGTGATTAATTATGCAAGCAATATTTGAACAATATGATTGGGATGTTAAAGACTATCAAGTACTTCAGCAAGGGTTGATTAATAAGACCTATTTAGTGGAAACTAAAAAAGGGGATTTCATACTACAAACAATTAATCATCAGGTATTCAAAAATCCAAATGCCATTGATTTTAATATTAATTTAATTAGCTCATTTTTAAAAAAAAATAACCCCAAATACTTATTTACACATTTAGTAGCTAATAAAAAAGGGGAGACACTAACTATTATAGATGGACTATATTATAGAGCTTTTGTGAAAATTGATGGACATGCATTAACTGTTTTAGAAAATGAAAACCAAGCCAAGCTAGCAGCTACTCAATTTGCAAATTTTACACATGAATTAATCAATTTGGATTGTCAACAATTACAAGTTACCATTCCAGACTTCCATAACTTAAATTTAAGATATGCGCAATTTATAAACGCTATTAAAACTGGCGATGTTAATAGAATTAATGATTCAAAAGAGGCTATTGCTTTTTTAGAATCTCAAAATGAATTGGTTACTATTTATAAGCAATTCATTGGACACAAGGATGCAAAACAAAGAGTAACACATCATGATACTAAAATTAGCAATGTATTATTTAATAAGGAAGCCAATGCTATTTGTGTAATAGACTTAGATACGGTAATGCCTGGATATTATATTAGTGATGTTGGAGACATGTGTCGTACTTATTTATGCAAAGTGTCGGAAGAAGAAAAGCAATTAGACTTAATAACGGTGGACCCAAAAAGATGGGATGCTATAAAAAACGGTTATTTATCAAAAATGGAATATCATTTATCTGAATTTGAATTGGACCATTTGTCATACAGTGGTCAATATATGATTTATATGCAAGCATTAAGATTCTTAACAGACCACTTAAATATGGATAGCTATTATGGTTCAAACTATGAGGGCCAGAATTATATTCGGGCCCTCAATCAAATTGAACTCTTAAAAAGATTCAACGAAATTATTTAATTTTTTAGTCTCTATAAGTTAATGCAGGTAAACGATCTCCTAACAATGCTTTATATTGATAATCTCCTTTTTGTTTTTTAAACTCTTCTTTGGCTTTTTCAATAATGGCGGGTTTAGTAAATAGATCAATGGCAGTCATTGCCATAGTTTTAGAGGCATTTAACATGCCTTTAGCTGCTATCTCTGTTGCACCACAAGCAACTGCTTGCCAACTATGCGCTGGTGTGCCTGGTACCCAAGTTGCTGTACTTAAGCCAACAGTAGGGACCGTATAACTTACATCCCCTACATCTGTTGAACCGCCGCCAGAAGTCATCTCTATTTTCAATGGAAATACTTTCGAAGCATCGTCGATAGGAGGGATAGTCCCTAATAAACTAGTTTGTAATTTTTTTGCAAAGGTAACTTCTGCTTCTGTATATTGGATACCACCAACTTCTTCTAAATTAACCTGCATTACATCGGCTAAAGTTTTATTTAATAATAAATCATGTGTTCCGTCAATGACTTCAAATTTCATAGTGGTACCTGTTCCAATGGCCGCACCTTCGGCAGCTTTAACAACACGATCAAAAATTTCTACTACTTTATCTCTTTTAGGATGACGCACATAATAAAAAACTTCTGCAAAATCTGGAACCACATTGGGTGCTTTACCACCATTGGTAATTACATAGTGAATTCTTGTTTCTTGTGGAATATGCTCTCGCATCATGTTCACCATATTATCCATTGCTTCTACACCATCTAATGCGGACCTACCTTGTTCAGGCTGCGCTGCAGCATGAGCTGATATTCCATAAAAACGAAATTTAGCAGACTTATATGCTAGGGCACTCTTCATAGTTACTTCGTTCTTGTTTCCAGGATGCCAATGTATCACGGCGTCAACATCATTAAATAAACCAGCACGGACTAGATATACTTTGCCTCCACCACCTTCTTCTGCAGGACTACCATATATTTTGATAGTGCCTTTAATTTTACCTGATTCGATTAGTTTTTTAATAGCAATTCCAGCCGACACGGAAGCAGTTCCAAAAATATCATGTCCACAACCATGACCCGCATTCTTACCTGCAATGATTGACTTTTCTGGAATGCCTTCCTGGGACAAGCCTGGTAAAGCATCAAATTCAGCTAAAATTCCAATTACCGGTTTTCCAGAACCATAAGTTGCCATAAAAGCAGTTGGCATTTCCGCAACTCCCATTTCTACTTTAAAACCGGCTTCTGTTAAATGAGCAACATGTAAGGCAGCACTCTTATTTTCCTTAAACCCAACTTCAGCATAATCCCATAATTTAAGACTTGTTGCTTTGTCACTTGGCCAAGCGTCATTCAAAATATTTTTAGCTGTCTCTTTTGCTAATTTTATGGAAGACTCATTATTTAAACTTTGTGACTGTCCTACAATTAGAAGGCATGAAAAAAGGGTAGTGGCAGCTAATTTTTTAAAAGGCATAGGTTGTATTCAATTATTAATTAATATGTTAATTTGGGACAATTTTAGAAAATATCATTCATTGCAAAATCTGGTTTTCTGTTTTTCCATTTCCCACGAGTGAAGTCTGGAATTTCTTGAACCTGACCATGTTCAGCAATTGACTTTTCTGAAAGTGGGGTAACCGCATACCAAGTAGCTAAATCATAAACATCTATAGGAAATGGAACCTTACGTTTGATACATTCAATAAAGGCATTCTCTACAAAAAAGTCCATACCACCATGTCCAGAACCTTCTGCATCCTTTTCATATTTCTTCCAAAGTGGATGGTCATGTTCCTTTAAATAGGGTTCTGGGTTTTCCCATTGGTGTGCTTTTGGAGAAATCCCTTCTATATATATATGTCCCGCATTTAATGCACCCGAACTAAAGTCCTGCCATAAGCCCTGAGTTCCTTGAACTCTAAATCCTAAATTATAAGGACGAGGGGAATTGGTATCGTGTGTTAATATAATAGTCTCTCCATTAGTAGTCTGCAATTGAGTGGTTACAATATCACCCAACTTAAAATTTAATTTCGCATTAGGGTGATTATCACCTCCTTGTGGATGTTTAACTATATATTTATGTAAACCTCTTGCCTTAGTGGCGACAGAAGATAAATAAGTCAATCTGTTCCCTCTATTAATATCTACCATCATGGCTACTGGACCTAACCCGTGCGTAGGATATAACTCACCGTTTCTATATAAGGAGTGATTTGTTCTCCATTTTGCCTCACTTAGTCCTTTTTCACCAAATTCCACCCCTGAATTGTAGGCCGTTATTCCATTATTAAACTTTACACCTCTTAAATCGTGCTCATATCCACCTTGTAAATGCAATAACTCCCCAAACATCCCTTTTCTTACCATATTATACACCGCTAATACATCACGTCTATAACATACATTTTCAAGGCACATAACAGGTATACCTGTTTTTTCACTTGCATTCACTATATCCCAACAGTCAGTTAATTTGATAGCACCACAAACTTCAACACCTGGTATTATACCATTTTTCATAGCTTCTAAGGCTTGTGGGATATGCCATTCCCATGGTGTAGCAATTATAACTGCATCTATATCAGTACGTTGTAGAAGTTGTTTAAAGTTTTCATTCCCATTATTATATTCTACTGCCGCTGGACGACCCGCTTCTTTTAATATCTTTTGGGCATCAGCTAACATGGCTTTATCAGGGTCTGCAAAAGCCACAATTACGGTATCAGTTCTTTGACAAAGCATTTCCAAATGGTTTTGCCCACGGTATCCTGTACCAATTATGGCAACTCGTACTTTATCCATTTTAGCATTGGATTGCGCTTTAATTACTTGAGGACTTAAACCTAAAGCCATCGTTGTAAGACCCGCATCTTGTACAAATTTGCGACGTGATAAAGGATTCGACATAGTATTTACTTGTTTATTCAATTAATAAATTAATTAGGATTTTGCTTTAATCTAAAGTTCAATTCTATGTTTAAATATACTAAAGTTCTTGTGATGATTCAAGGGGCAATTATATAATGTTTAACAGCTAATGATATAGATATAGCTAATTGATATTGCAATAGCATACATATATTGATATGGGTACTATTGCATCAATTCTAGATCTAAATAGTACAATTTGATTGTATATTATAGCTTATAATTAACATTATGTTAAATATACTATTAAGCAAATACGAGTCACTAACCCTATCTAGAAAAAGTAATATCAAAACTACTTTAGCTTATCTCATGTAACCTTACCATGTGTTGCTAACCTTTTGTTGGTGATATTAATTATTGAAGTTTGTTTTAGATTATATGATTGATGCATAAGCCTTATATATTCTTGCTATTTAGATTGTAGCTTTATGTTATCATTTCAAACAATTGAACTTAATATTTATACCATAATACTTACTAATATGAAACCCAACAATAGCCATTTAAACCTCTTTACTTTAACAATTATTGCTTTTTTAGCTACTAACTTCACCCCTTTAATTGCTCAGGATTGTAAAGTATTAGACCCCAATTTCGTAGGTATTTATGAAGGAAATTGTAAAAATGGTAAAGCAGACGGCAAAGGAAAATCCATAGGTAAATATATTTATGAGGGCGATTTTAAGGCAGGCTTCCCACAAGGTCAAGGCAAAATGTCCGACTCCACCGGTTCTATAATTCATAGTGGTTATTGGAAAAAAGGGCTCTTTATTGGGGAATATGAACACCCTTATATTTTGGTAAATAAGACTTTTATGGTGAGTAGTGTTACTATTTCATCCGACCCAGCCACTCCGCCACATAGTACCATTGAACTTAGTATGGAGAGTGTTTCTGGGGGTGCTTTCAATGTACACGGTGAAATTCCAAAGCCTACATTGTCTAACGCCAATTTTCAATTAGGTTCTTACCAGAATTTATCTGCCATAACTAGTCAACAAAAACGTAATACTTATGTCTTCCAAAATGTAATTTTTCCAGCACATGTGATATTCAAAATTGGAAACGAGGAAGTTCAAATAGAGTTCAATGAGGCTAAAAATTACAAGGTTTTTGTAACTACAAGAGATTAAACTTCATCATAAATAATAGCCCATAAAAAAGGCCTTCTATTGCTAGAAGGCCTTTTTTATGATTTCTTTTTTGACTAATTACTATTGGTATTTGTCGTGTAATTTGTCATAATAATTGAATTTTGCATCAAACTCATCCGACGCTTTTTGATCTTTACCACGAGTTTTATCACGCTTATAAGAATATAAAGTTGCTAAGAAGTCAACTGATCTTGATAAGATATTCTTTTCAATTCTTTCCACTTTCTCTTTGTCTTTTAAGCTATTGAAAGCTTTTTCTATCCACTCAATAGAAGCATCAACCTTCTCCTTGATTTTTGGCTCTAGTGCAATATTCATCTTTTTAATTGAATCCTGTTGCGCTTTAAATGCTGCATCAAAAGCTAATTTCTTTTTAGGGTCCTTAGGTGCTGCTGGCTTATTTGAATTTAAAGTTTGTAAAGCACGAATATTATCACCTGTTTTCTCGTCTAACATAGTGAATTGATTATAATAGCTAATACCTGCATTGAATGCTGCTGCATAGTTCTTATTATTAATGGAGTACGCTCTTTTGTATGCATCTGCCGCTTTTAATACATAAGCTTCGTTTGCGGCTGCAGTAGATTCCTCACTTTTGCCAGTCATGAAAGCATCACCAAACATTAAGCATTCTGCCTCTGTAATTGTTCCTGCAGCAACTTGCTCTTCATATAATTTAACTTTCTCGTCTGTTGTGTAGTTCTTCTCAATAAATTCAGACTTAAAATCGAACCAATTTTCATTTGGGTATGCAGCTTCTGTAGTAGCTAATAATGCATCAAAATTTGCTTTATCTTTTTTAGCAACATATTGCAATAACACAAATTTATAAACATCCATTACGTCGGCAGTTTTAATATTAGCCTCAATTAAACGCTTATAATAAATAACAGTTTGATCTACATTACCTGCATTTTGATTTGCAAAACCAGCATACATTAGTGAAGTAGTATCAAATTTTTGCTTTGTAGAAGCCCATCCTTGAGTGAATATGATATCACTATATTTAACTGCATCATTAAAATTACCAGAAGCAACTTTCCAATTTTTTTCATTGAAAGCAGCTACCCCATCTCTAAAGTTTTTTAAGTATAAATCAAAAAATGGTTCAGTTCCATTTTCTTTAGCAATTGCTAAACTTGGGTCTGCGATAATATATGCATCAACAGCAGTTTTAACTTCTGCAATAGCTGAAGGATTCTTAGCAGCATCCTTTGCTAAACCACTATAAATTTTTGCTTTCCAAAAATAGCCTTCCGCAGTAGTTGCAGCAGCTGGCTTTTTAGCTACAATTTTATCATAATCCGCTTTAGCAGCATCAAATTGATTGATTAAAACACTTGTTTGAACTTTTTTGAAGTCTTGTGCATTGGCTACAAATGCAACCATGATTATTGCAAAAACTCCGATGATCTGTTTCATATTAGTATGATTTGAATGATTGAAAGTAAAGTTATTAATTTTTAAGCTTCTGGATTAATTTCTGGTTCGTTATTTGATGAATGATTAGCGGCATCTGATGCTTCAGTTGATTCAGTTGGAGTTGCTTGTTCGCCATTGTCAACATCAGGCAATACATTTCCTTCAACATCAGACGCTGTCGCGTCTTCTTCACCTTGATCTCCAATTTTAGAAGTAGCAGCAATTTCGTCACCGTCGTCTAATCGTATTAATTTTACGCCTTGTGTTGCTCTACCCGCTTCACGAATCTCATTGATACTGGTTCTAATTGTTACCCCTGATTTACAAGTAATAATTAAATCGTCAGACTCCACTACATCCATTAAACCAACTAGACTACCCGTTTTCTCAGTAACGTTGATTGTTTTAACGCCTTTACCGCCCCTATTTGTAATTCTATAGTCGTCAATTGGGGTACGTTTACCATATCCTTGTTGACTTACTACTAATATTGTACGGTCTTTATCCTCTCTGTTTACACAAACTAATCCAACAACTTCGTCTGTTGCGTCGTCTACTTCAATTCCAGCAACACCAATGGCACCTCGTCCTGTTGGTCTAACTTTTTCTTCTGGGAAACGAATTGCACGACCAGACTTGATTGCCATCATAACTTCATTATTGCCATCCGTTAAACGTGCAGCTAATAACTCATCTCCTTCATTAATAGTAATCGCATTTACACCACTAACTCTTGGACGACTGAATTCTTCCAAACAAGTTTTCTTTATAATACCTTTTTTAGTACATAAAATAATATAGTGATTGTTTACATAATCTTTGTCCGCTAAATTTCGAACTTCAATAATAGCTTTTACTTTGTCGTCTGGAGGTAATTGAATCAAATTCTGTATAGCTCTACCCTTACCTGTTTTTTCTCCTTCTGGTATTTCATAAACACGCATCCAGAAACATCTTCCTTTTTCAGTGAAGAATAACATGGTGTCATGTGTTGACGCAATAAATAAATGCTCTACAAAATCCTCTTCTCTTGTCTTAGAACCAATAGCACCTCTTCCTCCTCTTTTTTGAGATCGATATTCTGAAACTGAAGTACGTTTGATATATCCTAAATGTGAAATAGTAATTACCACATCTTCTTCTTCGATTAAATCTTCAATACGCATTTCGTCCGCTAAATATTGAATTTCAGTTTTACGTTCGTCTCCGAATTTTTCTTTAACTTCTAGTAATTCTGTTTTAATTAATTCAAAACGCAAGTATTCGCTTCCTAATAATTCTTTTAATGAGGCAATTAAAACCATCAAATGATCAAACTCTTCTTTAATTTTTTCACGCTCCATTCCTGTTAAACGTTGCAATCTTAATTCTAAAATTGCTTTAGCTTGAATTTCGCTAATACCCCATCCTGCAGTGATTAAAGCTTCTTTTGCAGCTTCCGGATTTGGAGAACTTCTAATTAAACGAATCACTTCATCTAAATGGTCTAATGCGATTAAATATCCTTCTAAAATATGTGCACGTTCTTCCGCTTTTCTTAATTCATATTGAGCACGACGAATAACAACTTCCATTCTAAATTCAATAAACTCAGATATTAAATCTTTTAAGTTCATGATTTTGGGACGTCCCTTTGTTAATGCGACATTATTAATACCATAGCTAGTTTGTAATTCAGTAAACTTATATAATTGATTGATAATTACTTGGGCAACTGCATCTTTCTTTAGCTCAATAACAATACGAGTTCCTTCTCTTTTGTTACTTTCATTATTTACGTGAGAAATACCTTCAATAGACTTATCGTTCACTAATTGACCTATACGGTCCGTTAGATTATCGCGATTAACCTGGTATGGAATTTCATGGATAACAATTAATTCACGACCATTCGCTTTAGTTTCAACATTACATCTACCTCTAAGCACTACACGACCACGACCTGTCATTAAACCTTGCTTCACCCCTTCCATTCCATATATAATACCGCCTGTAGGAAAATCGGGAGCCTTCACGAATTCAATTAATTCTTCAATGGTAATGTCTCTCTTATTAATATAAGCGATACAGCCATCAACCACTTCATTCAAGTTATGAGGCAACATATTAGTAGCCATACCAACTGCAATACCAGAAGATCCATTCACTAAAAGTTGTGGAATTCTTGTAGGTAACACACTTGGCTCTTGTAAACTATCATCAAAATTTGATTGGAAATTGACCGTGTCTTTTTCCAAATCATCCAACATTGCTTCCGACATTTTCATTAAACGAGCTTCCGTATAACGCATAGCAGCTGGTGGATCACCGTCTTGGTTACCAAAGTTACCTTGTCCGTCCACTAATTTGTAACGCATAGTCCACTCCTGTGCCATACGAACTAAAGTGTCATAAATAGCAGTATCGCCATGGGGGTGAAACTTACCCATTACTTCACCCACAATACGTGCAGATTTTTTATAAGGCTTATTGCTGTTATTTCCCAACTCATGCATTGCAAATAAAACTCTACGGTGTACTGGTTTAAAACCATCTCTAACATCAGGTAATGCACGACCTACAATAACTGACATAGAGTAGTCAATGTAAGAGGTTTTCATTTGTTCCTCAATGTTTACCCTTATGACGCGATCATTGTCCTGGGTTGCTTCTAATCCTAAATTTTCTTCCATAAATATTACTTTCTTTGAGTCAAATTTTTTGTCCAAAAAGGGACAGAACCGACTATGTACGAAGATAACTTTTCACCCCCTTTTTTCGACCAATTTTTTGCTATTTTTATGACCCTTTTATCCACAGTTGTGGGTAAGAAATACTAACTTTAAACAGTGGATTTTTAATGACTTATACATGAAATTATGGCTATTCAAATTTTGATCATTGGAGCTGGAAAATCAGCCACTGTTTTAATCAATTATTTACAACAAAAAGCGGTAGAAAACGATTGGTATATTGTACTTGCTGACGCAGATGCTAGCGTAGCCGCCAAAAAATGGAAAAATGCACCAAATGGGCATACCATTGGCATAGCCATTGAGCATAATGAACAACGAAAAGCTTTAATAGCACCAGCAACAATTGTAATCTCTATGCTTCCTGCAGCACTTCATTTTCTAGTAGCAAAAGACTGTTTGTTGTTGGAAAAGTCTTTATTTACGGCTTCCTATGTGGACGATAATATGAAGTCTATAGCTCAAGAAATATT
>CALPWK020000006.1 GCA_943327245.2 Comamonas sp. lk | reverse complement strand
CGACTAGTCCTGGAGTAATAATTGCAAACATTAATTGAAATAATGCAAATAATAATAATGGGATGGTTAGGGGAGTGCCACCTTGTAAGATTGGAGCGCCATTGGCAACACCTTTAAAGAACAAGTGTGTCATTGGGTTTCCAATAATACCGTTAATAGATTCACCAAAACTTAGACTATAACCATAAGTAATCCAAATTACCGTTACTATACCAGCGGATACAATACTTTTTATCATTGTTGAAATGATATTTTTTCTATGCACCATTCCTCCATAAAAGAAGGCTAGGCCGGGAGTCATAATAAATACTAATGCTGTTGAAACTAATATCCAAGCAATGTCAGCAGCATTGTAAGTGCTAGCGTCGCCTTGAAAGCTAGGTAGTTGATTTACAAATAATCCAAGTATTGCTACTAAAAGCAATATAAGGAAGGGGGTGAACTTTTGTAATTTCTCATTTTTCATAGTTAAACTGGTTTATATTAATAATTAATAAATATGTATAATACATTGTAAAAATAATAAAATTTGTATTAAAATTATTATTTATTAATACATATAAAATAATTTAATATAAATTAAATTATTTTTATTTTCACCTGAAACTCATATTATCATTGATTTTAAGTCAGTTATACCTGTATATTGTTTAAAACATTGTGTATAAAAAAAAGGCACAATAAGTGCCTTTTTCCTTTAATAATTAGATTTATCAGTCTTTATTTTAATATTTTATAAGTTTTGAACTAATAAGCTTGCATCTTTTGATTCTAATAGAGAAGAACCTGTTAGAAATATATCCACTTTTCTAGCACATTCTCTACCCTCACTAATTGCCCATACGACTAACGACTGTCCACGTCGCATATCACCTGCCGTAAATATCTTAGGATTATTGGTTTGAAAATTGGTTTCAGTGGCTTTTACATTACCTCTTTCGTCTAAAGTAACGCCCATTTCGTCTATCATGCCAGTAGCTTCTGGGTGTAAGAATCCCATGGCTAAGAAGGCTAATTCACAAGGAATCTCTCTTAAGCTTCCTTCTCTTTCAGTAAACTTAGCAGGTCTGCCGTCCGCACTTGAGGTCCATTCAAGGTCTACTATTTGTAATGCTTTTAAATTTCCATTCTCGTCTCCAATAAATGCTTTAGTGGCTACTTCCCAAATTCTTTCTGCTCCTTCTTCATGAGAGGTTGTAGTTTTTAATATCATAGGGTAGGTAGGCCAAGGCATATAGGTTGCTCTTTTCTCAGGAGGCTTTGGTAATAATTCAAATTGAGTAACCGATTTTGCACCCTGTCTATTTGAAGTTCCTACACAATCACTTCCGGTGTCACCACCTCCAATAACTACAACATTTTTTCCTTTAGCAATTATTTCTTGCTCATCTACTGTAATATTACTAACACGCTTATTTTGTTGTTTTAAAAATTCCATTGCAAAGTGAACGCCTTTCAATGATCTTCCAGGTATAGGTAAATCTCTAGGAATAGTAGATCCTCCAGCTAGTACCACTGCGTCACTATCCCTCATAATGTCATTCACTCTTACATTAACTCCTACATTAGCATTACAAATAAATTGAACTCCTTCTTTTTCTAGTAAGTCAATTCTTCTTTCTACTACTGTTTTTTCTAATTTGAAATCAGGGATCCCGAATCTCAATAATCCACCTGGCTTTGCATCTCTTTCATAAACAGTTACTTCATGTCCAGCATAATTCAATTGTGCAGCAGTTGCTAATCCTGCAGGACCTGAACCAATTACAGCTACTTTTTTCCCGGTTCTCATATTAGGTTTACGTGGAACCACAAAACCTTTTTCAAAAGCACTCTCAATAATATTTTTTTCAATTTCCTCAATAGTTACTGCAGGTTGATTAATGCCAAGTACACAAGCATTTTCACAAGGTGCAGGACAAATACGTCCTGTAAACTCTGGGAAGTTATTAGTAGATATTAATATTTCGTATGCTTCTTTCCATTCCTTATGATAAACGGCATCATTAAATTCAGGAATGATATTACCTAAAGGACATCCACTATGACAAAAAGGTACACCACAATTCATACATCTTGCAGACTGTTCATTTAATTTCTCCTCCGGTAATAAAGCAACAAACTCTTTATAGTTTTGCTTTCTTTCAGCTACCGGCAATTTGCTTGGTAACTCTCTTGTATATTCTTTAAATCCAGTTGGTTTTCCCATAATTACTTAATTAAACCTATGATTATTTTATTACTGCAATACTTGCTTTACGTTGTTGTAAAACTTTTTTGTAGTCACGTGGAAATACTTTGATAAAATGTTTTAATTGATTTTCGAAATCAGCTAAAATAAATTTGGCGACCGCACTTCCGGTTTTATCAAAATGTTGTTGTATAAAATTTTGTAAACTAGCTATGTCTTCCTCTGCTACAGGATCTAAGTCTACCATTTCCTTATTACACAGTTCGTTAAAATTATTTTTTACATTGTAAACATAGGCTATGCCACCACTCATGCCAGCTGCGAAATTTCTTCCGGTAGCTCCTAATATAACTGCAGTACCACCTGTCATGTATTCACAACCATGGTCTCCAATTCCTTCTACAACAACAGAAGCGCCAGAGTTTCTAACTGCAAAACGTTCTCCAGCTTTTCCTCTTATGAATGCAATACCACTAGTCGCTCCATATAAAGCAACATTTCCAATGATAATATTATCTTCTGCTACAAATTTTGAAGTATGGTCTGGATATACAATTAATTGGGCGCCACTTAATCCCTTACCAAAATAATCATTGGCATCACCTTCTAATTCTAAGGTTACGCCCTTTGTATTAAATGCTCCAAAACTTTGGCCAGCGGTTCCTAAGAATTTATAATGTAAGGTGTCTTCTGGTAAACCTTCCCCCTTATATTTTTTTGTAATCTCATTAGATACAATAGTACCCGCAGTTCTGTCTGTATTTTTAATTGTGAACTGGGCAACCACTTTTTGTAAAGTGTCAATTGCTGGTTTAGCAGCTTCTAATAATTTCCAATCTAAAATACCATCTAATCCATGATCCTGTGTTTCAGTTTGATATAGTCCAACACCTTCTTCGGCAGGTTGCTTATATAATACAGCGCTCAAATCTAAATTTTTGTATTTCCAATGAGTTATGTTTTGACGCATTGTTAAAGCATCTACCTGTCCAACCATTTCATTTACAGTTCTATATCCTAATTCTGCCATGATCTCCCTTAACTCTTGCGTCATGAATTCAAAAAAGGTAACAACATGGTCTGGATTTCCAGTAAAACGTTTGCGTAATTCAGGGTCCTGAGTTGCTACACCAACAGGGCAGGTATTCATATGACATTTACGCATCATGATACATCCTTCTACAATTAAAGCAGCTGTTGCAACGCCCCATTCTTCCGCACCTAATAGTGCAGCTATTGCAATATCACGACCTGTTTTCATTTGTCCGTCTGCTTGCACTACCACACGGCTTCTTAGTTTATTTTTTACCAAGGTTTGATGGGTCTCTGCTAGACCTAATTCCCAAGGTAAGCCTGTATGCTTGATAGAGCTTAATGGAGAAGCACCTGTTCCTCCATCAAAGCCGGCAATTAAAACAACATCCGCTTTTGCTTTAGTGACACCCGCTGCGATAGTTCCAACCCCTGCTTTGGATACCAATTTAACATTGATACGTGCGGCACGGTTTGCATTTTTTAAATCAAATATTAATTGAGATAAATCTTCAATAGAATAAATATCATGATGTGGAGGAGGGGAGATTAATCCAACTCCTGGAGTAGAATGTCTTGTTCTACCAATCCAATCGTCCACTTTATCACCTGGTAATTGACCACCTTCTCCTGGTTTTGCTCCCTGTGCCATTTTAATTTGAATCTCGTCTGCCTCGGTTAAATATTCACTAGTTACACCAAAGCGTGCACTTGCAACTTGTTTGATGGCACTACGCATGGAATCACCATTCGCCATTTTTTCAAAACGAATTGGGTCTTCGCCGCCTTCTCCCGTATTACTTTTTCCACCCAAACGGTTCATGGCAATAGCAAGTGTAGTATGTGCTTCCCATGAAATAGAACCAAAGGACATAGCACCTGTTGCAAATCGCTTATAAATACTAGACGCTGGTTCTACTTCGTCAATAGAAATAGAAGGTCTGTTGGGCTTAAAATCCAATAAGCTTCTAATGGTGCAAGCTTTGTCGGTTTGGTCGTTTACTAATTTTGAATACTTCTTAAATGTCGCATAATCTGCAGTAGAAGTAGCTAATTGTAATGCATGAATTGTTTGTGGATTAAACAGATGGGCTTCCCCTCTTCGCTTCCATTGATAAATTCCACCCACCGTCAAACGATCTACTGGAGAAGATTTTTTTGCAAATGCAATTTCATGTTTTGCTAAAATTTCTTTTGCAATTTCATCTAACCCCATTCCTTCAATTCTAGAAGTAGCTCCTGTAAAATGTCGATTTACTACTTCTTTATTTAATCCAATAATTTCAAATATCTGTGCACCTTGATAGGATTGTAAAGTAGATATTCCCATTTTAGAGAATACTTTGTACAAGCCTTCATTTACTGCTTTAATATAATTTTTCTTTAATTTTTCTGAATCATAGTCTGTTTTTATATGATCAGTTAACTTCATATCACGAATACTGGATAATGCTAAATAAGGATTAATAGCAGTGGCTCCAAATCCAATCAGACAAGCATAATGGTGCACTTCCCATACGTCTCCAGCTTCAACTATAATGCCCACTTTACCTCTTAATCCTTTGCGAATTAAATGATGATGTACGGTAGAACAAGCTAGTAAAGAAGGAATCGCAGCATGTTCAGAATCGATAGAGCGGTCGGTTAATACAATTACTTCAAATCCATCTTCCACGGCATCTACAGCATAACGACATAAACGATCTAATCCTTTTTTCAAAGAACCAACATTTCCGTCTGCTCTAAAATAGCATTGTAATGTTTTTGCTTGAAATACGCCTGTATCAATACTTCTAATTTTCTCTAATTCATGATTGCTTAAAATAGGATGATTTAATGCAACACAATGGCTTGCCATAGGATCTTCTATCAATAAACTACCTTGACTTCCAACAAAAGTGGCCAATGACATCACCATTCTTTCTCGAATAGGATCGATAGGAGGATTAGTCACTTGCGCAAACAATTGTTTAAAATAGCTAGTGATATGTTGAGGTTGATCACTCAATACTGCTAAAGGCGTATCGGTACCCATAGAGCCAATGGGCTCCTTGCCATCCAATGCCATTGGAGTAATTATTAACTCTAAATCTTCTTTACTATAGCCAAATGCTTTTTGGTATTTGAAAATTTGATCGTGCTCTAAATGTGTAAATTGAATTCTTGGCTCGGGTAACTCGTCTAAACGAATTTTATATTTATTTAACCAGTCAGCATAAGGTTGCTTACTGCAAATGGATTGTTTTAATTCTTCATCACTAATAATACGTCCGGCTTCCATGTCAACAACAAACATTTTACCTGGTTGTAATCTTCCTTTTTCGATAATGGTAGATTGGTCAATTGGAAGTGCTCCAGTTTCAGAAGCCATAATAACACGATCGTCATTTGTAACGCAATATCTGGAAGGCCTTAATCCATTTCTGTCTAAAGTAGCGCCAATCATTTTGCCATTCGTAAATGAAATAGAAGCTGGGCCGTCCCATGGTTCCATAATGGCAGCATGATACTCGTAGAATGATTTTTTAATTGGATCCATTAACTCATTGCCATCCCATGCTTCTGGAATTAGCATCATCATTACATGTGGTAAAGAGCGTCCAGACAAAGTCAATAATTCAATTACATTGTCTAAACATGCAGAATCAGATTGACCACCAGTTACAATTGGTAAAATCATATCTAATTCTTCCTTACTAAAATAAGGGGAAAAGAAACTAGATTCGTTTGATCTTAGCCAGTTTAAATTTCCTTGTAAAGTATTGATCTCTCCATTGTGTGCAATGTATCGGAAAGGTTGAGCCAATTTCCATGAAGGGAAAGTATTAGTTGCAAAACGAGAATGCACTAATCCAAATGCAGACACGACTCTTTTATTACTCAAATCGGGAAAGTATTCACGTACCTGATGGCTTGTTAATTGTCCTTTATAAACAATAACATTTTGAGATAAGGAAGACATGTAAAAATCAATAGCACCTTTCTTAATGGTATTGTTAATCGTATGAGAAGCGTAATTTTTTAAAATAAAAAGTTTACGTTCAAAATCTTCTGCATTAGTGATATGGTCAGGTCTTTTTACAAATACTTGTTCCATATCAGGTTCTACAGACAAGGCTGTTGGTCCTATACTATCTCTTAATACAGGAACTGGTCTATAACCAATAATTTCAATTCCTAATTTTTCTGCTGCACTCGTAAATATCTCTTTACATTCTGCTTTCACCCCCTTTTCAGTAGGGAAGAAAATAAACCCAACACCATATTCCGAATGGTCAGGTAGGTGTATGCCTTGTTTAAGTAATTCATCAAAGAAAAACTGATGTGGAATTTGAATCATAATACCAGCGCCATCACCTGTATTGGCTTCACTGCCGCTTGCGCCACGGTGTTCCATATTTTCCAAAATGGTTAATGCATCAACCACATTTTGGTGAGATTTAATTCCTTTGATACTGGCAACAAAACCAATACCACAAGCGTCGTGTTCATAAGAAGGATCATATAATCCTAATTGCTTCGTTTCTGTCATGCTCAATTCTATTAGTTAACGGATTATGTAAGGCAAGTGATCCATGGGAAATTACGAAATAATAGTAGTTTTTAGAGGATATTCTTCAATAAATTTACTAACCATTTGAATTTATCTAAGTATATCAACTAATCTTTAGACAATTTCAAATAACGAACGTTCGCGTTTTAGCTCTTATTGAATAAAATCAAATAATATCTATACGTAATGCGTCGTGAAATAAAGGTTTTTCAAATTGGATGTCTTTAGGAAAAATTCCAAATAGGGAACTTCCTGACCCACTCATGCTCGCATAAATTGCGCCTTGTTCGTAACAATGTTTTTTTAAATCACTAAGAAGCGCATGTGCTTCAAAAACGGGAGCTTCAAAATCATTTATTAATTCAGCTTTCCAAGTAGCCATTGGTTGAGCTACAATAGCGGCTATAGATTTTTGTTTTGTATGGGGCTTTAATTGCCCAAATGCCCAAGCAGTAGAAATATGTATACCTGGATGTAAAAGTATTATTTGATAATTAGTTAAGTCACAATCAAAAGGGGATAATATTTCCCCTCTGCCAGTTGCATGACAAGCTTTATCAAACACGAAAAATGGACAATCACTTCCCAATTGTGCAGCATATTGAACTAGTTGATCCTTGTTTAATAGCAGTCCAAATTGTTCATTTAGAATTTTTAAAACGCTTGTACCGTCACTAGAACCTCCACCAAGTCCAGCTCCCATTGGAATATTTTTATGCAGATGCATTTGAATAGGAGGGAGTGTAGGGAAATCTTTTTTTAATAAATAATAGGCCTTAATACATAAATTATGTTCCGTACTACCTGGCACTGGAATACCAGTGTGTGAAAAAGTGACTAATGCTGCATTATGATGTGCTGGTATTATTTCAACAACATCGTTTAATGGAATTGGATAAAAAACAGTTTCTAATTCATGGTAACCGTCTGCTCTTTTATTAAGAATAGAAAGACCTAGATTTATTTTGCAATTAGGGAACTGAATCATCCTTTAAGATTTCTTTGGAGGATTTCGCTTTGTAATTTCATCTCGTATATCAATAGCGCGTATATAATCTTCCTGTTCTAGTACTTCTGTTAATAAGCTGTTTAACTCAGCTAGGGAAAGGCTTTCGAGATTATTTACTTTTTTAGGCATTGCAGTAGTGGCAACTGGAGTTTCTTTTTCAACTTGTTCATTTTCTAATCCAGCTTGTGCTAAAATATTTTCATTTACAAAAATAGGACAGCCAAATCGAACAGCTAATGCCAGTGCGTCACTTGTTCTGCTATCAATTTCAATAGTATCGTTTGCGGTAAAACAAACTAGTTTTGAAAAAAATATTCCTTCTTGTAAATCACAGATATATACTTCTTGCAAAGCAATATCAAAAGAAGTCATAAAATTTTTCATTAAGTCATGCGTCAACGGACGAGAAGGATGCATATTTTCTAATGCAACAGCAATAGCTTGTGCCTCAAAACCTCCAATAACAATTGGAAGTCTTCGGGAACCACCCACTTCACCTAGGATAACAGCATACGAATTGGACTGTGTAACGCTATGGGATAAAGCAACTATTTCTAATTCTATTTTTTGCATAAAAGAGATTGCATCTCAAAGTTAAATTAAAATATTATGCGCCCGCCTTAGATTTTAAAATTGCTTCATTTAAAGCTGGAACAATTTCGAAAGCATCGCCTATTATTCCATAGTCTGCAGCCTTAAAAAAGGGTGCTTCTGGGTCTTTATTTATAACAACTATAGTCTTACTTCTATTCACACCTGCTAAATGCTGAATGGCACCGGAAATACCCACTGCGATATATAAATCGGGGGCGATTTGTAATCCTGTTTGTCCAACATGCTCATGATGCGGTCTCCAATCTGAGTCCGAAACGGGTCTGCTACAAGCGGTAGCTGCACCTAATGTTTTTGCAAGTGTTTCAATCATACCCCAATTTTCAGGTCCTTTTAGGCCACGTCCAGCGCTCACAACTATATTAGCTTCTGTTAATGGAATTTCACCTTTAACTAATTCAGTGGCAGTTATTTTAATGGATGGGCTAGGTATAGTAACCTCCATTGCTTCCACTGTGGCGATACCTTCTTGTGTAAATACCCCAAAGCTATTTTGATTTAATGCTATCACTTTAATTGGAGTATCAATTTGTATAGCAGCAAATGCCTTGCCAGAAAAAACTGTTTTGGTAACTACAAATCCTGCATCTGTTTTAGGTAGTGCACTAGCACCGGTAACAATACCTGCACCTAACTTAACAGCGACTGCTGGAGCAATTGCTTTACCATTAATGTTGTGTGCGAATATGATTACACTTGCGCCTGCTTTTTGGGCAGCTGTTGCAATTACTTGTGTGTATACTTTTGCATCAAAATGCTGAACGCCTTCACTCGCCACTTGATGCACTTTAGTAACTCCATATTTACCTAAATCGGCAAGGTTGTCGTTAACATTCCCCAATACCAGGGCTTCTGCAGCACATCCTAATTGCTTTGCTAATGCAGCGCCATAGGATAAAACTTCGAATGCTGATTTCTTAATTTGTTTTTCTGCTTGATCTATAAATACTAGTACCATAAAATTATTTTTAATAAGAATTGTAAATTGGGATTAAATGACTTTAGCTTCTTCTTTTAATAGACGAACTAATTCATCCACGTTATTGGCGTCCACTAATTTAACACCAGACTTTGCAGTAGGAAGTTCAAAGCTTTTAATGGAAGTTGTAGCAGCTACATTAGTTGGTTCTACTATTTTTAATGGTTTGGTTCTTGCCGCCATGATACCACGCATGTTTGGAATTCTTTGTTCCGCCATTCCCTTTTGACAGCTTACAACTGCTGGCAAATTGAGTTCGCAGGTTTCTTCTCCACCTTCAATTTCTCTTTTTAAAGTTGCCTTATTTCCTGTTAATTCAAAATGATTAGCAGACGATACAAATGGAAGATCTAAAAGAGCGGATAACATGGATCCAATGCAAGCACTATTATAATCAATGGTTTCTTTTCCTGTAAAAATTAAATCGTAAGCACCTTCTTTTGCAATGTTTGCAATTTGAGAAGCTATTACAAATGAATCGTTACTATTTATATTAACTCTAATAGCTTCATCTCCACCCAACGCCAAAGCCTTACGTATAATGGGTTCACTATCTGCTGCTCCAACAGTCACTAAATGTATAATAGTTGCAGGGTCTTTCTCTTTTAATTCAATGGCTCTAACTAAGGAATACCATTCGTCATAAGGGTTAATGATCCATTGCACTCCGTTTTCGTCAAACTTTGTATTACCTTCGGTGAAAGCAATTTTAGCAGTGGTGTCTGGTGTTTTACTGATACAAACTAGAACCTTCATTATCGCAAATTTTGTTTTTAAAGAATATTAGTTGTTTATGCAACTAATGCAAATATAAGATAGTTTTTAACTACCTGAGCGGTAAAAATAAGTCAAGATGCAACGAATAGAAAGAATTATTGAATTTTTAAATCAACAACCTAAGGATAACTTTTTAAGACACGCACTAGCATTGGAATATATGAAGCTGGAGGATTACTCAAAAGCACGTGATTTATTCTTAGAAATACTAACAGATAGCCCAGATTACATAGGATCTTATTATCATTTAGCTAAATGTTTGGTGATATTAATGGAAACCAATACAGCGATAGAATGGTATGAAAAGGGGATGGCTGCAGCTAAATTAGCTAAAGACGACCATGCCTATAGAGAACTACAAGCTGCCTACGAAGACTTGGTTTACTAAAGGGGCAACCTGTCATTCAATTTTTTATCAATTAATTGAAAGAAATGTTCCGGTTGATAGGTTCTCCAGTTTTCAATTTCCATTAATTCAATATATCGATTCAGCTTTTTAAATAAGAAATCATGTTGAGCAGCTTTATTAAAATTCACTAATACAGCCCATCCATTTTCGTCTGACAATTCTTCATAGAGTTCCTCATAATAGTCTTTGTCACCGTTATGAAAATTGAAAACATTTTCTGCAATAAGGATAAATTTGTAAATACCCTCGTCCATTAATTTTTCCAAAACTTCTCTTTTGAATTCCATAATATCATTGTCTATGGCGTCATTCCATTCTCCAATCATTTCAATAATGGCGAATCCGGCATCGTAGTCGGCAAATAAAATTTTAATATATAAATTTTTACTGCCCATATTATCCCATTGAGGATGTATATAGTAATTATAAACAGTCTGAGAAAATTCAAATTCGCTATATACATTACCATAAAAGATGGACCTAGGGTCTTCTTCTGCAGTATATAAATGTCTCCAATGATAATAAGGTTCAATTTCGTGCATCCCCTAATTATTTTGTTTGCTTATGATATTCAATAAGGCCATCCATTGGTGATTTTATAATCTTACCAATTTCTAATTCATTAGCCGCTCCTAATTGCTTTATAATATCTCTAAATCCATAGGCCACACTTCCTACAAAATGAATAGGGTATAACCAAGACTCATTTAATTTGTTTAAGTGCGTAAAGAAGTAGTCATTTAAGCTGTCCTCTATAATGTTTTCAATCATATAATGTCCACGGTGGGCAGCTAGGAATTTTGCAAACGAAGCAAGGAATCTGTTTGGGAAAGGTTCTTTATAAACTTTGTCTAATATTTGTGAACGATCCATTTTGTATTCTTTTTCAAAAGCAAACATCAACTCCTCGTCAAAGGTTTTATATAAATAATATTGTAACACTTTTTTTCCCAGATAAGCACCACTTCCTTCATCCCCTAAAATATATCCAAGGCCTGGACTATTTTTAATAATTTTATTTCCATTATAAAAACCTGTATTAGAACCGGTACCTAAAATACAAGTCACTCCTTTTTCTTTTTGGCAAGTTGCTCTTGCCGCTCCAACTAAATCAGTTTGAATAGCTAAGGTTGCATTTTTAAAGACAGTTTTAAGTGCTTTTTTTATGGACTGAACATTGCTGGGGTTACTCATGCCAGTTCCGTAAAAAAAAATGGCCTCGATTTTACTACAATCACATTTTTTTTCAAAAGCTTTTTGAACCAAATTAATGATTGCCTCCGTGCTCAAAAAATAGGGACTAATTCCAATAGTTGAAATGGTCTTTTTTTTATCTTTTTCAATAAGGGTCCATTGACATTTTGTAGATCCACTGTCGGCAATGATGTAATGCTTTTTCATAGGGAAGGAGCTTGGCTGTGAAAATAACATTTTTTAAGCTTTAATTCATGTAATTTTGCATTGAATAAAAACAGTATGCAAGAAAATAATAAGTCGAATTGGTTTTTGCCTTTATCCTATGCCTTAGTGATGATTGTAGGTGTGGCTTTGGGTGTTTTTTTAAAAGGAAATTTGTCTGCCAGTAGTTTTGGATTAAAACCACAAAATCCAATGGAAGAGATTATGGAAATTGTTCGATCTAAATATGTAGATACAGTTGCTTCGGATAGTCTAGAAAACAAATTAGCTAATTTTTATTTAGGAGGGCTAGACCCTCATTCTGTTTATATTCCACCTGCGGAATTAACAGAGGTGAATGAACAATTAACATCAAATTACAAAGGAATAGGTATCGAATTCCAACAATTTAGAGATAGTGTTTTTGTGGCGTATGTCATTAAAGACGGACCAGCTGCTAAAGCAGGATTAATGACGGGTGATATATTATTGAAAGCAGATGATTCCATTCAACTTTCTGGAAAACATTGGGAGCCAGACGCTATACGCCAAAAAATCAAAGGACCAACTGGGACAAGCGTGAAATTGACTTTATTAAGAGGCCAGCAAATTATTAATACTAAAGTAGATAGAGATAATGTTCCTGTTTCTTCGGTAGACGCATCTTATATGATACGCGACAGTTTGGGCTATATTAGAATCAATAAATTTGCAGATAGGACCTATGAAGCTTTTATGCAAGCATTAGATCCATTAGTTCAAAAAGGAATGAAGTCCTTGGTAATTGATTTGAGAGGAAATGGGGGTGGTATATTGTCCGAAGCGGTAGCTATTGCAGACGAATTGATAGGTGGGAATAAACTAATTGTATATACTCAAGGCTTACATTCTCCAAGAATGGAATATAATACCAGAAGAGAAGGGTTATTTGAACAAGGGGATTTGACTATATTAATGGATGAGTCATCCGCATCTGCAAGTGAGGTTTTAGCTGGTGCATTGCAAGACTGGGACCGTGCAACTATTGTAGGGAGAACTAGTTTTGGTAAAGGGTTAGTTCAGCAACAATTTAGGTTGTCTAATGGAGGAGCACTTAGATTAACTACAGCAAAATATTACACACCATTAGGGAGGAACATACAAAGATCCTATGCGAATGGGAAATCAGCTTATGAGCATGCTTTTTTTAATAGAGTAACAGCAGATGCAAAGGGAATTCCTGATTCGGTTGCGAAAGGCAAGTCATATAAAACAGCAAAAGGGCATATTGTTTATGGTGGTGGTGGAATTTTTCCTGACAAATGGGTTAATGGACATGATCAATTTTTGGACAGTAATTTTCAAATACTTTGGGAACAAAATTTAATAAATGATTTTGCATTTCAATGGTATTTAAAACATCAGTTAGATTTTAAAAATTACAAATCGAATAAAGACTTTTTAGCTGCTTACGATAAGATTGATTTATGGACTCCAATGTTGTCATTTGCTACTCCAACACAAAAAAATATACTTAATAAGTTAACTTCAGACAAAGGATACATTCGAAATCAAGTATTGGCCATGTTGTCTAGGATTAAATGGTATAAAGAAGGTTATTTTGAAACGATGAATACATTAGATACAAATTTTAATGCAATGCTTCCTGAAAGCAAATAAATATTATGCAAGAACGCTGTTATCATTGTGGAGCCGAATGTGATGAAAAAATTATATTGGACAATAAGTTTTTTTGTTGTGATGGTTGTAAACTAGTATTTCAGTTATTAGATGAAAATGGAATGTGTCAATACTATGATTTGACCAATATGCCAGGAATGTCAGCAAAAGGCAAATATGCTTCAGAAAAGTTTAACTATTTAGACAGCGAAGCAATACAGGATCAACTCATTCAATTTAAATCGGGGGATCAAGCGCATGTTGTATTTTATTTACCCCAAATACACTGTGTGAGTTGTGTTTGGTTGCTTGAGAATTTAAGTAAAATAAATCCAGGCATTATTCATTCTCAAACTCAATTTGAGAAAAAGGAAATTAAAATAATTTACAAACCTTCTGCAATTTCATTAAAAGAGCTAGTTCAATTGTTAGCATTTGTTGGATATGAGCCAATGATACATTTAGGCGGGAATGATTGGATGAAAAGGAAAAAAGTAAATAGGAAGCAATTATTAAAAATTGGAATTGCAGGATTTTGTTTTAGTAATATAATGATGCTTAGTTTTCCAGACTATTTATCTGCAAATATTGAAGAATTAGGCACATTGAGACCTTTCTTCATTTATTTGAACTTATTGCTATCACTTCCTGTGTTATTATATAGTGCAAAAGATTTTTTCATTTCGGCTTATACCGGATTAAGACAAAAATGGTTGAATATAGATGCGCCAATTGCATTAGCCATTTTAGTTACATTTGGAAGAAGTGTTTTTGAAATAGTAACCCAAACAGGGGCGGGCTATCTAGATAGCATGAGTGGTATTGTTTTTTTTATGCTAATTGGAAGATGGTTTCAGGATAAGTCTTATGATTCTTTTTCCTTTGACCGAGATTATACCTCTTTCTTTCCATTAGGAGTTACGGCAATGGAAGCGGGGAAAGAAATTAATAAACCATTATCTAAAATAGAAAAAGGGGAAATACTTTTAATTCGTACAGACGAAATGATACCTGCAGATTCTATTGTATTAACAGATGGTGCATTAGTAGATTATAGTTTTGTAACAGGGGAGAATGCGCCTATTGAGGTACCAAAGGGGGCAACTATATTTGCAGGAGGTATTCAAAAAGGACGTGCTATTCAACTGGAAGTAGTAAAGTCGGTTGGGCAAAGTTATATCACAGAATTATGGAATAGCCCCATTTTAAAAACAGAAAAAAATACAGAAAAGTCGTTTGTTCATCCTTGGAGTCAATATTTCACAATTGTATTATTTGGTATTGCTATTTCAAGTGGATTGTATTGGTGGATGGTAGATTCGAATAAAATATTACCCGCTGTCACTTCTGTATTAATTGTTGCTTGTCCTTGTTCTCTTTTATTGACAGTTACTTTTACCTATGGGAATGTATTAAGACATTTAGGCAAGTCTAAAATGTACTGCAAGAATGCATCTGTATTAGAAGCCATGGAAAAAATTGATACAATTGTTTTTGATAAAACGGGAACATTAACAAATCATGAGGATACCCATTTAGAATATATTGGTGCAGCATTGTCTGTGGAGGAGTGTATTGCAATTAAATCTGTGACAAGAGAATCTTTACATCCTTTAAGTCAGTTAATTACACAATATTTCAATTCAGTGTCTACTTTAAAGGCAGTGGATACTATTCAAAATTTTGTAGGTAAGGGTACTCAAGCATATATTGGAAGTACTGAAATTCTAATTGGATCTAGCTCTTTTCTAAAAATGATGGGGGTAGAAATGAATAGTGAAATAGTGGGATCTTCGGTTTTTTTAGCAGTAAATGGAATTTTTAAGGGAGTGTTTAAGGTGAACCATATTTATAGACAAGGTGTAGGGGAAATGGTACAGCACTTAAAATTAAAAGGGTACCAACTTTATTTATTAAGTGGAGACCATGCTGCAGAAATATTAAATTTGAACAACTTGTTAGGTTCAGACGTGACCATGTTATTTGAACAAAGTCCCAATGATAAGTTGAATTATATCCAGGAATTACAAAACCAAGGACATAAAGTAATGATGGTGGGAGACGGCCTTAATGACGCAGGCGCTCTTCAAAAGTCCGATGTAGGGGTAGCAGTTACGGATCAGACCCATTTATTTACACCGGCTAGTGATGCTATTTTGGAGGGATCCATGATTCCTCAACTCCATAATTTAATTGATTATGCTAAAAAAGGTAAATTGATAATCATATTGATTTTTATACTCTCTCTAATTTATAATTTAGTAGGTATGTATTTCGCTACAAGAGCCCAATTATCTCCAATGGTGGCTGCAATATTGATGCCTGTGAGCTCCATAAGCATTGTTTCACTGTCTGCTTTGCTTTCTTTCTTACTTTTTTCTTCTTTAAGGTCTAGAAGCTGATATATATCATATCGTCTATGACCTATGTCACATACAACTCTTTTTGAGGCAGTTATATTTGCCCCAAATATATCCATATGAGTGTTATTGTGCTTTTGATTGCTGTGAGCGTATTGGTTGCGGGAGGTTTTTTAATTGCCTTTCTGTGGTCGGTAAAATCTGGTCAAATGGACGATGACTATACTCCGTCAATTAGAATGCTTTTTGATGATGAAGTAAAAGATACGAATCACCGTCAAAACAAAAAATAACAATTCAACATTTTTAATAACCATTTAATTTATACTTATGCAAGTAGAAAGTTTTCAGTATGATAATAAGACGGTAAGGAATTTTGCCATCGCCACGATCATTTGGGGAGTAGTAGGAATGACCGTAGGATTATGGATAGCCTTACAGTTGGTATTTCCCACTGTACTTAACTTACAACCCTATTTTAACTTTGGTCGTTTAAGACCTTTGCATACAAATGCTGTAATTTTTGCATTTGTTGGTAACGGTATTTTCATGGGGGTGTATTATTCATTACAGCGGTTGTTAAAAACTAGAATGTTTAATGACACTTTAAGTAAAATACATTTTTGGGGCTGGCAGTTAATTATAGTAGCTGCTGCTATTACCTTGCCATTAGGGATTACTACTTCAAAAGAGTATGCCGAATTAGAATGGCCTATTGATATTGCTATTACTATTATATGGGTAATATTTGGTTTTAATATGTTTGCTACAATTATTAAAAGAAGAGAACGTCATTTGTATGTAGCAGTATGGTTCTATATAGCCACATTTGTAACTGTAGCGGTACTTCATTTAGTGAACTCCTTTGAACTGCCTATTTCACTTTTCAAGAGTTATAGCTGGTATGCAGGTGTGCAGGACGCATTGGTTCAATGGTGGTATGGTCATAATGCAGTTGCTTTTTTCTTGACTACACCTTATTTAGGTTTGATGTATTACTTTATGCCAAAGGCGGCGAATCGTCCAGTGTTCTCTTATAAATTATCTATCATTCACTTTTGGGCATTAATATTTTTATATATCTGGGCAGGACCGCATCATTTATTATATACGGCACTTCCTAACTGGGCACAAAGTATAGGGATCGTGTTTAGTTTTATGTTAATCTTCCCAAGTTGGGGAGGTATGATTAATGGACTTTTAACCTTAAGAGGTGCATGGGATAGAGTAAGAGAAGATGTGATATTAAAGTTCATGGTAGTAGCGGTAACTGCTTATGGTATGTCTACATTTGAAGGGCCAATGTTGTCATTGAAAAGTATAAATGCGGTTGCGCATTTTACGGACTGGATTATTGCACACGTGCATATTGGTGGACTAGGATGGAACGGTATGTTAACTTTTGGTATTTTATATTGGTTAATTCCTCGTATTTATAAAACCGAATTATATTCTAAAAAACTAGCTAATATCCATTTTTGGTTAGCTACATTAGGAATTCTATTTTATGCAATTCCAATGTATTGGGCAGCTTTTCAACAAGCTTCTATGTGGAAACAGTTTACTGAAAGTGGCCAATTGAAATATCAATTTTTGGAAACAGTAACTTATATGAGACCATTCTATGCAATGAGATCATTAGGAGGGGTGTTGTACTTGTCCGGCGCTATTATAGCAATGGTTAATATATTCAAGACTATTGGTCAAGGAACTTTAGTAGCCAATGAGGATGCTCAAGCACCTGCCTTAGAAAAAACCTACACTAAACATACTGGAGAACATTGGCATCGCTGGATTGAAAGAAGGCCTACACCATTTTTAATTTTGTCTTTGGTAGTAATATTGATTGGAGGTATTGTAGAAATTGTTCCAACTTTCTTAATAAAGTCTAATATACCGACTATTGCTAGTGTAAAACCATATACTCCACTAGAATTACAAGGAAGAGATATTTATGTAAGAGAAGGTTGTTATACATGCCACTCACAAATGATTCGACCATTTAGAAGTGAAACAGAGCGTTATGGAGAATATAGTAAAGCAGGAGAATTTGTATATGATCATCCATTCCAATGGGGAAGTAAAAGAACTGGTCCAGACTTAGCACGTGAAGGTGCTGGTAATTTGAAAAAATCAAATGCATGGCATTTTAACCATATGGATGAGCCTAGTGCGCTTTCTACTGGTTCTGTAATGCCATCTTATTCTTTCTTAATAGATCATGAATTAGATACGGCCACTACACCATTAAAAATAAATGCAATGATCACATTGGGTGTCCCTTATGAAAAAGGATATGCCCAAATTGCCAATCAAGATTTAATGGCGCAGGCTAAAATACTAACTGCAGATTTAAAGAAAGATGGTATCGAAGTTGCTCCAAGTAAAGAGATCATTGCCTTGATTGCATATTTGCAAAGACTAGGTACTGATATTAGTAAAAAATAACAAACGAAAATTACAATATATGTACAGCTTTATTAAAAAATATACAGAGACAATGCAGGATATCAATTTTTATCCCATTTTTTCTTTGTTGGTATTTGTTGCTTTTTTCGTAGGTGTTTTATGGTATGTCAAAGTAATGGATAAAGAGGAAGTGGATGCCATTAAAAATTTACCATTAGAACAATAATATAAAATCTTAAAACAGAGAGTATGTCAAACTATTTAGAAATATTAATGATTATGGTGGCTTTGGTTTTAGTCATAGTCATTTGGTCTTTATCATCGGTGCTAGCTATGATAGCTAAGAAGGTGGTTGAGTTTTCAAAAACCAATAAAAAAGTGATGATGATTATAGTAGTCGCTTTTGGAACCATGTTTGCCAATCAAGCAATGGCTCAAACGGATGCTGCAATTTCAGATTCTACGGCAGCTAAAGTGCCCACTTTTTATGGAGGACTTTCCGGCACAACCTTTTGGACTTTAAGCTCTGTAATCGCATTAGAATTATTAATAGTGCTTTTGCTTGTAATTTTTATTAGGAACTTATGGAATGTATTAAATCCAGTGCAAGTAATAGACAAGAAGATGTCAAAGTCATGGATCATAAAAACATGGGACACATTAGATAAAAAATTCTTCACTAAGGCGGCACCTATTGAGCAAGAGGCGGACATATTATTAGACCATGATTATGACGGGATTAAAGAACTTGACAATGCATTACCACCATGGTGGAAATATGGGTTTTATATTACTATTTTAGTTGCTGTATTTTATTTATTAAAATTTGAAGTTTGGCATACAGGGCAAAATCCAACGGAGGAATATAGTACAGAAATGGTAGAAGCTAAAATACAAACAGATGCTTATTTAGCTTCTGCAAAAGAAAATGTGGATGAGAAGTCTGTAACAATGACCGATGGTGCTGGAATTGCAACAGGTAAATTACTTTTTGCAAAAACATGTGTTGCTTGTCATTTGTCAAATGGGGAGGGTAGTGTTGGACCTAATTTAACAGACGATTATTGGATACATGGAGGTACCATAAATGATGTATTTAAAACCCTTAAATATGGGTATCCTGACAAAGGGATGCAGTCATGGCAAACTACCTACTCGCCAGTTCAGTTACAACAGCTTGCGAGTTATGTAAAGTCATTAAAAGGAACGAATCCTCCTAATGCTAAAGCACCACAAGGTGATTTATTTCAAGACAGTGTAGCTACCAATTAATATGGAAACTAATAACGACTCAGAGACAATTGCAAATTTTAAAAAGGATTTATTAGATCAATCCTTTAGAGATGCTGTGTCTACTATTAGCAAAGAGGGTAATAGAAATTATATTAACCCTCAAAAGCCAAAGGGGAAGCTATATAATTTAAGGTCTTACTTTAGTTATTTTTATTTGGTTCTATTTTTTTCATTACCATTTATTAAAGTAGACGGGGAGCCATTTTTTTTATTCAATATACTAGAAAGGAAGTTTATATTTTTCGGAGTAATCTTCTGGCCTCAGGATTCTTTTATTTTTGCAATTGGGTTATTAACGTTTTTGGTATTTGTAATATTATTTACAGTAGCGTTTGGCAGGCTGTTTTGTGGCTGGGCATGTCCTCAAACTATATTCATGGAAATGGTATTCAGAAAAATTGAATACTGGATTGAAGGGGATGCTAATAAGAGAAGAAAGTTAAATGAGATGCCATGGAATAGTGAGAAACTATTGAAAAGAGGATCCAAAGTTGTAGTATTTTTTATAGTATCCTTTATAATTGCTAATTTTTTCCTTGCATATACTATAGGAATGGATGAGTTAGAAGTATTAGTGAAAGAAGGAATTTTCTTACATTTTGGCACTTTTAGTGCGTTGGTTATTTTTACTTGTGTGTTCTTTTTTGTATATATCTGGTTTAGAGAACAGGCTTGTTTAATAGTATGCCCTTATGGAAGGTTACAAGGGGTTATGCTAGACAAGAATTCAATTTTGGTTGCATATGATTATATAAGAGGAGAGCCAAGAGGTAAAGCAGCAGATGCCGGGGTAGGCGACTGTGTAAATTGCCATGCTTGCGTAAGAGTTTGCCCAACAGGCATTGATATTCGTAATGGTACTCAATTGGAATGTGTTAACTGTACTGCTTGCATTGATGCCTGTAATGAGATAATGGACCATATTGGGAAGCCTCAAGGCTTAATAAGATATGCTTCTGAGAATAATTTGGCAAAAAAAGAGAAGACGTCTTATACTTGGAGATTAAGATTGTACACTATTGTTTTGCTTTCTTTATTGTCATTTTTAGCTATACTTTTAATAACTAGGGATGACGTAACTGCCAGGATTTTAAGAACACCTGGACAGATGTATCAAAAATTAGAGGATCATAAGCTAAGTAATTTATATAATGTAAAGTTGGCGAATAAGACAAGAAAAATTATTCATATTGACTTGAAACTAGAAAATATAGAAGGCGAAATAAAGTTGATAAATCCCATTGACGTACCTAAGGAATCTTATTTCCAAACTAGCTTCTTTATTATTTTGAAGCCAGCTCAGATACATGCTAGAAAAACAAAGATTAAGATAGGTTTATATGAAGACGGGAAACGAATTGAAACTTTAACTGTTACATTCTTAGGTCCAGCAATTTAAAAATTTATTTATGAAATTCAATTGGGGATATAAAATTTTATTTGTTTACTTGGCTTTCGTTGCGGGTATTGTTTTTTTAGCTATTAAAGCTTCTACACAAAAATTTGATTTAGTTCAACAGGATTATTATGCGGACGAGTTAAAATATCAAAATGTGATAGATGCAAAAGAGCATGCTAAATTAGCGGGTGGGGACTTAAGTACAACTGTTGTAAATGGGCATTTAATAATACAATTACCTATTTCATTTAACAGTGCAGTAGCGAAAGGAACTGCACACTTATATTATGCAGCAGACGAGACTAAGGATTTAAGTAAAAAATTTACTGTTTCTAATGCTCGCATTGACATGGAATTGTTGACAAAAATGAAAGGGAAGTATACCTTGAAACTTGAAGTGGAGAAGGAAGGTGTGAATTTTTATTACGAGGAAAAAATAATGCTGTAACAATGTCTTTTGATAATCTTATAGGAATCGGGTTTTTGATGGGTCTATTAGGAAGTGCTCATTGCATTGGCATGTGTGGTCCTTTGGTAATGTCACTTCCTATTTCAAAAAAGAATACTATAGAGAAGATCTTTTCCACTAGTTTGTATCATATTGGTAAATTAGTAAGCTATGGAACACTAGGCGTTATTATGGGTTTGTTTGGGAAGCAATTTTTTATATACAATGCACAACAGCATATTTCTATTATTATTGGGATTATCATGCTGACATATGTTGCTTGGGTTTTTGTAATAAAATCAAAAAAATCATTTGCACCTTTACGTTTTATACAAAAGCCAGTTTTAGATGGACTTAGAAGATTATTTAGAAGTGAGCACATTGGTTCTTTCTTTTTAATCGGATTCTTGAATGGCTTATTGCCATGTGGCATGGTGTATTTGGCACTAACTTCTTCAATGGCAACAGGGTCGGCTTTAAATGCTGGTCTGTTTATGTTATTTTTTGGGTTAGGCACTTTGCCAGCGTTATTGATGGTGGCGTTAGGGGGACAGTATATGGGGCATATATTTAGAAAAAAGCTACAGAGCTTATTGCCTTTTTTCATTTTCACCATGGGGGTATTATTAATTTTGAGAGGAATGAATTTAGGTATTCCTTTTGTTAGTCCGCATATTGAACTTGAAACTGCAGTAGTCTCTTGTCATAATTAATTTTTTATGATCAAAGAAGAAAGTTTAAAAGAGTTAGAATCATTAATAAGAACCCTTGAATTTATCCAAGAGGAGCAGGCATTTATAAAGAACAAAATAGCTGGATTACTTACTGATACTGTTTTGGAAGCTACAGTTTTATGGGTAGAAGAACTAGATCAACATATCTCCAATAGAGAATCAGCGATTCAATTACTTAAAAGTGATATTTTGTCTTTGAATAGACTGTTGAAAATAAAAGTGTCTAATTCCTCCGAAATTGATAAGAAAATAGTTTTAACTATAAAAAAGTATAAACAGCAAATTGTGTATTTAGAAAATGAGTTCATGTCATGGAAACATGATGTTAATCAAAAAATTGAATTTCCAAGCCTTAATTAAACAGGTTAGCTAATTTTTTTTCTTCTAGTATGGTTATTTTACCTTCTTTTATTTCAATCAATTTTTCGTTCTTAAAGTCGCTTAAGGTTCTAATTAAACTTTCTGTAGCAGTACCTGCTATATTAGCTAAATCTTCTCTTGATATTGCCATTGAAAAATTAGCAGCAGACTCAGTGTCATATTTCTTTTTTAGAGTAAGTAATGCGTCTGCAACTCTCTTTCTTAGACTATGATAGGCTAGTGCTACTAGCTGCTGTTCCTTCTCTGCAATATTATTAGCTAATAATTTTATTACTTTTATAGCAATTTCTTGATTGTGTGTAACTAAGTGTTCAAATTCTTTTCTTGGAATAACTCTTATAGCGGACTCCTCTAATGTTTCTGCAAATTCCTCGTAAACATTATTTTCTATTAAAGGGATATGACCGAAAAAGTCTCCTGCTGACAACAAGCTAGTGATTAACTCTTTTCCACCTTCACTTGTTTTATATATTTTAATCTTGCCCGATTCTATATAATATAGTTTGTTTGGGTGCTGTCCTTCTGAATAAATAACTTGTTTCTTTTTATAATCTACTACGTCGTGATTTTCTAATGCTTTAAACATTTCATCTTTTTCGCCTAAGTCAGCTATAATTTGATACCAGGTTTCTATTCCTTTGCCTAATCTGTTTTGTTGGATTCTTATTTTTTCAAATCTTGCTCTAATGGCATTGATCAATTCTGAATCTGAAAATGGTTTTGTGATATAATCGTCTGCGCCCATTTCCATACCTTTTCTTAAATCGGTTCTTTCACTTTTAGCACTAAGAAATATAAAAGGAATATGTTGAAGGTCTTCATTTTTACTTATTATTTGGAATACGCCATAACCATCTAATACAGGCATCATAATATCACAAACAATTAGATCGGGAGGGTTCGCTATTGCTTTTTCTACTCCTATTTTGCCGTTTTCGGCTGTAATAACTTCGTAACTTGCTAATGTTAAAATTTCAGCTGTATTTTCTCTTAACGCATCATTGTCTTCAATCAGTAAAATCCTTTCCATATTCTTTCCGTTTAGTTTGATAGTAAATCGTCAATACTAGGCAGTTTTATAGTAAAGCTGCTGCCTTTTTCGAGTTCACTACTGTATTTTATAATTCCATCTAATAATTCAACGTATCTGCCTACAATATGAAGTCCAAGTCCAGTGCCTTGTATATTAGTAACATTTGTTGCTCTGAAAAATCTTTCAAATAGGTGAACTTGATCGCTAATAGGAATTCCCATGCCTTGATCTGTAATTTGTATGGTGGTTATACCTTCATTTATTTCAGTATCTACTTTAATAACTGTATTTTCTGGAGAAAATTTAATGGCATTTGAGATAAGATTTACTAGTACATGCTTTAAAAGATTACTATCGCTATATAAATTTTTATCACCAGTATGGGTGTAGTTGAATTGTTGACCTGGTCTTAATAGGATATTCATTTCATACACAACTCCATCAATAAATGCTTTTAGGTCAAACTCCTCATTTCTCACTTCAATTTTACCAGCTTCAATTTTCCCAAGGGATAAAAATTCATTTAAAATATCTGTAAGTGATTTGACTGAATATTTTATACGGTCAACGTGTTTGTCTCTTTTAGGTTGGTCTTCTGTTTTAGTATATTTGGATAAGAGCGAAATAGAAGATAGGATAGTACTTAATGGTGTTCTAAATTCATGCGAAGCCATGGATACGAACCTTGACTTAAGGTCATTTAACTCTTTTTCTTTTTCCAAGGACTTAGTTAGTTCTTCATTTGCTTTTCTTATTGTAATATCAATAATGAATGCGATAGTAAACTTTTCATCGTCTGTAGAAAAATGACCTAGGCTTATTTCGACAGGAAATTCTGTACCATCTTGTCTTAGTGCGGATAAAATCATATTTGCACCCATGGAACGAGATTGTGGGTTCTCATTATATTTATCTCTATGGCCTTCATGTTTATGATGATAACGTTGGGGTATTAATTTTTCTAATACATTTCCAATCATTTTATTTTCCTCGAATGCAAATAGGTTATGAGCAAATTTATTGGCCATAATGATATTGCCACTGCTATTAACAACAATAATTCCAATGGATGCCGAATTAAAGAAAGCGTCAAACCGGAGGTCTTTATTTATTTGGGTTGACATTAATTTCTGGTTTGTTTAAAGTTACGAAAAATATCAACTATAAGTTGAAACATAATGACTTATACTTTCAAATTGACTTTTATTGTTAATTGAATTTTTTTTAATCGGCATAGGTACTATTTCATTCATTTTTCTAATTATATCAAGACCTATTCCATTTCTACTTCCTGCATATTCTCTTTCTCTTTCACTTTCTCTGTCTCTTTTTTCACTTTCTCTATCATTCAGTTCAAGAAGTATAGTGTTTCAGTTACATAAAGCTCATAATAAATATTAAGAAAAAATAAATATGAATAAAATGTGCCATAAATTGTGATAATTTTATAATTTAGCAATATAAATAACAAATAGAAATAAACATAATATGAAATAAACATTCTAAATATTCCTAAAGTGTTGATAATCAATATAACATTTTAGTTGTTTATTTTTGAATCTCATTTTATATTTTAGTTTTCTTTTTTATTAGCTATCTGAAAGAAAAATATGTAACATATAAATTTTACTAATATGAATACACTTAAAATTTACTCAATGAAAAAATCTATCATTTTATTAGGGATTCTTTTTGCATCTATTGTATCAAATGCTCAATCCAACGCTACTAAACCATCTAAATCTAGTACTACGTATACATTTTATGTTGATGGTTATTATAAAAGTGATTTTGCTAGTAAACCTGAAAACAATAAAACAAGTTTTACTAACTCAAACAATGCTTTAAAATTAGGAATGGCTTCCTTAAAAGTAGATCAAGTAATTGGAAAATTTACTGGTACTATTGACTTAGGTTATGGGAAAAGAGTGGAAGAGTTTTCCTACAACGATAAGGGGTTAGCACAAAATGTTAAACAAGCATTTATCAGTTTTGCTCCCAATTCAATTGTTAAATTTACAGTTGGTAAGTGGGCTACACATATTGGATATGAATTACTAGATGCTTATGCTAATAGAAACTATAGTATGAGTTATGGATTTTCTTATGGTCCTTTCTTTCATACCGGAGTTAGAGCAGATATTTCTTTAGGTGGTAAGTCTGCCTTTATGATTGGTGTCGCAGAACCTACAGATATTACAAATGCAAAGGCGGAAGTTAAAATGTTAATTGCTCAATTTAGCACGGGCACAAAAGATGATAAATTAAAAGCATTTTTAAACTACCAAGGTGGTAAAGATAAATCACAATTTGATCTTGTATTGAATGGTGTAGTTAATAGTAAATTTGCGATTAATTATGATGGAACAATTGCAAATATTGCAGGTACTAATTGGACTAGTAATGCTTTTTACTTCAATTATGACCCAAGTGCTAAAGTTGGATTTACTTTAAGATCAGAATATTTTAATGATTCAAAAAGTGCAGTAGCAGTTGGGACTTCTATATTTCAAAATACATTATCTGCAAATATTCACTTCTCAAAATTCACAATCATTCCAGAATTGAGATTTGACAATGCTAAGGATAAAGTTTTTATTAATAAATCAAGTGAATTAACAGCAGGTGCTGGTAATTTCATCATCGCAGCTGTATATAAATTTTAAAAATAAATTTCGTTATAGGTTTATTGGTTTTAAGCAAGCAATCGTAAAACGGGCCCCATTTCTATGGGGCCTTCTTTTTTTATTCTTTTATAAGTTTTATCATGAAGCCCCCACCTGGTGCGCAATGAATTGTAATAGTTGATTCTTTAGTGACAATTAAATTTGTAATGCTGTAGTCTGCTGCATACTTATCTGCGTTAATACCGTCTTTGCAAATTGTTGCTTTGTAATTCCCTGGTTCTAAAAAGTCAAGTTTTATATTTTGCTCCTTATTAGTCCAGTCATTCATCCCCGCGATATACCAATTATTATTTTTCTGTCTTGCAGTAACAATATATTCGCCCACTTTAGCATCTAATATTTTTGTATCATCCCATCCAGTTGGAATACTTCCAAGAAGCTCCATAAATGCGGGTTCATAATAAGCTTGGGAAGGATTGCCTGAAAATATTTGCATTGGACTATCATATACTATAAACATTGCTAACTGATGACATCTTGTTCCATAACTCATAGGAGCCCCTTCAATATTTCTAAAACTTGCTTTAGTAGCATTGTTTAAATAGCCTGGCTCATAGTCCAAAGACCCAGCTAGCATCCTAGTGAATGGTAATATTAAATTATGGCTAGGTGTTACTTTATCACTCCATATACTATACTCGGATCCTAACACGCCTTCTCTAGTGATTGCATTAGGATAGGTTCTGTTAAATCCCTTTGGAGCATAGGCACCATGATACATTATCATAATTTTATGTTTTGCACATGCTTTTGCAATACGTTCATAAAATTGAACCATTTTTTGATCATCTCTGTCAATAAAATCAGTCATAATAAAATCAACTCCCCATTTGTTGAATTGATCTAAGGCACTGTCTAATTGCTTGTCAAGTGTAACTGCAATGGTCCACATGCTTACTTTAATATTTTGTGATTTAGCATATGCTGCAATTTCATCCATGTTAATAGCTGGATTAATTTTAAAAAGGTCTTTGTAATCACTCCAACCCGCATCCATCATAATTCTATCAAATCCGAATCTTTTACAAAAGTCAATATAGTATTTATAAGTTGCTGTATTTATGCCTGCTTTAAAATTTGTATTAAATAAATTTATATTAATGATCCATTCATCAGTTGCCTTTCCAGGATGCACCCAGTCGAAATTTGATGCGTTGGAAGGACTCGCTAACAGATATACCATATTATTAATAGGCAAGTCTTTGTCTTCTGGGGCAATCATTAAAATACGCCAAGGCAAATTTCTAGTTCCCTTGGTATATGCAATATAATCAGCTCTTTTTGTTACCACTAGTTCCGGATATAATTCCTTTGTTAAACTATCTTTTTCAGGATATTCAGCAAACTTAGCTTCTAGTCCATTGGAATTGGATCCAGTTAAAAACATTCCAGGATAATCTAATAAGTCAGATTCTGTAATAGCTATTTTTGGACTTTGTTCAGGACTTATTAGTACAGGATTATAAGCGAGCTGATTTTTCGAAATTGAATCAAGAGGAGTTAGTGTATATAATTCTTCAAAACTAGTATGAAAAATATCACCATCCTCTCTCTTATGAATTAAAGGGATATAGGCAGTTGCTTTATTTTCGAAATTGAATTTAGCGATCTCATTTTTTATGAAAATACTATCTTTGAATTTTGTGCCAATTTGATAAGCAACACCATTGTCAAAAACTCTAAACTGCAAAGTATAGGGTTGTTTAAATTGTATTGTTATTTCATTGTATTCATTAAGTAATTTTCTACTTCTATCAGGAACTGGATTTTCGACAATTGATTTATTGTATTTAATAGTATGTCCTGTAAATTGATTTGCATTTGAAAGAGATGGATGATTATTTATTTCTAGATCAATAACACAGGCTTTTGTAATTGATTTATTATTGTAATTTATTTTATAAAACAATTGACCATTTTGCCAAATAGCTACTTTAATTGCATTGCTAGGGGAACTTAAATAAAGAGTGTCTTTGCTATTTGAAAATGCATGTATACTTATAAAGGTTAGTAGTGTAAATAATACATATCTCATAGTTGTTGATGTTGTAAAGGACATTATGTGTTAATATTTGGTCTTAAAGATAATTAATTGACTTAAATTCAAAGTATAATTTAATCAAATGAAACTGATAAGAAAACAAATGTTGCTAATTGTATTGACAATTTTGCAATTGAACTCCTTGCACGCGCAAGTTAAAAAGACGGGACCGGTGAGAGTGGTGGTAGTGGGAATAACACATGGACATGTGTCCTGGATTTTAGGAAGAGCTGCGAAAAATGATATTGAATTAGTAGGTATATATGAGCCTAATAAATTAATTGCTGAAAAAAATGCTAAAAAGTATCATCTACCTGCTAGCCTATTTTATAATAATTTGGCAGCAGTTTTAGATCAGAAAAATCCGGAAGCGGTTTTAGCTTTTGGGTCTATCAAAGAACATTTAATGGCAGTTAAAGCGGCGGCGCCAAGAGGGATTCACATAATGGTGGAAAAACCATTGGCAGCTAATTTGGCAGATGCTTTAGAGATGCAGTCAATAGCTAAAAAGAACCATGTACTATTATTGACCAATTTTGAAACATCTTGGTATCCTGCTACTTATGAAACTTTTAGAATGATTAAGGATAGTAATTATGTGGGACAAATTAGAAAAGTGGTGTTTCATCATGGACATCAAGGACCAAAGGAAATTGGGGTAAGCGATGAATTTGCCAATTGGTTAACTGACCCAATTCAGAATGGGGGTGGAGCTATTGTGGATTTTGGATGTTATGGGGCTAACTTAATTACCTATTTAATGAATGGACAAATGCCATTAAGTGTAACTGCTGTTACCAGTCAATTTAAACCTAAACTATATCCAAAAGTGGACGACGATGCGACTATAATTGTAAATTATCCCAAAACGCAAGCTATTATTCAAGGTTCATGGAACTGGACATTTAGTAGAAAGGATATGGAAGTTTATGGAGATAGCGCTTATATCATAGCGGTAAATGCCAATAAAATGCGTTTAAGAAATAAGGAGACTTTACCTGAATATGAAAAGACAATTACCGACAAAGACATACATGTTTTTACGGATCCCTTTTCTTATCTCCATGCAGTATTGAGAGGAAATGAAAAATTAGAACCATTTGGTTTGTATACAATTGAAAATAATATTATGGTTAACCGAATTTTAGAAGCTGCTAAAATATCAGCTAAAACGGGGAAGACTGTTAATTTAAAATAACAATCTTTTAATTCAAATCATTTAAATAAAAAAGGGGACTCGATTTTTCGAGTCCCCTTTTTTAGTATAGTAAATTAAAACTTAATCTTTCCAACGCCATTCTCCTGCAATAGTTAATGGTTCTTTTAAATTATTCTTAATTAAGAATAACCTTGTTTCTTCGTCCGTAAAATGTTTAGCATTAATGGTAGTAGCGTCTGCTATACCAAATAATAACATGGTGTTAAAACGAACAGTATTGCGCATTCCTTTATCTTCTACTAAACTAAATACATCACAGTCTGCATGGTAACATGGTCCAGCACCTTTAGGTAAGCTTCCACCTGCGCCACCGCCTGTTGGTACTCCATTTAACATGAAGGGTTGGTGGTCACTATGTAAGCCTGCGCCAACTGAAAATGTATTTTTAAAATTAGTATCTAATTTATTTGCAATTTTTCCAATAGATTCAAAAAGGTCTTTACTATCAGCATCACTCGTGTGATAACCTTTAGGGTCATTTGTCATGTCATAGTTTAACATATATCTTATTTGGTCAATGCTTTTGTCTTTAATAGAAGCGTCTACATAAGCTCTAGATCCTAATAAGCCTTCTTCCTCACCCATAAACATTACAAAGTCAATAGTACGTGCAGGCTTCAAATGTAATACTTGAAAAGTTCTAGCCATGTCTAAAACAGAAAACGATCCAATTCCATTATCCATTGCTCCGGTAGCTAAATCCCAGCTATCTAAGTGCCCACCTACAACAATCTTTTCATTTGGCAAACTGCTGCCTTTTATAGTAGCTACAACATTTCTTGCTTTTATTAAGCCAGAATGATTTGTCATTTTAATATGACTAAATAAGTTGCCTGCTTTAAGTTCCTCTTTTAATGCTAAACCGTCTTCCTTACCTACACAAACAGCAGGTATTGGAATTAATTTTCCTGTTACAGAAGCAGTACCGGTTAATAAAACACCTTTGTCTGCAGTATTTATAACAATAATCCCTTTTGCACCATATTTTGTGGCGATTGCTGTTTTTTCTGATCTATGTAAGTTTGGGGTGCCTTCTTTAGATCCTGGCAAAGTACCTAAATACACTAATGCAATTTTGCCTTTCACCTTGTCTGGAGCTGCTGCGTAGTCAGCTTCAACACCATTGCCCATATCTATTACTTCTAAAGTGATGTCAGATGCCACTGGAGAGTGTGCTAATGAAACTGATTTTACATTCTTTAAACTACTTACTGAATTACCAATTGATACTTCTAAACTTCCTCTGCTCCAGCTTTCTACTTCAAAAGGCTGGTATCTTAAATTCGTAAATCCATAAGACTTTAATAAGTTAAAAGCATACGCTTCTGCTTTATTGCCATTCTCAGATCCAGTTAAACGATGTCCAATGGTTTCTGATGCAATCTTTAATGAATTGTAAGCATTGGAATTACTCAATACCTCATTATTTATTTTAGTGAATATTGCATTCCACTCAGGTTTTGCTTGAGCAAAGCTGGCTGTAGAAATGAATACACTGAATAGTGCGAAAAAGCCCTTTATGTTTTTCATATTTTCAATTAGTTTATTAGCTAATTTATTCAATATTTATCATATTAATTCTATTTTTTTAACTGGTAAATAAGCTGTAAATTTCAGTATTCCCCCCATTTATTATTTGTTTAAATAGCTGTATGAAATTCAATATTTCAAGGATTCTTTTTTTTATAATTTTAGGGGTATTTACAATCAGTTGCTCAGGTTGTATTTTGTATAAAACACAAACAGGGTATGCTTCCTATTATTCGGACTATTATGAAGGGAGAAAAACCGCCAATGGGGAAATTTTCCAACATAATAAGATAACAGCTGCGCATAAGACACTTCCATTCGGCACCAAGGTATTAGTAACTAATTTGAGTAATCATAAAACAGTGGTAGTTCGAATAAATGATAGAGGTCCTTTTGTAAGAAAGCGGATTATTGACTTGACTAAAACAGCTGCTAGAGAGATAGATTTAATTGGACCCGGAATTGCTAAGGTTAAAATACGCTACAGGAGGTTCTAATTATTTTATATAAATTTAACTTATAAAAATATTTTATGAGTTTATTAAAAGATTTTAAAGACTTTGCGATTAAAGGAAATGTAATTGAGTTATCCATAGCGGTAGTTATTGGTGCAGCATTTAGTAGTATTGTAAGTTCCTTGGTGGAAGATGTTATTACTCCTCTAATTCTTGCTCCCGCTACTAAAGCTGCAGGTGTTGCGGATATTGATAAATTAGCATGGGGTGCGGTTCATTACGGGAAGTCACTTGCTGCAATTATTAAGTTTGTGATTATTGCTTTTGTTTTATTTATTGTAATTAAAGGGGTAAGTAAATTAAAGCAAAATATGGCGGATGAAGATGCGGAGAAGGTTTCGTCTACAGACAAGTTATTAGTTGAAATTAGAGATCAATTGAAGAAGTAGGATACTTAAGTAAAATTCATTTTACAACTCATTGCTAAGCTTTTAGCTCTTAGCGACGAACTATAAATAAAGCTGTATATTTATTAAAAATATCCCAATCTTATGTTACTTATCATACTCGGTATTATTGTCTTTTTAGCAGCGGGAGCCGTTAAAAATTTGAATCTCCCAATTTCCGGTCAAACATCCACTATCAAAATTGTAGGAATAGGGTTGGTGGCACTTGGGGCTTTGACGTCTAGTATTAAACAAATTGATGCTGGGGAAATTGGAGTTAAGTCCTTATTTGGTAAAGTCCAAGACGATGTACTTACCAGTGGATTAAACTTTGTTAACCCATTAATGGAGGTGAAGACAATTGATGTAAGAACACAAAACTATACGATGAGTGGGGTACATAATGAAGGCGATGTGAATGGGGATGATGCGATACGTGTATTGACAGCAGATGGTTTGGAAGTGGTTATTGATTTGACAGTACTATATCGCGTACAAGCATCACAGGCTCCAAAGATTGTTAAAGAGATTGGGTATGATTTTAAAAATGTAGTTATACGACCTATTACTAGAACTAAAATAAGAGATAATGCTGTTTATTATACTGCGGTTGATTTGTATTCAGTAAAAAGGGATGAGTTTCAGTCTAGAATATTTAAAACTATTGAGGCTAATTTAAAAGCTAGAGGTTTGGTATTAGAGCAATTATTGGTTCGTAATATTACTTTGCCAATTTCTGTAAAAGGGTCTATTGAAGAAAAGATAAAGGCAGAGCAAGATGCGCAGAAAATGCAATATGTTTTACAAAAAGAAAAACAAGAAGCGGAGCGTAAGAGAGTAGAGGCGCAAGGTATTGCGGATTACCAGAGAATTATCAGCCTAGGTCTTGGTGATAAGCAATTGCAGTATGAGCAAATACAAGCTATGAAAGGACTAATGACTTCGCCTAATGCAAAAGTGATAATTATGGGTGGTGGTAAAACTCCCATAATTATAGACGGTAAAAATTAGATATAAAGAAGTTTTAAAATTTTATACAATTGAACAAGTATCAAACTAATTGGCTTGTAAGCCTAATCTTTACTCTTTTATTTTTAGCGGTACACTTCATTCCTGACTTAGGTGGAGCGGACGTAATGGGAGCGCAATGGCTATATAGCAGCATTGTCGATTTGCTTGCTGTATTATATATCTTATTCAATAGGGGAATATATAAAGACGCTATAGATAATGTAATACAATATAAATTTAGTATCGTATTTTCTGTTTTATTGTTATGGGCAATGGGTTCTTATTTTTATGCAATTAATCCCACCGAATCATTAGTGACTTTAGCAAGACTAGTTACTACTTATTTTATTTTCATAAATCTTTCCATTCTTTATTATAAGCAAGATTTAAAGAAAATCTTCAATGTAATTGCTGTTATTGTTTCGTTTATTTTGCTTTATGATGCCATATATGTAATATCAGGTTTTTCGAATAATATGGAAACAATGGGATTGGATCAAAATATCCTGAGTTTAAGTGGTAATCATGGAAATAAGAATGTTATGGCAGCTAGTTTGCTCATTAAATTTCCTTTTGTTTTATGGGTTATTTTGAATAACAAAGTATTTGGTAAATTATTAGGATTGATATGTTTGTTTTTAGGCATTTTTGCATTGTTTATTTTAAATACGCGTTCCACCTTTGTTGGACTTCTATTGATTTTGTCAATTTTCACAATTACCACTATTTTTTATAAGTACAAGACAGGCAAAAAGGAAATGTTTATTCAAATTGCCTTTTTCTTAATTCCAATTATTATAGCCTATTTTAGTGCGAATTTGATTTTGTCAAATGCGATTGAGATGCAAGGTTTTCAGGGAGGATATGGAACAGTAACAAAGAGAGTGGGTGATATCAATATAGCAAGTGAACAAAATAGCAGAATTCATTTATGGAAAGCAGCAGCAGACTATGCATTTAAACATCCATTATTCGGGGCAGGTTATGGTAATTGGAAATTAGCATCCATACCCTATGAAAAAGAGAGAGCAACCGACTTGTTTGTACCATACCATTCTCATAATGATTTTATAGAGATGTTTGCGGACTTAGGAGTTATTGGGGGTACTAGTTTTTTAATACTTTTCTTATTATTGTTTTTGTTCGCCATAAAAATATGGAGAAAGGAAGAGGCGAAAGATTTTAGATTGCTAGCTACCATTAGCCTAATGGCCATAACCTGTTATTTTGTAGATGCATTTTTAAATTTTCCAGCAGAAAGAACTGCAATGCAAACTATGTTAGCCATGTCGGCAGCCTTAATATTTGCACCTGCAGTGTTCTTGTCTAATAAGCAATCAGCTAAGGTTGAAAAAAAGGCTAGTTATTTTAATTTGCTATATTTTATTTTTGCTTTTAGTACTTTGATTCCGTCTATTGACATAGCATATCAAACCTATCAATCATTAAAAGTACAGAAATTTGTAATGGGGGAGATAGACGCTGATCCTAAAATGCCATTAGATGAGGTGAAAGATGCGTTTCCACATTTTCCAAATTTGTCAACATCGACTTTGCCAATAAAGGCTTTGATAGCAAGGTATTATTTTAGAGACAAGCAAAATGAAAGAGCTTTAGAATTATTGAAAGAGTCTGACAAAGACAACCCTTATTTGCATTACAATGATTTTATTAGAACGGCAATTTATGCAAGTAAAAATGATTTTGATAGCACATTTTATT
>CALPWK020000005.1 GCA_943327245.2 Comamonas sp. lk | reverse complement strand
TTTTTTAAATAAATAGATTTACCCATCAAAATATGGGTATACGAATTTAATTAATAATCAGTTATGTTAAGTGAAAACTATTTAAGTAATTGAATTAAGTTAAACTCGGTAAGTTCCACTTTTCTAGTTGCCGGATTTAAAAAAGGCAGGGTTAACATGGTAACATGGAAGCGTTCCCCCTGGTATTGGATTTGGCTTTTAGGGAACTGTATTTTCAAATCATTATTATTCTTTGCGTCTGTAACAACCCAGTCTCCCTCTTTTAACTGCAAACTGTCCTGTATTGCTGGAAATACATGTTGCCCATAAAAATGAAAAGCATTGCTATTGGGGATTTTATAAATTATAATTTTGTTTTTATCCAACCCTTTTTCATTTATGATTTCTGCCAATTGATTACCCCATTGGTATTTCAACAAATGCGGATAAAAATGACTGTTCATTATACTATTCACTCCTAGCATTATAATTACTGCTGCATAAAACCACTTTTGCCCTACTAACTGTTTTGAGAACAGCACTCTAATAACTAAAACCATAGTGCCTAATCCAAGCAGGGAGACTATCCAGCCAGCCCATCCAAAAGGTATGATCACAATAGCTGCTAAAATTGTAAAAAGAATTGTGAATAGGAATAAATGAAAGCCATAAAAAATACGTAACCCCTTACTAATACTTGTTTGATGCCATATGAATTTTTCCCAATGAGCGGCTGTTAAAATAGCGGCTAATGGAAATACAATAAAAATATAATGAGGCAATTGTGCTTGACTTCTAGATAAGACCAAATAGGTTAATACAAACCCAAAAAAAGAGATGCGTTCCGAACTTGGTTTGAATATACCCTCTTTTACTATGTTAAACGCCTTACTTGCCAAGGCCCATAAAAAAACAAAAATCCAAGGCAAAAAACTCCAAAACATATTCTCCAACAGAAAAGTGAAATAACTCATTTCATGATAAAAATTCTCGCCAGTATACCTGCCAAAACTTTGTGTCCAATAATAAAATTTAAGCCCAGATTCAATGGGTCTATTATTGATTAATTTTCCTGGGTGCAAATCATATTGTTGATATAAACCCCAGCTCATTGGAACTAATAAAATTGCCAGCAAAACAAGGCCTAACAAATAAATTGGTTTTATGAAAAAGTTCCATTTTTGTTGGCTCACCCATTGTGGTATAAAGCAAAGTACTGGTACCACTATTGCAATAGGACCCTTTGTCATCATGCCTCCTGCAATAGCTGCTATAGCCAAGAAAAAATCTCTTGAATTATTCTGTTCCGACCATTTTGCTAATAGATAAATACTTAAAATAACCCAACCCATTAAAATAGTATCAGTTCTTACGTCATGTGCAATTAAAAAGAAAGCTTGACAACTTGCTAAAATAATGGTTGCTAACCTAGCTGTTTGATTCGAGTAATATAACTGAGTAAATTTAAATGTACTATATAATGCGACTCCCAAGAATAGCAAAGAAGGTAAACGATACGCCCAGTCGTATACTCCAAAAATTTTCATGGACAATGCAGACAACCAAAACAACATAGGTGGTTTGTCTAAATAATCCTTACCCAAATCAAATATTTGTAAGAAGCTATTTCGCTCCAACATCTCCCTACTTATAGAGGCATACTGACTAGCGTCAATATCCATTAAGGGAATCATAAATGCTCCAACTATATAAATACCAATACAGGCTACCAATAATATTAAAAATGTATTCTTATTCATTTCAATGCATTAAATTTTAATCAATTACAGGCTGCCATTTTAAAAATAATTTGCCCATTAAATACCCTACAATCAAACCAATTAAACAACCTGCAAAAATGTCTAAGGGATAATGAACCCCTACATATACTTGTGCGTAGGCAATGAATCCAGCCCAAACAAAAAATAAGTAAGTAGCTTTTTTGAATAGGGGTTGCAAAGTCATAAAAATAAACATGGCAAGTCCAAAATGATTCGCTGCATGGGAAGAAGTGAAACTAAATCCACCAGAACAATGTTCTAACAGCAACCTAGCTTGATGCATTATTGCAGGGTCAGCACAAGGTCTTAGTCTATGTACAAAAGGTTTAAAAAAACTACTACTAATTTGATCCGTAAGCGCGATATTGACTGCCACTATCAGTATCCATTTCCATGCATTTTTGCCCCATTTAAAAAACAAATAAGCCAATATTGCAGCATACATGGGATACCAGTTATTGGAAGTACGCAACCATGGCATTATATGGTCGGCCAACGGATTGGTCCATTGCCCGTTGATTTTACTAAACAAAGCCTGATCTTTTACCAAAAGGGTCTCCCAAAATGTTTGCATCATGCCATAAAGATACAAGGAAGTGCAAAAATTTAAAGTAAATTTGCATACCGAATTTTTTAAGCACTTATATCATAATTATGGCACTTATTAAAAGCATTTCAGGATTTAGAGGCACTATTGGCGGAAAACCGAATGATAACCTTACTCCTATTGATATTGTAAAGTTTGCTTCAGCTTACGGAACCTGGTTAAATTCAAAGTCTGCTGGACCTAAAAAGGTGGTAGTTGGACGTGATGGTCGAATAAGTGGCACGATGGTGGAAACTTTGGTAGAACAAAGTTTATTGGCATTGGGGATTGACGTAATCCATTTAGGTTTAAGTACCACTCCTACCGTTGAAATGGCCGTTGTTTTTGAAAAAGCAGATGGCGGTATTATTATAACTGCCAGCCATAATCCAAAGGAATGGAATGCCTTGAAATTATTAAACGAAAAAGGGGAATTTGTAAGTGGCGAGGAAGGAAAGACTATACTAAATCTGGCAGCAAACGAAGATTTTAATTATGCAGCAGTAGACCAAATTGGGGTCATACTAGCCGACAATAATAGTTTAGAAAAACATATTCAAGCGATACTTGACTACCCATTGGTAGACGTTAAAGCAATTAAGGAAGCCAATTTCTCGGTGGTAGTAGACGCAATTAATAGCTCGGGGGCATTTACAGTTCCTGCATTGTTAAAAGCTATTGGGGTTGAAAATATCAAAGTACTAAATGCAGAAATGAATGGAGAGTTTGCGCATAATCCAGAACCTCTAAAGGAACATTTAACCGAATTATGTACTACAGTGGTGAAAGAAAAAGCACATGTAGGAATTGCGGTAGACCCCGACGTAGATAGGCTTTGCTTTGTAAGTGAAGACGGGGAGCTATTTGGAGAAGAATATACTTTAGTCGCTGTAGCAGATTATATATTACAACATAAGAAAGGGGCTACAGTAAGTAACCTGTCTTCTACAAGAGCCTTAAAAGACTTAAGTATTCAACATGGTTGTAGCTATTTCGCTAGTGCCGTAGGAGAAGTGAACGTGGTGAATAAAATGAAAAGTGAACATGCCGTAATTGGTGGAGAAGGAAACGGAGGTATTATTGTCCCAGACTTACATTATGGAAGAGACGCCTTAATTGGTATCGCCTTATTCCTGTCTCATTTAGCTAAATCAAAAATGACCAGTTCTCAATTAAGAGCTAGTTATCCTGCTTATTTTATGAGCAAAAAGAAAATGGATTTAAATGCGCATGTACCTATTGAAAAAATATTTAGCGCATTAGAGATTGAATTCAAACAATTTCCTATTGACCGTGTAGATGGCTTTAAGGTTGACTTTGAAAACGAATGGGTACATTTAAGAACCAGCAATACAGAGCCTATTATGCGCATTTATACAGAAGCGGGCTCTCAAATAGCAGCAGATGAATTAGCAGACCGTATCATTGCAATCGTTAATACAATAAAGTAATACTCAATCAAGTAATCATTTTCCTATGGAGCGAATATATTTAGACAACGCAGCTACTACTTCACTAGATCCTCAAGTATTAGAAGCAATGATGCCATTTATGACTGAAAAATTTGGCAATCCTTCTTCTATTTACAGTTATGGTAGAGAAACAAGAATGGCTATAGAACAAGCAAGGAAATCGGTAGCTAAAATTTTAGGCGCCCGTCCTGCAGAAATATTTTTTACTAGTGGTGGGACTGAAAGTAGTAACACAATATTACAAGCTGCCATTCATGATTTAGCCTGTAAACATATCATCAGCTCCCCTATAGAACACCATGCTACATTACATACAGTGGAACACCTTGCTAAGCATGCAGGGGTGAAATTGTCTTGGGTGAATATTTTGCCTAATGGACATATTGACACTATTCATTTAGAACAACTTTTAACAGAGAACCCCGAGAAGACTATTGTAAGTATTATGCATGCCAATAATGAAATTGGAAATATGATTGACTTAGAAATAGTTGGTACAATTTGCAAAAAATATACTGCTTATTTTCATAGCGATACAGTACAAACTGTAGGTCATTTCCCTTTCAATTTAAGTGAAATGCCAGTTGATTTTATCACTGGCGCGGGGCATAAATTTCATGGACCTAAAGGCGTTGGGATACTTTATATAAATGAAAATATTAAAATTAGCCCTTTAGTACATGGTGGTGCGCAGGAAAGAAACATGCGTGCTGGTACTGAAAACGTATACGGTATTATTGGATTTGCAAAAGCATTAGAATTAGCGACAGCCAATTACGAAAAAGAAAGTATTTACATTCAGTCCTTAAAGCAATACATGTATGACCAATTGATTGCTAAAATTCCAGGGGTAAATTTTAATGGCGACAGTTTTGGGAAATCCCTTTACACTTTATTAAGTGTAAACTTCCCCAAAAATGAAAAGACAGAAATGATTTTATTTAATTTAGATATGAAGCAAATTTGCGCGAGTGGCGGCAGTGCTTGTTCTAGCGGTGCTCAGCAAGGATCACATGTAATTCAGGCTTTACAAAAAGGAGATGATTTTGTAACTATCCGATTCTCTTTTAGCAAACACAATACTCAACAAGAAATTGACACTGTTGTAGAGGCGTTGTCTACTATGTTATAATTGAATTTTAATACTATTCATTATGAGTAACTAATTTATTCAATACATTATTTATACACAAAGAAAGGCTCCCAATTGGGAGCCTTTCTTATGAAAGAATCATTATGATAATAGCTTTTATTTTTTTGTAGCGGCGGCTGCGTCTGATTCCATTTTATTCATAGCCCCTTCTATCTGATAACAAGTTAATATGTCTTGTACAAAAGACATTTGCTTATTGCTAAAGCTAGAAGGCTTGTTTTGATAAGCAGCGTCTGCATTCTGCAAGAACTGTTCTTCCGACATAGACTCTCCTAGTGATCTGTAATAAGCGATTTGTTGTTTTAAATCCTTAATAACTGCAGTAGAAACTTTCTTTGCCAAATTTAATTCTCCAGAAGCATAACAAGCTTGTACAAATACATAAGAGAAATAGTTATGCTGATTTCCTCTGTTAGAAGTCATACCATAAGGGAAACTCTTTTCATTAGTTTCACTATCTAGTTTTCTTAATATTTGTTGTGCACTGTCTTTCTTGCCCTGAGCAGCTAATGCCAAAGCTATTTGTGCTGTAGCATAACGAATTGAATTTAAATGTCTGCGGTTTTCTTCATCATAGTAAACTTTCGGATTTTTTGCGTTTCCAAAAGCAAATTTAGTCATGATATTTTTATATGCTGCGTCTACATCCACCCCTGAATTCTCAACCGGCACTAACTGGTAGGACATTCCAGTTTGACGTACATATTTTTCCAATCCTAATTCCTTTAAGTCCTGTGTTGAGGTAAAGCAAATAGGACGTTTAAATTGTGACGTTGCAATGATTGCATACATTGCTAATTCATTTTTCAATAAATACTGTCTATTAGGATTAAAGTCAATTTTTAATTCATCCACAATATTGTCTGTAGCTTTTGCAATGCCAGAAGCAATCGCATTTGCCTTATTCACCGGTACACTAAATTTATGTGTCGGGAAAATATTAATAGGTCCTTCTTGTGATGATACTTTATATTTTCCTGAAGGATCCGCAACTACATAACGTAAAATAGAATCTAAATTATGGTAGCTTGTTTCATTGTAACCAGCTGATGCATTGTAATAAACCGCGTTCAATTTATTACCAGACACTTCGTCCTCCGTTAAAATCAAATCAAACTTATCACTTTGATTCACTTTATAGCGAAGCTCTCTCATATACCAGTCAGAGCCCAATAAACTATTTACCACCACACGAACATCAGGACGAATGCCTTCAACTTCTTGTGCATACCACAAAGGGTAAGTGTCATTATCTCCAAAAGAGAATAAAATAGCATTTGGAGGACAACTCTCTAAGTAATCACGCGCTAAATCACGAGGCAAGGTTTTTTGACTTCTATCATGGTCGTCCCATTCTTGCTGTGCCATTAAAGCAGGTACAGCGAAAAAGCAAACTACCGTTGCTGTAATAGCTGCAATTCTCTGAGTGACTGCCTTACTTAACCAAGCCGCTATTTGTAATACACCTAAGCCAATCCAAATTGCAAAAGCATAGAAAGAACCCACATAGGCATAATCACGCTCACGTGGTTGTAAACTAACTTGATTTAAATAAAGTACAATGGCAATACCAGTGAAGAAGAATAATAAAGCAGTTACTATAAAGTCTTTCTTAGCTTGTTGATACTGATATATAAAACCAGCTATTCCTAATAAGAAAGGCAACATAAATAAAGTATTATTCGCCTTGTTATTTTTATTAATGGAATCTGGTAATTTAGATTGGTCTCCAAATAGGGCGTTGTCTACAAAAGAAATACCCGTTCTAAAATTACCATCTCTTACATTACCAAAGCCTTGTAAGTCATTTTGCTTACCTGCAAAATTCCATAAGAAATAACGGAGATACATAAAACCAAACTGATAATTAGTAAAGTATTTAATATTATCTCTTAAAGTTGGCGCTTCTCCATCCACTACACCAGCAAATGCTTTATAACTGTCCATTTGTCCTCTGTCATTTTCGCCATCCCACATTCTTGGGAACAAATGTGCCGACGGAGCAGAAGCCCAGTCTCGCTTATAATTCTTGCCAGCAACTTCGTATGTGTTCTTAGATTTAACATATTGATCTCCACCCTCTATATTATCCACTTTGTCCACGTAATCAGGTCCGTAAAGAATTGGCCAATCACCATATTGCTCTCTTCCTAAATATCCCATTAAAGTAACAGGATTATCTACATTGTACATGTCAACAGAAGGATCTGCACTTGAACGTATCATTGTTGTTACATAGCTAGTGTACCCTAATAGGAAAAATATCAATGACCAAGTACCTAATTTCAAGAAATAGAATGCTTTTTTATTTGCATATCGAATTGTTAATCCAAGTACTACTGCTAGTAAAATAAAGAAAGTAATAAACCCACTAAAGAAAGGCATACCTAAATTGTTTACAAAAGCAATATCAAATGCGCCAGCCCACTTAATGGTATATTGAATTAAAAATACTTGTATAAAGCCTGTAATAATAACTCCAATAAAAAATGCAACCAATCCACCTTTAAAACTAGGTTTATAATTTCTGAAATAATAAACCATTACAATAGCAGGAATAGTTAAGATGTTCAGCAAATGCACTCCTATAGAAACTCCCATCATGTAGAAGATAAAAATAATCCATTTGTCAGAACCTGCGTTATCTGCAGTATGTTCCCATTTCAAGATTGCCCAAAAAACTAAAGCAGTAAAGAAAGAACTCAACGCATAAACCTCGCCTTCAACCGCACTAAACCAGAATGAATCACTAAAAGTATACGCTAGGGCACCTACAATACCAGCACCCATGATTAAAATAATTTGATTTGACGTTAATGCAATTCCAGATTGTTTCTCCACCATTCTTTTTGCAAAATGTGTGATAGTCCAGAATAAAAATAAAATGGTAAACCCACTTGCCAAGGCACTCATTGTATTAACGGCTTTGGCAGCTGTTAACGGATTGTCTCCGAAAAGAATAATAAATACCCTACCCATTAAGACAAACATGGGTGCTCCAGGAGGATGTGGAATTTGTAATTTATATGCACTGCTTATGAACTCACCACAATCCCAAAAGCTACCACTAGCTTCTGAAGTCATAATGTACACTGTACAAGCTATTAAGGTTACAATCCAACCTGTCCAATTATTAATTTTCTTAAAGTCCATTTTGACAATTTTAGTAGTTGCAAACTTAATTGAAATGCATCAAAATGGGAAATTAATAGGCGGATTATGATTATTTTAAGATTTCCAAGTTCCACTAAGGTTTTTTATCTTTGCAACCCATGAATACTAAACGTTCTGTCGCATTTCACACATTAGGCTGTAAACTGAACTTTTCAGAAACTTCTACCCTTTCTAGACAATTGGAGCAGGAAGGCTTTGAAAAGACTGCTTTTACGGACAAAGCAGACGTTTACGTGATTAATACTTGTTCTGTAACGGACAATGCTGACAAAGAATGCCGTCAATTGGTAAGAAGAATTCAAAGACTAGCACCAGAAAGCTTCGTGGTTATAACCGGTTGTTATGCCCAATTAAAACCTCAAGAAATAGCAGCTATACCAGGAGTGGACTTAGTACTGGGCGCTTCTGAAAAATTCAACCTTGTTCAGCATTTAGCCTCCTTGTCGAAAGGAGACCCTACCAAAATCTGCAGCTGCGATATTGAGACTGTTTCTGGATTCAACTCCTCTTTCTCCGTTAATGACAGGACTCGTACCTTTTTGAAAGTTCAGGACGGCTGTGACTATAGTTGTTCCTTTTGTACTATCCCCATGGCAAGAGGGAAAAGCAGAAGTGATTCTGTTGAAAATGTGGTGAATCAAGCAAAACAATTAGCAGCCAATGGGGTGAAAGAAATTGTTTTAACTGGCATTAATTTAGGGGATTTTGGTAAGGGAAACGATGGGGGCAAAAAACATGAAGAAAACTTTTTTGAATTAATAAAAGCACTAGAAGCTGACACTGAAATACCTAGATACCGTATATCGTCTATTGAGCCAAATTTATTGACCAACGACATGATTGAATGGATCGCGCAAAGTAAAAAAATCATGCCGCATTTTCATATTCCATTGCAAAGTGGTTCTGATACTGTTTTAAAATTGATGCAACGTCGCTATAATAGTGAATTATATCGTGAGAAGGTTGAGTTAATCAACAAACTTATACCTCATGCCGCTATTGGGGTAGATGTAATTGTAGGATCTCCTGGAGAAACTGAAGCATATTTTAGAGAAAGTTTAGAATTTTTACATTCCTTAGATATTGCCTATTTACATGTTTTCACTTATTCGGAAAGAGCTGCAACAAAAGCACTAGATATAAAGCCAATTGTACCTATCTCTATAAGACATGAAAGAAATAAAATAATGCGTAATTTATCTTATCAAAAGCAGCAGTACTTTAATGCTGCTCATGTTGGTACTACAAGAACAGTATTGTTTGAGTCTGTAAAACAAAAAGACCCTGAAAGTATTGCTATGCTAGAAGGCTATACCGATAATTATATAAAAGTAATTACTCCTTTCAGAGCTGAGTGGAGCAACCAATTAATTGATTGGACTTTGGCTTAAATTTACTGTGCCCAAGTTTAATTGTATACGCCCTGGATTCAATTATTGTAAAGAAACTTCCTCTACTTTAAATTCTACAATCATCATCATATTGATACTTTCTAGTCGCACAAATACAGTTTTCTTCCCTGATTTAATCACTTCTCCTCTCTGTCCCATGAATAGGCCATTATTAATAGACACTTTAGTTTGAGCAGGAATATTATTCATGTCTACCACCTGAATAGATTGATAGGACTCTCCTAAATATTTTTTAATAGTTTCAATTTCTTGATCGCGAATTATAGCAGGCTTCTTTTCAAAATATAAAAAATTCACTACCCCATTCACTGCTAAAATTTTACTACGTTCTTCCTGAGTAGCCTTTACAAATACATAAGATCTAAATAGCGGCTCTTCGATAATTTTTTTTCTGTCAGTCCATTGTCTTTCTTTCTTTTGAACTGGGCACCAACTTTCAAATCCTCTTTGCAATAAAAGAGCGTCCACTTTTTTTTCCCATTTAGATTTGGTATAAATCACATGCCATTTCTTCTCTTGTATAGCTATTCCGATACTCATAATTCAAATTTTATTTCCCTTTCTTTACTGGAGCTATTGTTGTGGTTGTATTTGAAACAGTATTAAATTGACTTAATAAATCAGTAGACTGCTTAATTTGTAAGTCTTTAGCAACAAATTTTAACCAAGCTTGATATCTTTCTTGTTTAACTTTATCTGGATTATTATAGAATTTATCATTGTCTGCTTTAAGTGCTGCAATTTGCATCGTATCCTTCAACTTAATGATATTTTCATTTTGCTTTACAACAGACTGTATTTCTTTTTTAAAAGCTTGATATCTATCTAATTTTAAATAAACTGGCTTATCTATTTGTGAAGAGATCCATTGCAAATTCTTCTTGAACTTAGCAACAGAAGTGTCGGATTCAAATTTCTTATTTGCGTTCATTGCAATAGTGCTCATATTGCCAGTTTTAGGCCAAACTTGAAATTTAGCTCTTTCCATCTCATCCCAAGCCAATGCAGAAGGATTATCCTTTTCTCTGTATTTTAAAAACTCATACTCATCGGGGAATACCACGTCGGGAACCACTCCTTTTAATTGTGTTGAACTTCCTGTAATTCTATAAAATTTTTGGAAGGTCAATTTTACTGCTCCGTATTCTGTTTGAATACCTAAGGAATCTAATGGTTTACCAAATGCAACATTTCTTTGAACCGTGCCTTTACCATAGGTGGAAGTACTACCTACTACCAAGCCTCTTTTGTAGTCCTGAATAGCTGCAGCAAAAATTTCACTTGCAGAAGCGCTAAACTCATTTGCCATAACTACTAATGGCCCATCATATAATATACCAGCCGTCTCGTCATACAAAACCTGAGAGCGGCCTTCTTTATTTCTGATTTGTACAATAGGCCCTTTGTCTATAAATAAACCAGCCATTTGAACTACTTCATACAAGGACCCACCTCCGTTGTAACGAACATCAATAATAATACCTTTTACTTTTTCCGCTTTTAACTTTTCAACTTCTTTGGCAACGTCCTCAGAACATCTATGGCCGTCTTCTCTTTCAAAATCAGCATAAAAATCAGGCAATAAAATATAGCCGAATTTTTCATTGCCTCTTGTAATTACTGCACTTCTAGCATAGCCCTCGTCTAAAATAATTTTTTCTCTTTTTAATGGGATTACTTTTATGGTTCCGTCTGGTTTTTTAACAGTCAATCGCACTTCTGTTCCTAGGTTCCCTCTTATTAATTTAACAGCATCTGTTGTTTCGTATCCTTCAATATCCACTGGTTCTCCGTCACCTTGCGCAATTTTAATAATTACATCATTTGCCATTAATAATCCTGACTTCCAGGCCGCTCCACCCGGCTGTACACTGGCTATTTTAACTCCATTTTCGTCTTGAGTTAGCAAAGCGCCAATACCATAAAATACTCCACTCATTTGCTCTGTAAATGACCTTTTCTCCACAGGAGCAAAATAGTCAGTATGTGGATCCATTAAACCAGTAATCGTATTTAAAAATGTTTCAAACCTTTTTTCTCTACCAAAAGTTTTATCTAGTAATTCGAACTTCTTAAGCTGTGCTTTTTTTACAGCCATTCTTGCTTCTAATTCAATGGTAGAATCCGGTTTTACTACGAATTTTTCTTTACCACTATTTTTTGTTCTTTCTTCTATTGCAGCAGCGTACCTGTCTAATACTTTATACTTTACTAATTTAGACCATCTACTGTCTCTGTCAGATAGACCTGCAGGATATGATAAATTAGTTGCATCATAATATATAGAATCATCCGTATTGAAATCAAAAGGTTTTTGGATAATTGAATCAAATAATTTTTTTGCTTCCGCAATTCTCTTTTCATAAATCAAGTCAACTGCTGGTACAAAGTAGATTGTTGATCCATGTATTTCATCGTCAATTGTTTTTTCAAATGGCTTTAAAGTTTCCAAATCAGACTGTGTAAACAAGTCCTTTTCTGGATCTAATGATTTTAAATAACCATCAAATACTTCTTTTGAAAAAATATCATCCACTTTTCTTGGGCTATAATGTTCACTCTCCAATAGATTACCTACGGTAGACAATAATTTTCGATGTCTAAGGTCTGACGGTTCCTGTGAAGCTGATTTAGTATTGCTAAAAGCAAAAAACAGACCACCAAATAAGATAACCGTGGCTAATACTAACCACTTATTTTGTTTTACATATGTCATAATTGCGCGCATGAAGTAAATCAAAAATAGCATAAAATGGGTTTGAAAGCAGTTATTCTATGATATTCGGGTACTTTTTATCATAATTTTATAAAAACAAGAAAACTAATTTTATAGATTCTTTATTTAACCGTATTTTTGCGACCCAAAATGGAGGGCGTAGCTCAGTAGGTTAGAGCGACAGTTTGTGGCACTGTAGGCCGTGGGTTCGAGACCCATCGTTCTCCCCCTAAAAAACCTGTCCCGATTATCGGGATGGGTTTTTTAATGTAAAAGAAAATTGATATGAATTTTATACTAATTCCTTTAATGACTGCTGTATTTGCATGGTTATTGAGTTGGTCTTTTGTTAAACTATTATTCTTTCCTTATCAACCAGTTAATTTATTTGGTTATAAATGGGAAGGCGCTTTGTATCCACTAGTGCAGCAATGGTCATTGGATCAGTTGCTAGGCCAAGATCAAATGGGGAAACAACTGGACCAAGTAATGCCATTTATAGAGGATAAATTGGATGATTTTTTTAGAAATAAAATTGGGGAGAAACTCCCTATGATTTCCATGTTTATAGGGGATAAAACCATTTCACAGCTTAAATCTGTATTTATGGAAGAACTAAGCAATTTATTCCCCACTTTAATTACTCAGTTTAGCAAAAATTTAGAAGCAGATTTTAAAGCTAATTTTAATCAAAAAATAGCACCTGCAATAGAAATAATTGTCATGAAAGCCACTTTTAAATTTAGAATTGCGGCATTTATAACTGGCCTTGTATGGGGTTTACTAACTTGTTATGTTATTTCCCTTTTTTAGTCATTCAATAGGGCTGTTGATTAAGGTATAATTACCGTTTATACTATCTAGAAACCATTGTTATTATATATGGTCGATATTTGACCCCTTGATTAAACAATTGACTTCATTTGAAGTCCAATAAATATGAAAAGTAAGATTATGAAAAATATATGTATTGTATTGGGTTTATTACTAGTTCAGTTAACCGGCATTGCGCAGATTCCTGCCGGAGCTAGAGCTGGGGGAGCTGCCTCCATGAATATGGGACATTTTTATGGCAAAATTGTAGACGCCAACAAAAAAGCAATTGACGGAGCTACCATTCAATTAAAAGGAAGCAAGTTTGACCCTACTACTAAAAAAACAAGCGAAGTTATTTTAGGAACTATGTTGACCGCTTCCAATGGTGATTTTAGTTTTGAAAACTTGTCTATCATGGGCAATTTTAAATTGATCATTTCTGGAGTAGGTTTTAAGAAATTGGAAAAGACATTGAGTTTTAACATAAAAATGAATGGCGGCCAAAATATGCAAGAAATGATGTCATTGGTAGACAAAGATTTAGGTAATATTAAGTTAGAGGAATCATCTACCGACTTGCAAAGTGTAACAGTATCTTCAACAGCTAGACCTCAATTTGAAATGGGCATTGACCGTAAGGTTTTTAATGTTGACAAGAATTTAACTAGTACTGGTCAAACTGCTGTGGAAGTAATGAAAAACATACCTAACTTAAATGTGGACATTGATGGTAATGTTACTTTGAGAAATGCAGCACCCACTTTGTTAATAGACAACCGCCCTACTACCTTGACATTGGACCAAATTCCAGCAGACATTATTGATAGAGTGGAGATTATCACTAACCCTTCTGCTAAGTATGACGCTACGGGCGGCAACGCTGGTATACTTAATATAGTATTAAAGAAGAATAGAAAGAATGGTTATAATGGTGGTATTAGAACCGGCATTGACATGAGAGGTAAATTTAATGGTGGTGGAGATTTGAATGTTAGAGACAATAAATTTAACTACTCCCTAACCGCTAACACCATGGGTAGAAAGTCTATTGGAACTTCAGAAACAACAAGAGAGATTATTGGAGCAGCCGTTCCAACAAGTATAAAGACAATCAATAATAATACTAATAATGGAACCTTTAATTTTTATCGTGCTGGATTTGACTTTTTACCAGACAATAGAAACACGTTCTCTTTATACGGTAATATTGTAAAGGGCTCTTTTAATAATAGTGGTGACCAAATTATTGATTCTATTAAATCAGGTATTACAAAGCAATATAATTTAGAAAATACCTCCCATTTTGAATTCTTAAACAAGGGAGCTCAATTAAGTTATAAGCATTTATTTGAAGAAAAGGGACATGAATTAACAACCGATTTTAATTATAATCAAGCAGAAAATAGTAACTGGTCATTAATAAATTCTAGTCTTTTAAATCAAAGAAGTATTGGAACTGGAACGAATAAAAACTACTCTGCAAATATTGACTATGCTAGAGAATTTAAAGGAGATATTAAATTCGAATCAGGATTAAAATATAATTATCGTTCAGAATTTAATAGTAGAGATCAATACCGAAGTGAGGTTTTATTAGCAGACATAAGTAAGCAATATGATTACAATGAGAAAGTATATGCAGCTTACACGAATATTAATATGAAACGTAACAAATGGGGTTACCAATTAGGACTAAGAGCGGAAAGCAGAGCTTACGATGGAACTACTTATAATATACACACTATAACTTCTATTCCAGACCCATTCTCAATGAACTACCCAATTTCATTATTCCCAAGTGCTTTCATTAATTATAAAAAGAATGACAAGGAAGACTTTCAATTCAACTATTCAAAAAGAATTAGTCCTCCTAACTTCTTCCAATTATTGCCTTTCCCTGATTATAGTGATCCTCAAAATATTACTATTGGTAACCCAAAGTTAAAACCACAGTTCACACACTCTTTTGAAGTGGCTTACAATAACGCCTATAAAAAAGGATCTAACTTTTTAGCGACCGCTTATTATAAATACAGTACTGACTTGATTACTGGTTATGTTTATAGAGATATCAACCCTGCGAACAATAACGATAGTGCTTATTTTAGTTCTTCTATCAACGCAAATACGGCCGTGGTATATGGTTTAGAATTAAGTAATAAAACTGCAGTAACAAAATGGTGGGATTTAAACTTGAGCTTTAACTTGTTCAAGTCTGCAATTCAAGCAACTATACCTGGTCAAAATGTTGACAACGACTTGACTAGCTGGTTTAGTAAAATGAATAACACTTTTAAAATCGGAAAAGGATTAAGCTACCAATTTAGTGGTCAATACCAAGCTAAAACAATTTTACCTCCAGGTGGAAGTAGCAGTGGTGGTGGCGGTCGTGGTGGACCAGGTGGTGGCGGTTTTGGTGGACCACAATCTACTGCTCAAGGGTATAATTTGCCTGTATACGATTTTGATATGGCGCTTAGAAAAGAATGGAGTTTAAAGGGCGGTAAGACAGCTAGTTTATCCTTTAGTGTAAACGACGTATTCAAAACAAGAATCAATAAAACCTTCTCTCAAAGTCAATACTTTATTCAAAATTCAACAAGAGTTAGAGACCAACAATTATTTAGATTGAACTTTAGTCTACGTTTTGGAAAGTTTGATGTGAATTTATTAAGAAGAAAAAGTAGCAATACAGGAGATGGTGCAGGAATGGATCAAGTGCCACAATAAAATATATGTTACCTGAATAATTTTAGGGGACTCCAAAACAAAAAGCTAAACCACACGGTTTAGCTTTTTGTTTTTCCAGACAACATTGGAACAAAAGAAAATTCGTCAAAGGATTCTATTTTTTCTGTGCCGTCTTTTTTCTTAGTAAGTCTTAACATACGTTGTGAAGTTTCAGATTCGTCAACTGGAATTACCATCATCCCTCCTATTTTTAATTGTTCCCAAAGTCTTTCGGGGATCTCTGGAGCGGCTGCAGTAATTAATATTTTATCAAAAGGAGCCAATTGAGGCAAGCCCTCAAATCCGTCTCCAAAATGAAAATACACATTCGGATAGTCCTTTCTAAATATATAGTTATTTGTTTTTTCAAATAACTGTTTTTGACGCTCAATAGTATATACCTCTGCTCCCAAAGCGGCTAAGACGGTTGATTGATACATACTTCCAGTACCTATTTCTAGTACCTTATCTCCTTGCTTTATTTGAAGTAACTGAGTTTGATAAGCAACAGTATATGGTTGGGAAATAGTTTGATTAGCGGCAATAGGAAAAGCACGGTCCTCATAAGCTATCTTATCAAAAGCAGAATCTAAGAAAAAATGTCTTGGAATAGCGCCAATAGCTTCTAATACTTGATTGTCTGTAATACCCTTCTCCTTTAATTGCGCTACAAGCTGCCTTCTCAAGCCTTTATGTAGATAGGCATCTTCTATTTTACTCATGCTTATCTTTTAGTTTAATTGCATATCCGTGATAATGCCTTTTATTTTGTCTTGTAATAATTGATACTGAGTATCAAATTGAGTTTTATCTGTTAAAGTAGTACTTACACTAAAATAAAATTTAATCTTAGGTTCTGTTCCACTAGGTCTAGCTGAAATTTTGCTTCCATCTTCTGTTATAAATTGCAACACATTACTTTTTGGTAAATTAATTTTCCAAGTCTCCCCTGTAATTAAGTTTTTACCTACTTGCAATTCGTAGTCTAACAAAATAGAAATTTTAGACCCATTAATAATAGCTGGGGGGGATTCCCGATATCCTTGCATCATATTTGCAATTTCCTGCTGCCCATTCATCCCTTTTTTGGTAATGCTGATAAGGTTTTCATAATAAAAACCGTATTGCATATACAAGTCAATCATTTTATCAAAAAGTGATTTCCCTTTACTTTTTTCATACGCTGCCATTTCACACAAAAGTGCAACTGCACTCACCGCATCCTTGTCTCTTATTTGATCCCCTATCATTAAACCAAAGCTTTCTTCTCCGCCAATAATATAATTTTCTTTACCCTCTTTTTCCTTAACTAGTTCAGCAATCCATTTAAACCCAGTTAATACATTATAACAAGCAACATGATTCTGTTTAGCTACTTCATTAATCATTGCAGTAGTTACGATTGTGGTAACCACCATGTCATTAGGTGCGGCTATTCCTTTTGCTTTTCTAGCTTCCATCATATAGGCAAATGCTAATACCGCAGTTTGGTTGCCATTCATTAAAACCCATTCCCCTTTGTGATTCTTAACTGCAATACCTACTCTGTCTGCATCAGGGTCGGTTCCTAATAAAATATCCGCATCTAACGCTTTTGCTTCCGCCATTCCCAAACTCATCGTTTCACTCTCTTCAGGGTTTGGATATATTACAGTAGGAAAATTGCCGTCTGGTATTGACTGGGCTGCTACCACATGTACATTTTTAAAACCAAATTCGGCTAGTACTTTTGGGACTAAGGTAATACCTGTGCCGTGGATAGGCGTGTATACAATTTTTAGGTCTTGTTGTTGCGCAATAATTTCAGGATACACACTAAGTGATTTAAGCATTTTAATATACTTAGCATCCATGTGTTCTCCTAATAATTGAATATTCGCTTCTCCACCCGACCATTTAACATCGTCTACCGATTGTATAGCTTCCACTTCTGTTATTACATTTGTATCATGTGGAGGTACTAATTGTCCCCCGTCGTTCCAATAGGCTTTATATCCATTATACTCTTTAGGATTATGGGATGCCGTACAAACAACTCCCGCTTTACAATGTAAATTTCTAATAGCAAAACTCAATTCCGGGGTTGGCCTTAATGCTTCAAATAAATAAACCGTAAAACCATTTGCAGCAAAAACGTTGGCAGTGGTTTCTGCAAAAAATCTTGAATTATTTCTGCTATCGTGGGCAATAGCCACCGAAATAGGCTCACTAGGAAATGACTTCTTTAAATAATTAGCAAAACCTTGAGTAGCCATTCCAATGGTATATTTATTGATACGATTAGTACCTACGCCCATAATACCTCGTAAGCCACCTGTTCCAAACTCCAAATTTTTGTAAAAGGATTCCGCTAATTCATTGGGATGATTTGCTTGTAAATCATGAACCGCATTTTTAGTTGCTTCGTCATAATTACCCGCTAACCAGGTAGCTACTTTTTGTTCAATGGCTTGACTCATAAATTAGGTATTAATCAACAATTAATTGGAATACCGGCAAATTAAATAATTCTCTTTAAATGACCCCATAAAAATGAGATTAGTTTGTAGGTGGATTGTGCATTATTTGAGGGTATTTTAGGAATGATACTTGTATAAATGGGTTAAATTTGTAGCGACCCACTAAATACCTATAAATTATTAATATGGCTTTAATTGCTGAAATACTGTTTAGTATACTTACTGGTACTGCCTTATTCCTTTTTGGTAAAAACTTATTGACTATTAGACGTAATATTCTAATAGGCAAAGCAGCTTTTATAAATGACCGTCCAGGAGATAGATGGAAGCAAGTATTAATATTGGCATTAGGCCAAAAAAAGATGTTTCGTAACCCATTAGTAGCCATTTTACATATATTTCTTTATGTAGGTTTTATTATAATTAATATTGAATTACTTGAAATTATCATAGACGGAATAACGGGGAGTCATCGAATTTTCGCTCCTTTATTAGGAAGCTATTATACTATCTTGATAAATAGTTTCGAAGTGCTTGCCGCATTAGTTTTAATTGCTTGTATTATTTTTTATAGTCGTCGTAATATTATTCGACTAAAAAGATTCATTAGTAAAGACTTAAACGGATGGCCTCGGTCAGATGCAAATATTATTTTAATTACAGAAGTTGTTTTAATGAGTTTGTTTTTAATAATGAATGCCACAGATCCGGCAACACATTTTTTAATTTCTAGCTATTTAAAGCCCTTATTCAACAGTTTTAACGAAAATCAATTAGCAGGCATAGAGCATACTGCTTGGTGGATACATATTATTGGTATTTATGCATTCATGAACTACTTGCCCTATTCAAAGCATTTGCATATTATATTGGCATTCCCTAATGCTTATTATGCTCCTTTGGAACCCAAAGGAAAGATGCACAATATGCAGTCAATTCAAAACGAAGTATTATATGCTATGCAGCCAGAAATGGCTCCAACTGAAGCAACTGCTCCGGAAAAATTTGGCGCAAAAGATGTAATGGATTTAAGTTGGAAAAATTTAATGGACGCTTACAGTTGCACCGAATGTGGAAGATGCAGTGCTGCCTGCCCCGCAAACCTGACTGGAAAATTATTAAGTCCAAGAAAAATCATGATGTCCACACGTGATAGGTTAGAAGCTGTTGGGAAAAATATAGATACCAATAAAACATTTATAGCCGATGGAAAATCGTTATTACATGATTACATCACTGTTGAAGAGTTGAGAGCATGTACAACATGTAATGCTTGTGTGGAAGAATGTCCAGTAAGTATTTCCCCAATGGATATTATATTGGAATTAAGAAGATCATTAGTGATGGAAGAAAGTAATGCCCCAGCTGAATGGAATGGCATGTTTAGTAATATTGAAAATAATTTTGCACCTTGGAAGTTTTCACCAGACGACAGAGACGCCTGGACTTCTCAATTATAAATCTTATTGTATGAAAGTAAACACAATGGCTGAATTCATGGCGAAAGGAGAACAACCTGAGGTATTATTCTGGGTTGGCTGTGCAGGAAGCTTTGATCAAAGAGCCCAAAAAATAACCAAAGCATTCGCAACTATATTAGATAAGGCAGGAGTGAATTACGCAATTTTAGGCAAGGAAGAAGCTTGTACAGGCGACCCTGCTAGAAGGGCTGGAAATGAATTTATGTTTCAAATGATGGCGTATCAAAACATTCAAGTTTTAAATGGATATAATATTAAAAAAATTGTAACCACTTGTCCGCATTGTTTTAATACCTTAAAAAACGAATACCCTGTATTAGGAGGTAATTATGAAGTTATACATCACACCCAATTCTTACAAGAGCTTATAGAGCAAGGAAAAATAAAAATTACAGATAGTAATGAGTGGAAGGGAAAGTCAATCACCTATCATGATAGTTGTTATTTAGGTCGTGCTAATGAAATTTACGAAGCGCCTAGAAAGGTTTTAGAAAGCTTAGATATGGAGTTAAGAGAAATGAAACGATGCAAGTCGAAAGGATTATGTTGCGGGGCAGGTGGAGCACAGATGTTTAAAGAAGAAGAAAAAGGAGATAAAAGAATTAATACAGAAAGAGCAGACGAGGCTTTGGAGACGAAATCAGATTTTGTGGCGAGTGCTTGTCCTTTTTGCAATACAATGATGACTGATGGTATTAAAAATAGAGACGAAGAAGTTAAAACCGAGGTGCTAGATATTGCAGAAATTATTGCAAAAGCAATACAATAGAAATACTATACATAATTTAAAAATATGCCAGAAGACTTGTCAATCATATTACCCGAAGACTTTCATCCACAATCTAAAGTTTGGATATATCAATCCAACAGAACTTTCAGAATGGGTGAATTATTTCAAATAGAAGAGCTACTTGAAAATTTTATAACCAACTGGAAAAGTCATGGTGCTCCTGTTAAAGGATTCGGAACTATTATATATGGTCAGTTCATTATACTAATGGCAGACGAGACACAAACAGGCGTTGGAGGTTGCAGTACAGACAGTTCCGTGCACGTAATTAAAGAAATAGAAAAACTGTGTGGAGTACAAATGTTTCATAGAGAACTGCTGGCATTCTGGATAAAGGAGAAAGTGGAAACCATCCCAATGTCTCAAGTAGCTTATGCATTAGAAAATGGCTTAATCCAACATGACACTTTATACTTTAATAATTTAGTAAGCACCAAAGCAGAAATGGAAACTAAATGGATGCAACCAATAAGCGAAAGCTGGTTGGCAGCTAAGTATATCAAATAATTGGAGCTATATTAATAAGAGTTAAAGAATAATTTATGATTACTGTTTATGCAATACCTAACTGCAATACTGTAAAGAAAGGATTAGATTGGTTGAAACTAAATAAGGTCCCCTTCGAATTTCATGACTATAAAAAAAAAGGAATTACCAACGCTCATTTAAGCAATTGGTGTAAGCAATTGGGATGGGAAGCTTTGATAAATAAAAAAGGTACTACTTGGAAATTACTAGGTCCTGAAATACAAGCTACCATTACCAATCAAAAAGCGGCAATTGCTTTGATGATGGGAAAAACTTCAATCATACGCCGACCTTTAATTGAAGAAGACGGAAAAATATTAACGCTCGGATTTGACGAGACTGAATACAAAAACGCCCTCACTTAGAGGGCATTTTTAATTGCTTAAATTGATAGCTTAAAAAAAGTATTTATAAATTTCTTATGCTTCTTTTTTTGATTTTTCGGATTTGAAGAAACTTACAAGTGCCATAAATTCTAATACTAATCCTCCACCCATACAAAAGCCTTTTAAGAAACTATATTTGTTTAAAGACTCAAGTAACACACTCGACAGTATCAAAATCATTCCTAAAATAAATTTCATTAATGGACTTAAGTTGTTAACTGAAAATTTCATTTTTAATATTTTTTAATTTGATTATTTAAATACCCCTGAGCATCTTCCAACTGCATAAGCTACATAGCTGATTGCGCATGGATTAAAGGTACAAGCAAAATCACAAAACCAATCTTCGGAACAATTATTTTTTGCTTCTTGGTAGTACGTATTAAACTGAGCACTGGTGCAATTCCAGGTTATATTAGACTTGATTCTAAATTGACGATTTGAATCTAAAAAACTTAGTGAATTTTCTAATGACATAGATTTGCTTTGAATAATTTTCTGATGATCGAAATAATCATTTGAGAATACTTTGCCATTAATGTCTTTGAAAATCACCCTACCAATATCTTTATTTCTAAAGCCTACCTTTTCTCTAATTACCGTTAATTCAGTATGCTTTCCCGATTCAACAACATGGAATAAATCTTTACTACTACTATCGATATCCTGAAACTTAATATGAATACCCCTGTAAGTATTTAATCCTCTGAATTTAATGTTATAATACGTAGCGTTGTGAAAATTAAAATTTCCATTTAAAATAGCTTCGGAATGTAGGAAGGATTTTACTTGGATATCATTTGAATCAACTTGTTCGGAGCTTTCTACCATGGGCAAATCCTTGTTAATACTCTTGACCACATAATCCTCATTGGCAGTAACTAGTTTCAAATGGTCTTTTTGACAAGCTTGCATAAAAAGCATACATGTTGCAAATAATGGAAGCAACATCCTTCCAGTTTTCATTGTTTTCATAATTGTTTATTTAGACAATGAATATATCTACAGCGTTTAATTAAAATTAGCGTACTTATTCGCACAAAAATGCCCTCAAATAGAGGGCATTTTTAATTACTATAAAAATTAGGTTTATGAAACCATTTACCTATTTAATATTTGCTGAAAGGATTCTGTCAAGATCCGCTCCTCTTAAATCTTTACCAATAATAACTCCTTTAGGATCTAATAAGAAATTTGCAGGGATACTTTGAATGCCAAATTGAACAGCTACTTCGTTATTCCAATATTTCAAATCACTTACATGAGACCATGTTAAGCCATCTTTCTTTATAGCTTCCAGCCATTTAGACTTGTCTTGGTCTAATGAAACTCCTAATACGGTAAAACCCTTTGCCTTATACGTATTAAATGTTTTTACCACATTTGGATTCTCTGCTCTACAAGGACCACACCAGCTTGCCCAAAAATCAACTAAAACATATTTACCTTTAAACGAAGACAGGCTTACCGATTTGCCATTCACGTCATTTTGTTTAAACTCTGGTAATACCGATCCGATTTTACCAAACTCCGCAGATTGTAATGATTTTTCTACGATTTGTGCAAATGCTCCTTTCTTAGCTTCTCCCTCTAACTCTGCATAATAAGCACCTAGATTATCTTTGATTGCAGGAAACGCATTGGCTAATTGAAATAAGAAAAATGTAGATACTGGAGACTGATTGTATTTTCTTGCAGTAGCCTGGTATCCCATTACTATCTCCTGCGCTTGCTTTGCTTCTGCATTGATTAAAGAATCTTTTGCTGTAGCATTTTTCTCTACCTGTAATGCCTGTCTTGTTTTGCCATATACTTCCATTTTAGGAGTAAGTAATTGCATGTAGTTTTGATAAACACTATGATTTGGAGAGCCCATGTAAATAATTTCGTTGGGCTTTAAAAGATCCCCTGTCATATTTAATGAATCGTTCCCTAAAAATAATGCTATTTTTTGAGGCATACCACTAAATGAAAGAAGGAATACAGTTGGTAATTCTGTTTTACTAGTTAATTGGAATTTACCAGCAACTACTTTTGAAGTTGTTAATTCTTTATTAGTCATTCCTTCAATTAAGCTAACTGTAGTACTGTCTGGTACACTAGTTAAATTAGCATTAATGAATAAAGATTTTTGTGCATTTAATTGAGTGATGCCTACTAATAAAATAAGGCTGAGAACTACTTTTTTCATGAGTTTTTATTTAGGAAGGTTTATGTCTTGTTTCTAAAACTTTAATAATATCCTTAAAAGTAAAACCTTTTGCTTGCAATAGTATTAAATAGTGGAATAATAAATCGGCCGATTCGTCTAAAAATAAGGCATCGTTATTGTCTTTTGCTTCAATCACCATTTCTACCGCCTCTTCTCCTACTTTTTGAGCAATTTTATTAATCCCTTTGGCAAATAAGGATGCTACATAAGAACTAGCTGGATCCGCAGTTTTTCTTTGGGCAATTACCTGTTCTAAACTATTTAAGAAATCTGAGCTATTGGCTACATTCTCCTCCCCCCAACAAGTATCAGTACCCTTATGACATACCGGACCAACTGGATTAGCTTGTATTAATAAAGTATCTGCATCACAATCATTTGCCATACTCACGTAATTCAAAAAATTACCACTTTCTTCCCCCTTGGTCCATAATCTGTTCTTGGAACGGCTAAAAAAAGTGATTTTCTTTTGAGACAAAGTTGCGTCTATAGCGGCCTGATTCATAAAGCCTAACATTAAGACCGTTTTAGTATTGGCATCCTGTACAATGGCTGGTACTAATCCGTCTGCATATTTTGTAAAATCGATATTCATAATTAAAATTAAGTAAAGTTTATAATCTTATAGAGATCCCTTTATTATGTAAGTATTGTTTCAAGTCGGGGATTGCTATTTCCTTATAATGGAATATGCTCGCTGCCAATGCTGCATCCGCCTTCCCTTTAGTGAATACATCATAAAAATGGGCTGTTGTTCCACCACCACCAGAAGCTATAATAGGAACTGGCAATGTTTCTGCTAATTGTGCTGTTATATCTAACGCGAACCCTTGTTTGGTTCCATCATGATTCATAGAAGTTAATAATATTTCCCCTACCCCTAATTCAACTGCCTCTCTAGCCCAATCAGTGACTAATTTGCCAGTTTTTTCTCGCCCTCCCTTTAAATAGACATACCAATTATTATCGGCTTCGCATTTGGCGTCTATAGCCAAAACTACACATTGACTTCCAAAATTTTTCGAAAAGCGACTAATAATAGTTGGCTCTAAAAAAGCAGCAGTATTAATAGAGATTTTGTCTGCTCCATTTTGTAATAATATACTTACGTCGTCTTCTGTTTTAATACCCCCTCCCACTGTAAATGGGATATTAATACGATGTGCAATTTTATTTACTAATTCAATTAAAGTTTTTCGTTTTTCCACTGTAGCAGTAATATCCAAGAACACCAATTCATCTGCTCCTTGTTCTGCATACAAAGCGCCTAATTCGACGGGGTCACCCGCATCTCTTATCTGTTCAAAGTTCACCCCCTTGACAGTTCGGCCGTCTTTGATGTCTAAGCAGGGAATGATTCTTTTGGTTAACATACTATTTATTTATAATTACAAATCTTTAAATTCACTTTTCATATACTAGTTAATACTATTTTTCACAACTATACTAATTCTTAAAATTTTGAGAGCTCCTCTAAAGTGATTCTATTTTCATAAATCGCTTTGCCCACAATAGCTGCCGAACATCCAATAGTCCTTAACGCTACCAAGTCTTCCAATTTACTCACACCACCACTTGCAATTAATTGTAGGTTTGGAAATTTTGCAATTATCTTTTTATACAATACTATCGAGGGTCCTTCTAATTTCCCGTCTTTTTGAATGTCGGTACAGAACATCTGAGTAAGCCCTTTATTTATATAGGATTGCATAAAATCATATAAATCGATATTTGTTTTTTCCAACCAGCCACCTACTGCAATTTTTTCTTCAAAAACATCAGCACCTAGCATAAATAGGTCCGCTCCAAAACGCTCAATCCACTCTTCAAAAGTTTCCCTGCTTTTTACTGCTAGGCTTCCAATGGTTGCATAAGTTGCTCCTGTATCTAATACTGTTTTTAAAGTGGCTTCCGTTTTAATGCCTCCTCCGAAATCAATTTTCAAACTTGTTTTATTTGCAATTTTTTCTAGCACTTTCCAGTTCACTACATTGCCTGCTTTTGCTCCGTCTAAATCTACCAAGTGTAATCGCATTAAACCAATTCCTTCAAAATTCTTGGCTACTTCTAATGGATCCTCATTGTAAATTTTTTTTTGCGCATAATCCCCTTCCGTGAGTCTTACACATTTGCCTTCTATTAAATCTATCGCTGGAATAATTTGCATAATTGGTTTATTCATGTATTTAAGAAAGTTCTAGGAAATTTTTTATAATCTGTTCACCCACTTTAGCCGATTTTTCAGGGTGAAACTGTACCCCATAAAAATTATTTTTATGCAAAGCACTACTATAATCCTGTATATAATTGGTTGTAGCAATGGCATGCTCCCCAAGCGCTGCGTAATAACCATGTACAAAATAAGTAAAGCTATTTTCCGGAATTCCCCTGAACAAGTCAGTCTTTAAGTTAGAAATGGTATTCCATCCTATTTGTGGAACTTTAATGGTTTGATCTGTCGGCTTGAATAATTTCACCTGTTCTTCGAAAATACCTATACAAGTTGTATCATTTTCTTCCGAATAAGCACACATTAATTGCATACCTAAACAAATACCTAAAACTGGTTGTTGAAGGTTTTTTATTACAGTATCTAAATTACGTTCTTTTAAATATGCCATAGCGGTACTAGCTTCTCCCACTCCAGGGAAAATTACTTTGTCCGCAGCTTGTATCGCTTCCAAATTATCTGTCACAGTAGCAGTCACTCCGACTCTTTCTAATGCGTATAAAACGGATTGGATATTACCAGCATTATATTGTATAATAACTATACTCATACTTAATTTAATACTCCTTTTAAAAATTGAGCTGTAGTTGATTCAATAGATGCTCCTTTTGATAAAGCTTGAATATAGGCAGATCCTATAATAGCCCCATTAGAATAGGCGGCCACTGCATCAAATGTTTCTTTGTCTTTAATTCCAAACCCAACTAATACCGGATTTTTCAAATGCAATGATTGTAGTTTTTGCAAGTAAATAGCCACTTTTGAAAAATCTTTATCCTTCCCTGTTGTTGCAGAAGAACTTACCGCATATAAAAAGCCAGAACTTAAGCTATCTAATTTTCTTAATCTTTCTTCTGGCGTCTCAGGCGTTACTAAAAAGACAAAGTCTAGTTCATTGTCTTGAATAGCTTTCCCATATAAATGTTCAAACTCGTACAAAGGCAAGTCAGGTAAAATCAATCCATCCACTCCAACTTCTTTGGCTTTCTTACAAAATTGCTCAAAACCATATTGTAAAATAGGATTCATATACCCCATTAATACCACTGGAACATGAATAGTTTTTCGCATATTCGATAGCTGCTCGAACAAGGTTTCAATTGTCATTCCATTGGCTAAGGCAATATTGCCGCTTGACTGTATTACTTCACCGTCCGCTAATGGATCGCTATAAGGCATTCCTAATTCAATAATATTAACCCCATTCTTTTGTAGACTTTCCATCACTTCCAATGTGCTATTCAAATTTGGAAAGCCTGCCGTACAATACACGTTTAAGACACGTTGAGATTGATTTTTAAATAATTCCGATAACCTTGACATAATTTTTATTTTTCAAGAAGCCTCTCATTGAGATTCCTCCATGGTGAATACTATTTTTTTAAGTCCATTACTTGCATATAAGTAGCCAAATCCTTATCTCCTCTTCCACTTAAACATATAACTACAACGTCCGATGGCTTAAAATTCATTTTCGGTAACACAGAAAAAGCATGTGCCGTTTCTAATGCAGGAATGATTCCTTCAATTTCTGAAATATGAAAAGCCCAGTCTAATGCTTCCTCGTCGGTAGCACTCATAAACGTACCACGTTTACTTTCATATAAGAAAGCATGCAATGGTCCAATACCTGGATAGTCCAAGCCAGCAGAAATACTATGTGGCTCTACTACTTGACCGTCTTTAGTTTGCATTACAATACTTTTGCTACCATGTAAAATGCCGGTAGTACCAAGCTGTGTTGTTGCTGCACTCATTCCTGAATTTACACCATGGCCTGCTGCTTCAACTGCTACTAATTCAACAGTAGGTTCATTTAAAAAATGATAAAACGCACCCGCTGCATTGGAACCACCTCCAACACATGCAATAACATGGGTTGGTAATTCAGACCCTGTTTTTTCTTTTAGTTGTTTTCGAACTTCCTCGCTTATCACACTTTGAAAACGTGCCACCATGTCTGGATAAGGATGCGGCCCTACTACACTGCCAATAATATAATGTGTTTCGTCGGGCTCGTTAATCCATGCTCTTATAGCTTCGTTAGTAGCGTCTTTCAAAGTCTTGCTTCCACTTTTCGCAGGCACAACAGTAGCGCCTAACATTTTCATTCTAGCTACATTAGGTGCTTGACGTTCAATATCTTTTTCTCCCATATACACCACACATTCCATTCCTTTTAGTGCACATACAGTTGCCGTGGCTACTCCATGTTGACCTGCCCCTGTTTCTGCAATAATTTTCTTCTTCCCTAACCGCTGTGCTAAAATAATTTGTCCAATCGTATTATTAATTTTATGAGCGCCTGTATGACAAAGATCTTCCCTTTTTAAATAAATATTAGTTCCTATCTCTTTACTCAATCTTTCTGCATAAAATAAAGGAGTGGGTCTACCAACATAATCTTTTAAGAGTGCATTCACTTCCGCTTTAAAAGCAGGATCCTCCATTATCTGCAAATACTGTGTTTTCAAAGTCTCTACGTTACTATATAACATTTCAGGAATATAGGCTCCTCCAAATTCACCATAATAACCTTCCTTATTTGGTGCTTGATAATTGGTTAATTCGTTAAATAAATGCATTGATAAACGTTTTAATTTTTTCTAAATTTTTTATTCCTGGCTCCAATTCGAATTGACTATTTAAATCTAAAGCATGTAGGGTTTTGCCTGCTTTAGTTTGTTCCATTACTTGCACTCCTTGTATATCATTAGCCCCAATACCTCCACTTAAAAAATAAGGTTTATTGATATTGGCTCCTTTAATTAGTTCCCAATTAAAATGTTGTCCAGTACCGCCATACATTTTACTGTCGGTGTCAAATAAGTAATAATCACATACTTTCTCAAAATGTTCAAATATAGGCAATGCCCCACCCACTCTAAATACTTTAACCACTGTAACATGTTTTTGAACTAATGCACAGTATTCAGCATCTTCGTCTCCATGTAATTGTACTATATCCAAACCTGCGGCCTTTACAATATTTAATAATTGCTCCAAAGTTTCATTAACAAAAACACCTACCTTTTTGGCATTAGAAGGTTTAAAATTAGCTAAATCGTTTAAAGATAAATTAGCTAATACATATCGCTTAGATGTTGGATAAAATATAAACCCAATATAATGCACACCCATTGTATCCAAGTCCTGCGCCTGCTCCATATTAGATATGCCACATACCTTAAATTGCATGACCATTGTTTTTTATTTGTGCTGAAAATTCCTCAAATGCTTTAGCTGGATTTGTTTGTTTCATAAAATACTCTCCCATTAAAAATCCATCAAAGCCTTCTTTTTTTAGTAAATTAAAAGTTTCAATATCATATATGCCACTTTCGGCAATACTTAATTTGTCTTTTGGCAATTGACCTCTTAGTTTCAAAGAATGTTCAATATTTACTTCAAAAGATTTTAAACTTCTGTTATTAATTCCAACAAAATCTACTTCGTCACAGATATATTCTAACTCGGATTCATCATGTAATTCTAATAATACTTCCATGCCTAATTCCTTTGCAGTACCCGCCAACAATTCAATTTCGGTGGGTGTCAAACAAGATGCAATAAGTAATATCACAGACGCCCCATATGCCTTTGCTTCTATTATTTGAAACTCGTCTATTATAAATTCTTTTCTAAGTACTGGAATTGGGTTATGAATGGCAATAGACAAATCTGCTAAGCTTCCTCCAAAAAATTGATTGTCAGTCAAAACAGAGATTCCAGCAGCTCCATAATCGCTATAGGATTTAGTTACTTCCTCCACTGTTGCTGTGGAATTAATAATACCCTTAGAAGGAGATTGTCTTTTAAATTCTGCAATAATCCCGGATTTGGTAGTATCTAAAAGATTCGCTTTTAAAGAACGTACTTCTCGAGAAAATAATGGCATTGCTTCTAATTGCTCAATACTAATTTGCTTTTTCCTTTCGGCAACTTCTCCAAATTTATGCGCTACTATTTTAGCTAAGATATTTGTACTCATTATTGTAGGCTAATTAATTTTTTCAAACTATTATTTGCAGCACCCGTCACTAAACTTGTGGTAGCAACTTTTAAAGCAGCTTCATAGTTGTCATAAGCACCGGTCACTTGCAATGCCATGGCCGCATTGGCTAATACTACTGCATTTTGAGCGTCTGTACCTTTTCCTTCTATTATATTTTTAAAAATTGCAGCAGCAGCTTCTACAGTATCACCGCCATGTAATTCTGATTGCATTAATTTACGTTTACCTAATTGTAATGGGGTCATAATAAATTCTCCTTTACTGGTCACCACTTTAGTATCGGTAGTTAATGAGATTTCATCATACCCGTCAATACTATGTATTAAAGTAAAATCCTTATTCAAAGACTGTAATACATAATTATAGATTCTTGCCATTTCTAAATTATATACTCCAATCAATTGATACTTAGGTTGCGCTGGATTAACAATAGGCCCAAGCATATTAAAAAAAGTACGAACACCAATATTTCTTCTAATTGCCCCAACCGATTTTAATGCCGGATGAAATAAAGGTGCATGTAAAAAACAAATCCCCGCTTCTTTCACTTCTCTTGCTAATAAAGCTTCTTCGTTTTTAAAAGTATACCCCAATTGCTCCATTACATTTGAAGAACCACTCACACTAGATGCGCCATAATTACCATGCTTAATAACTGGCTGCCCTGCTCCAGCTACAATAAAACAAGCTAAGGTAGAAATGTTAAATGTATCCTTGCCGTCTCCCCCTGTACCTACTATATCAATGGCATTGTCCACCCCCAAATTCACTTTCACCGCTAAAGAAAGTAATGCATCTCTGAAGCCCATTAATTCTTCAATAGTGATACTGCGCATTAAATACACCGTTACAAAGGAAGTAACCTCATGCTCATTATAAGCACCTTGGGATATTTGCACTAACACTTCTTTAGCTTGTTCCCTAGTTAAAGTTTTGTGTTCAAATAAATATTGTAATAATTTTTTCATCTTGTTATTTTTTTAACCAGTTGCTTATAATTTTAACCCCATCTGGAGTTAACACACTTTCTGGATGATACTGAACGCCCTTTACGTCGTATGTTTTATGCTCCAAAGACATTATATAACCATCGTCGTCTTTTGAAGTTATAGTCAATGCTGCTGGTAAATCATTTTCATTCACCACCCAGCTATGATACCTACCTACACTAAACGTATTAGGCATGCCCTCGAATAAAGTGGAAGGTGCTGTTAAATGAACTGGGGTTGTTATACCATGATATACTTTACTTAAATTACTTAAACTTCCTCCAAATGCTTCTGCAATAGCTTGTTGTCCAAGACAAACACCGAAAATAGATTTAGTAGCAGCGTATTCTTTAATTAAGGGTAATAATAAACCTGATTCAGAAGGTATACCTGGACCTGGCGATAATAATATTTTATCATACCCTTTTACATCTTCTAATGGAATTTCGTCATTACGGAATACATCCACATTGCCATTGGTAATTTCTCTTATCATTTGTACCAAATTGTATGTAAATGAATCGTAATTGTCAAAAACTAATATTTTCATCCTCTTTTTTTTATTTTTAAAACCTAATTATATTTTATGATTATTGATAAATCAACAACCAACCTATCCATGTATATTTTCAGCTAACACAATTGCCGTCTTTAATGCATTCAATTTATTGTTTACTTCTTGTAATTCATTTTCAGGCACACTCGCCGCTACTACTCCTGCGCCCGCTTGATAAGTCAATGTATTTTCTCTACTTAAAAATGTTCTAATCATAATTGCTTGATTACAGGTTCCGTTAAATCCAACGAAACCAATACAACCCCCATAATAAGAACGTTTTGTTGGTTCAATTGCATCAATAATTTGCATTGCTTTAAACTTAGGTGCGCCACTTAATGTACCCGCCGGAAAAGTTTTCGCAATTAAGTGAAATGGATTAGCTCCTTCTGCTACTTTACCTTCTACCTCACTTACTAAATGTATTACATGACTATAATAATGTACTTGTCGATATTGTTTAACGCGAACTTCAGTACAAACTCTACTTAAATCATTTCTAGCCAAGTCCACCAACATAACATGCTCCGCATTTTCTTTTGGATCTGCTAATAATTTTTCTGTCATAGCCGCATCTGTTGCTGCGTCACCTGTTCTCTTAAAAGTTCCTGCAATGGGGTGAACTACCGCTTTGCCATTATTGATTATAATTTGTGCTTCCGGGGAAGAACCCATTAATTTGTAATCTCCATAATCGAAATAAAACAAATAGGGGGAAGGATTAATATTTCTTAACGTACGGTATACATTAAATTCATCCCCTTGGAATGATTGTTGAAAACGTCTACTTAATACAATTTGGAATACATCCCCTCTCATACAATGCTGAATTCCTTTCTTAACAGCTTCCCGATACTGGTCGTCAGTTAAATTAGAACTTTCAGTTCCTTTAATGATGAAGGGATATTGAGGAACGTCCTTACTTTTAATAAAGGAAACCAATGCCTCTGTTTCGGACACAATGCCTTCCACATTATTCTCGCAAATAAATATCTCGTCTTTAAAGTGATTAAATGCAATTACATACTGATATAATCTATAGCGCATTAATGGAATAATGGGTGCTCCTTCTTTAAATTGAATAGTATCAAAAAAAGGAATGGCATCATAAGTAGTATACCCATAAAGTCCTTGAGCAAACGCAGCTTCTTTTACCTCCTGCCCTTTCATTTCATATTGTTGCATATAAGCCCATATTCTATCTGGTGCTGCGTGCACGTTTTGAATGGTTTCTTTTTGAGGATCTTGATTTGGATATTTAAATTCAATTTCATTTAAGGAAGAAATCTCTATGCCCCCAATGGCGTTCACCCCTATAAATGAATAACTATTTTCAGAAGCATGAGAATCGGTACTCTCTAATAATATCGTATCTCTAAATTGATCTCTTAGTCTTAAATAAATTCCTACCGGTGTAAAAGTGTCAGCTAACATTTTAGTAACTGACGTTGTAATACTTATTTTTTGCATCCTTCTTATGTTTCTATAGTTCGTAAAAAAAATAAACCCCGACATTGCATGTCGGGGTTTATGTATATCTTGACAATATGGCTATGTCACTACAATACCCCAACGGAGTTTATATGCCACCACCAAAAATTGTTTGTTGTTTTCATTAGGACACAAAATTAAGGTATTAACTATTTTTAACCAAAAAAACCTATGAATTGTCAGTAGCTATTCTTGAACTATAAAACACCCTTTGTGCTAGGTAAAGCGTCGCTGTTGGGGTTTCTTTTTACCGCCATTTTGATAGACTTAGCAAAAGCCTTAAATATGGCTTCTATCTTATGATGTTCATTCTCCCCTTTACAGCTTATGTTCAAATTGGCCTTAGCGGCGTCGCTAAAGGACTTGAAAAAGTGAAAAAACATCTCCGTAGGCATTTCTCCCACTTTTTCTCTCTTGAATTCAGCATCCCAAACAATCCAATTTCTACCTCCAAAGTCAATCAATACCTTCGCCTCTGCCTCGTCCATGGGTAATGCATAGCCGTATCTTTCCATCCCTCTTTTGTCCATTAGCCCTAAAGCAAATGCCTCCCCTAAGGCAATTCCAACGTCTTCGATAGTGTGGTGCTCGTCAATATGTAAATCTCCGTCGCATTTAATAGCTAAGTCCAAAGCACCATGCCTTGCTATTTGCTCTAACATATGATCAAAAAAACCTAAACCAGTTTCAATTTTTGCTTCCCCTTTTCCATCTAAGTTTAATTCAATAGTGATTTTTGTTTCCTTAGTATTTCGAACATGGGACACTTTTCTCAATCCTAGTTTTAAGAAGGTATATATTGCTTCCCAGCTATTTGCTTCAAAAGCAATCACCGGTCTTAATTCCAATTCTTGCTCTGCAGTTAAGCTATGATTATCTGTTTTTAAATAAATGGCTTTACAGCCAATATTTTTAGCTAATTCAATATCACTCCATCGATCACCAATTACGAAAGAATCATGCATGTCATAATGAACGTTATTCAATATATGTTTCAACATGGCCGTTCCCGGTTTACGGGTTGGTTGATTGTCTTCTGCAAAAGTATTATCAATAAATATTTCATCAAAAACAAAACCTTCTCCAGCCAATACGCGTAACATAAGTTGTTGGTATGGCTCAAATTGCTCCAATGGATAACTCGAAGTGCCTAGTCCGTCTTGATTCGTTACCATAACTTTATGAAAACCAAATTCAGCTGCAATCTTACTTAGATAGGTAATTACACCAGGAACAAAATTAGTTTTTTCAATGCTATCTACTTGAAAATCAGATTTTGGTTCTTCTAGAATAACCCCGTCTCTATCAATAAATAAAATAGGTCTCATAAAATTAGGTATTAAAATTATTTTTTTCTTTTTGCTTGTTGCACCTGCGCTACTGTAATATTAGAAGCTTTATTGCTCCAATTATTTCTTACATAACTTAATACGTCTGCAATATCAGTGTCTTTTAAATCAGGATTGGCTGTCATGGCATTGGTATAATAATATCCGTCTAGTGCAATTCGTTCGTTATATCCATAACGTATAATTTTTACCAACCTTGCAATATCGTCACCAACCAAATTAGAAGCCCCGTCCAAAGGCGCGTTCATATTAGGTACTCCTCCGCCGTCTGCTTGATGACAAACCAAGCACCTTGTTTCATATATTTTTTTCCCGTTCACTCTATTTTGACTCTGCCCTTGGACTGCAATCATTAATAAAAAACATCCTATTACTACTGATACTATCTTCATTTTTAAACGCTTACTTATTAAAACTAATTTTAAATACATTACCATGATTATCGTCACTCACATATAATGATCCATCAGGTCCCTCTGCTAATCCACAAGGTCTTGCTCTTGCTTGTCTTGGGTTAGCAACTATGTCAGTGCCTGCAAAACCATTTGCAAAAATTTCCCAATCGCCCGCTGGCTTACCATTTTTAAAAGGGATAAACGCTACAAAATATCCTTCCTGAGGTAATGGTGCTCTATTCCATGAGCCATGAAATGCGATGAATGCGCCTTCCTTATATTTTGCGGGGAATTGATTTCCTTGGTAAAACAATAATGCCATTGGCGCCATATGCGCAGGGAATGCTACTGTTGGACTCAAAGCGTCTGGAGCCCCTTCTATTTTTCCATTACCGCCAAACTCTGGATTTAATATTTTTTTCTTTTGATAAGGATCAAAATATACATAAGGCCATCCACAGTCATCCCCTTGCTTTACCTCATACATTGTTTCAGCTGGCAATTCGGCGTTTTGACTGTCCGTATATAAATTAGGGAAAAAAGAATTTAATTGGTCACGACCATGCTGTGTAACAAATAAACTATTAGTATTGGTATTCCAATCTAAACCAATTACATTTCTTAATCCAGTTGCATAACGTAAACCATCCCCATACACTTGATTTTCTTTTTGACCATCAAATTTCCAAATACCGCCAGCAGAATCCAAAATTGGGCAAGGTCTCATCCCTTTAGATCCAGGGGTTCTGTCTTTCTCTTGACATGCATTTGAGTAAGCTCCAATATTTACATAAATATTCCCTTGAGGGTCTAATGTAATAGACTTTGACGAATGTTGTCTTCTGTCCAATAAGTTCTTTACAATTGTCTTAGGCGTAGTTGCATTGGTAACTTCGTCTTTCTCATCCAATTGATATTGAAAAATTGCTTGATCAGAACTTGCATACAAACTATTTCCACGAACATAAATACCAGTTCCACCATAGTTAGCCCATCCAGAAATTTTTTCAGCGATTCCATCCTGATTAGTATCCTCTAATCTAATTATTGATTTGCCCTCTTTATTAGGTGCATTCAATTTTGCAAATACGACTCCATTTTTTGTAATCGCTATATGCCTAGCTGCTCCAATATTAGTTGCAAATAATTTTGCAGTAAACCCTGCAGGCATTCTTAAGCCAGCATTGTCTTGCGCTTGTGCAAAACTACACACTAATAAAAAGATGCTCGAAAATACAATTTTGAAATTTTTCATTTTTTGAGTTTAAGTATCACAATTTAATAAATAAGATTTGTTTTCAACTATTATTCGAAATTCATGTCAATCCATTCTGCCATGGCGTCAACCAATTGCGTATTCTCTGCTTCTGTACCTACCGTTATTCTAATGGTATCGGCACAATTCAATAAAGTAGATCTATTCCTTACTACAATACCCTTAGTCAATAAATATCGATATAAACCAGTTGCATTAGGAATTTTAACTAGTAAAAAATTAGCGTCAGAAGGATATACCTGCTCTACCATTGGCATACTTTGTAATACTTCCGCCAAGGCAATTCTCAAAGCCACTAATTCCTTGATCATGTCATTCACTTGACCTACTTCCTCTAATGCTTTTAAAACCAAAGACTGATTCACTGTAC
>CALPWK020000004.1 GCA_943327245.2 Comamonas sp. lk | reverse complement strand
TTATAACACTGTCTATTTAAAAACCTAGTGCATAATAAAGATAAAATAGGGTCGGTATGATGCTGCCATTTTTTTATAGCAAACAACACATCTGTATCGTCTAATTGACAAAAAGCGTTTAAGTCAATTTCAGCTAATTTTCCAGAAAACTTTCCTAAGAAATAATCAAGTACGGAGCCGGTGGGAACTGTTGCATTTTCTTCTTGAAATAGAAATTGCGCACGCTCTATGATTTTAACTAACATGTTTTCGCTAGCTACAACTGTTTTATGACGGTATACCTGCCAATACATTAATCGTCTTGACATTAAAAACTTTTCTACACTATTGATTCCTTTTTCTTCTACCACTAATTCGTTTTCATGAACAGTAAGCATTTTCAAAATTCGCTCATATCCTACAACACCTTCGCTCACTCCTGTAAAAAAACTATCCCTACTAAGATAATCAAGCCTGTCAACGTCTAATTGGCCACTTATAAGTTGGTGTAAAAACTTCTTTGGATATTGGTTAGTGAAAATTTCAATTGCGAGACTTAATTTTCCATTAAAAACGGGGTCTGAACTGTTATTTAAATGCTGCATTATTAACAGAGACATCTCTTCGTGGTGAACTCCTTTTAATAGAACCTTTTCTAAGGCATGTGAATAAGGTCCATGTCCAATATCGTGTAAAAGGATAGCTACTTTGGCAGCTTGTGCTTCTTCGGAAGTAATTTCTATCCCTTTATCTTTTAATTCAGCAATAGCAATACACATTAAATGGTAAGCACCTAAACAGTGGTGTAATCTTGTGTGAACCGCACCAGGATAGACTAATTGAGCCATCGCCATTTGTTGAATGCGACGTAATCTTTGATAAAAAGGGTGACCTATTAGGGAATATACTAATGGATCATTAATTGTAATGAATCCATGAACAGGGTCGTTTATAATTTTTCTATGATTAAATGCCATAATTGTATCGTGTTTACAAAGGTACGAAATGTGAATAACTCATAGCGTTTATTTCAAGCTCCCTTTTGACAAAAAACTATCTTTGTAGCATAATCTACTACCCTATAAATCAATCCATAATATGAAATTGAATCAAACCACTTTGGACAAACTTGAAGACATTTTAGGTGAATCTGAATTTGTAGTTCGATACGAGCGAGGTAATTTTCAGAGCGGTTGGTGTTTATTAGAGGCAAAAAGAATAGTTGTATTAAATAAGTTTTTAAATATCGAAGCCAGAATAAACACTTTACTGGAATTAATACCACAATTAGATATTCAATTTGACAAGCTAACACAGTCTTCTCAAAAGTTATTTGAGGAAGTACAAAAATTAGCCTTGACAGAAGCATCTGCATAAACCATTTACCTTGTTTGATATTACTATTTTAGGGTCTGGCACCAGTACGGGCGTTCCGCTGATTGGATGCGATTGTCCTGTTTGTGTATCAACCAATCCCAAAGACAATCGATTAAGAACAAGTATAAAAATTACATCAGCAACGACCACTGTAGTCATTGACACCACTCCTGATTTTAGGTATCAAATGCTAAGGACAAACACTACTGTTTTAGATGCTGTGGTATTTACGCATCCTCATAGGGATCACTATGCAGGTTTAGATGATATTAGGCCATTTAATTTTTTCTCCAATAAGCCAATGTCTATTTATGCAAATGAAATAACTCAGGTGGCCATTAAAAGAGATTTCTATTATGCATTTGAGCCGGCTAAGGATGCAGGCTTACCGGAGATGGAGTTGCATACCATTAACACAGCTCCATTTTTAATTGGCGATATTCCCTTTATTCCCATTCAGGTAATGCATAGAGAACTTCCTGTATTAGGATTTAGAATAGGGGACTTTACTTATATTACTGATGCAAATTATATAGCACCTGCTGAACAAGAAAAAATTAAGGGGTCCAAAGTATTAATTTTAAATGCATTGCGAAGAGAGCCACATCCAACTCATTTTACCGTGGAGCAGGCATTAGCCATGGTGGAATTATTAGGCGTTCCTGAGACCTATTTTACTCATTTTAGCCATCAAATAGGCCTACATGATGAAGTGGAAGCGGAGATGCCAACTGGAGTTAAGTTAGCCTATGACGGCATGACTTTTTCTATCTAGATGTATGGGTATTTATTATCAAATACATATTTGGTTTTAACAGGTATAAATACGTTAAATCTCAAATTGATTTTTTAGTACCTAGTTGCAAATTACATATCATGCAACGTTGGAAATCTTATTTTATCTTTTCTGAAAAAGAACAAAAAGGAATACTTGTTTTAGGTATCGTTTTAGTAGTGAGTGTGATGCTACATATTATTTTCCCTGGTAAACTTAAAACTTCAAAGGAAAATCAAATTTTAAATATAGCAACTCGGCATTTATTTAATTTCGATCCCAATACTATCGACAGTATTACTGCGGCTCAATTAGGACTAAGTCCAAAACAATTTAGCATCTTGAATAATTATAGGAATAAAGGAGGTCGGTTTAAACAATCCGACGATATCTATAAATTATATGGATTACCTAAAGAAACAGCCAAAATTTTATTTCCATTTGTGCACATACCATTAATGCATAATGTAAATCTAATGCGTTACGGTAATTCGAAAATTGAATACTCAGTAAAATATAAAAGCGTTAATACTATTTGGAAGCTAGATTTAAATAATACAACTTTTGATGATTGGGAAAAGCTTACAAAATTAGATACCTTATTAATCCATAGAATTTTAAAGTATAAAATATTTATTGGCGCTTTTAGTTATAAAAGTCAATTGCAAAAAGTATACGGAATCAATGATAGTATTTATCAATTGCTTAAACCACATTTAGTGATATCCAATCAACAGGCTAATGCAGCGTTTAAAAAATCCTTATTATTAAATAGCCATAGCATGAACTTTGATGAATGGAAAAGCTTGGGCCTTTTTCAGGATAGAGAAATATGGAAAATTTTACGCTTAAGAAAAGCGAATGGAGGAGCAATTGGTTGGAGAACCTTGGTATTAGAATTTGACTTAAGTGCAGAACAGGCGCAGATTTTAAGGCAAAAGTTGATTATAAACGACTGATAATGAGATTACTAGGAGAGAGGTATTAGAAAGTTAATATATTGTTAACCTAAAAGCTTGTTTTTATCAAAAAAAATATTATCATTGGTATAGGATTAATTTCCTGTTTCCCGATTGCTTGCTTGAAAATCCCGCTAACGCGGGATTTTCGTTTTATACAACTATTTGTTTTTGAAGATCTGATTTACAGCGCCACCTAGCATTGGGAACTTTTCTTTTACGAAAGCAGCAATAGTTTCGATAGATTGTTTTGCTTGCTCTGGAGTAACACCAGCTTCTTTCACTAAACGGTCAATTAATTCTTGCATGATTTTTATTTTTAATTATTTATTTTTTCACTCTTTGTTTAAGCAACTTTAAGTGCGGCTATTTTACTTTTATCAAACATGTTTTTTGCATAGTCCAAGCTCACTGTAAATTCAGTTGCGTCAGTTCCTGGCAATTCAAACATTGCTTGTGTGAATAAACTTTCACAAATACTTCTTAATCCTCTTGCGCCTAATTTATATTCCATCGCTTTGGTGGTTATAAAATCATATACCTCAGGCTGGATTGTAAGCTTGATATTTTCAAGTGCAAATAACTCTGTGTATTGTTTCATCAAAGCATTTTTAGGCTCTGTTAAAATACTTCTTAAGGTTTCTGCATCTAAAGGTTCTAAATGGGTCACAATAGGTAATCTACCTAACATCTCAGGAATCAAGCCAAAAGATTTAATGTCCTGTGCATTTACAAAACGTAATAAATTCTTACGTTGTAATTCTTGCTCGTCTTTATTAACACTAAAGCCAATAGCATTTGTGTTAATTCTGCGTGCAATGATCTTGTCAATGCCGTCAAATGCGCCTCCACATATAAATAGGATATTTTTAGTATCTACTTTAATCATTTTCTGGTCAGGATGCTTCCTACCTCCTTGAGGGGGCACTAGTACTTCTGTTCCTTCTAGCATTTTTAACAAGCCTTGTTGAACGCCTTCTCCACTAACGTCTCTTGTAATAGAAGCGTTGTCGCTTTTACGTGCAATCTTATCAATTTCATCAATGTATACAATGCCTCTTTGTGCTGCGTCAACATCGTAGTCACAGTTTTGTAATAATCGTGTCAACATGCTCTCTACATCCTCACCTACATAGCCGGCTTCTGTAAATACTGTAGCGTCTACAATAGCAAATGGTACGTTTAATAATTTGGCAATAGTTTTTGCCAATAAAGTTTTACCAGTGCCCGTTTCTCCAATCATAATCACATTACTCTTTTCAATTTCTACTTCGTTCTTATTAGTGCTAGGCAGATTGATACGTTTAAAGTGATTATAAACAGCTACACATAGAATCTTTTTTGCTTCGTCTTGTCCAATTATATATTGATCCAAAAAAGCTTTGATAGCTACCGGTTTTTGCACTTTTAAGGTACCCGATTTGCCTTCAACTTTTTTCTGGTGAAATTCTTTTTCAATAATTTCGTGAGCATGTTCTATGCAATGTTCGCATATATGACCTTCCTGACCCGCAATTAGAATTTTAACTTCATCTCTGCTGCGGCCACAAAAAGAACATTGTATTGCTTCTGACTTACTCATTTTCATCTTTAGTTTTTATTAAAGTGACTTTGCGATTTTATCAACAATACCGTAAGCAACTGCTTCTTCGGCATTCATCCAATAATCTCTATCAAAGTCGCTCATGATTTGCTCCATGGTCTTACCACAGTTCTTAGCTAAAATTTTAGCGCCTAATTCTTTTGTCTTTCTAATTTGTTCTGCTTGAATTTCAATGTCAGCACTTGTTGCTTGGTAGTATCCTCCTAAACTAGGCTGGTGTATCATAACTTCGCCATGAGGGAAAATAGTACGTTTCCCTTTTTCACCCATACTTAGTAATATAGATCCCATACTTGCAGCCAATCCCATACAGATAGTATGGACTGGACTTTTAATTAAGTTCATGGTGTCAAACATGACCATACCACTTGTTACTACACCACCTGGGCTATTAATGTAAAAATTGATTTCAGCACCTGGCTTATCCGCGTCTAATAACAATAGTTTTGTAACAATGTCCTTAGCAGACTTATCATCTACTTGGCCCCATAAGTATATAGATCTTTTTTCAAAAAAGATTTGTTCCATTTTTTTGTTCAAAAAACTAGGTGCAGTTGCTTCTTCTTTTTTAGTTTCTTGAGGCTCTTCGTCTTCCGACATTAAATATTGATTCGTGATTATCATACAATCTTATTAATTTTTTTTAAAATTCTATTTCTTTAGTTTACGAGGATTGGTTAATAAAACCTCATCTACCAAGCCATAGGCTTTACCTTCAGTTGAAGTCATCCAGAAATCTCTATCGCAATCTTTAGTTACTGTTTCTAAATCCTGATGAGAATGATTAGCAATGATTTCATATAATTCATGCTTCAATTTTTTTATCTCTCTTGCCGTAATTTCAATGTCTGTTGCTTGACCCCCAATTCCACCACTAGGTTGGTGTAACATGATACGACTATGTTTTAAAGCTGTTCTTTTTCCTTCCACACCTGCACACAATAATACAGCTCCCATACTTGCCGCCATTCCAGTACAAATAGTAGCCACGTCCGGACTAATAAATTGCATCGTATCATAAATACCTAAGCCAGCGTAAACGCTTCCACCTGGGCTATTTATATACATTTGAATATCCTTAGTACGATCTGTACTTTCCAAGAATAATAACTGAGCAGTTACAATATTGGCAACATAATCATTAATCCCTTCTCCAAGGAAAATGATACGGTCCATCATTAAACGACTAAATACATCCATACTTGCAACATTCATGGGTCTTTCCTCAATAATATAAGGTGTCAAATTAGTCACACTATTTCTATATTGATGAAGGGTATTACTACTGATACCTTGATGCTTAACAGCGTATTTCTCAAATTCTTTGCCTATGTTCATAATTTCTTTTTTCAGATGAAGTAAAGGTAAAACCTATTCCTTTAAGCAAGTGCAAAAAGGGTGCCAAACTTGTAGCTAATGACAGAAAAATGGCAGGTAAACAAAAAAAGCCCCAGATTTTTGGTCTAGGGCTTGAAATATTAAGTTTTTGGTAGAAAGTCTTGCTTTCTATTTAGTCTAGTGATTGTGCTGTTGTAATTTGTCAGCAAATTTCTCTGCAGAGATTGACTCGTCTTTTGCAGTAACATCCCCTTCTATAGAAGTAAATAACTTGTCAGTGCTAATTCTATGGTAACTATCTTCTACAAATTTCCTGTCTTGCATCATTCTTGCAGCATAGTCTTCTAACCATTGGTCATTATCTCCTAAAGCACCTAATTGACCACCCATATAGCTCATTAATTGTTGCTTCGCAAAGTTCTTTAAGTCTTCTGCTACTACTTCAATTTTATTATCAGCAATTAATTGAGTGCTTATTAAAGTCCACTTTAATTGATCTTCAAATACTGGATATTCTTTTTCTGCTTCCTCTATAGTTCTTGGTTTTTCACCACCACTTTGTAACCAACGCTTTAAGAAAGCAGTTGGAAATTCCATTTTAGTATTTTCAATTAATGAATGGTAAATTTGATCGTGAATTTGGTTTCTTGCTTGTTGCTCATAATAACCCTCAATATCATTCTTGATAGCTTCTCTAAATTCAGCTTCCGTTTTAATTGCTTGATTAGGGTAGGTAACAGTAAACAAAGTTTCATCTAATGGTGCTTTTTCAACTAAGCCAACTTTAGTGATTAATAATTTAAAGAATTTATCAGCATCATCTTGAGTTAATCCTAAATCATTTAAAATGATGTCTAGTTCTTTGTCATCAAAGGATTGCTTCAAATTTATAACAATAGTATCTTCTATCTTTTTACCAATAAATTGTTTTCTTGATTGCTCATTAAAATATTTAATCAATAAAGAATTGTCTTTTCTGATACCAGCTTCTACTTCATTACCGTCTTTGTCAGACTCAATAAATGTTACATTTAAAACATTCTCTTCACTTTCAGCTGCTTCGGGCTCTGTCATGTTGCCATTGCGAATTTGCAATCTTTCCAATTCGCTTTGTATCATTTCTGGAGTAACTTCAATTTTATATTTAGTTACTTTAATCTCTTTTGTATTTAATTTAAATGCTGGTTTTAAACCCACTTCAAAAGCAAACTCATAATCGCCAGGCGTGTTTACATCCATATTGGCCATATTAGTTGCCATAGGTAGTGGTTGCGCAAAAATTTCTATTTTCTCTTTTGAAATATATTGGTTCATTTCATTTTCTACTGTTTTCAAAATCTCATCTTGAAAAACAGATTGTCCGTGCATTTTTTTGATCAAACCTGCAGGGACCATTCCTTTTCTAAAACCAGGAATGTTTGCAGTTTTAGCATACTTTTTTAAGTTGGTCTCATAGCCTTTTATATAATCTTCTTTAGCTATAGTGATTGTTAACTTGTCGTTTAACAGTCCAATGTTATCTCTTTTTATACTTGCCATAATCTATAAATTAGTAATGTTTAAGGGCAGCAAAGGTAAGTTTTTAAAGCTAATAATGCCCCATTTGAACAGAAAAAGAGGTAGCTAGAAACGACAAAAGGCCTTTATAAAGGCCTTTTGTACAAATTCTGTGCGGATGGAGGGGGTCGAACCCACACGCCTCACGGCGCTAGATCCTAAGTCTAGTGCGTCTGCCAATTTCGCCACATCCGCTTAGGGGTTGCAAACTTAATCGTTTTGAATCAATCCTACAATTTTTTCAAGATATGCTTGGTCGATTTCATCAAAATGAGCTAAAAGCTCACTATCTACATCTAATACACCTGCTATTTTGCCATTTTGAAAAACGGGAATCACGATTTCCGACTTGGAGGCACTACTACATGCAATATGGCCAGGGAATTTTTCTACGTCTTCTACCAGAATAGTTATTTCTTTTTCCCAACTCGCTCCACATACGCCACGGCCTTTTTTAATACGAGTACATGCTACTGGTCCTTGAAACGGCCCAAGTACCAACTCCTCGTCAATTATCCAATAAAACCCCACCCACCACCAATTAAACTGCTCCTTTAAGGCGGCAGCAATATTTGCTAAATTTGCAACTTGGTTTTTCTCACCTTCAATGAGTGCTTTAATTTGAGGAATTAAGGATTCATATTGTAACTGCTTGTCCCCCTTAAATATGTTTAGATCTTCTGCCATTATATATTTTTACTTAAAATAGATTGTAATTCCTTCTTTTCAATTTTGGCTATAAATACAATAAATAATACTAGTAATACCGTTGCGAATAAATAATTGAAAGGAGCATTGGTTGAAACTAAATGTAAGAGTGTATTAATTCCATAAATTAATAATGCGATTACAAAGTAAGCGATTAGTTTTTTAGTAGCATAAGGAACTGGATACACTTTCTGCCCCCATTTATAACTAACAACCATCATAGTCCCATAACAAAAGAAAGTTGCCCAGGCACTTGCCATATAACCGAAATAAGGAATTGCGAAATAGTTAATAGTAATAGTAATAGCTGCGCCTAATATGGTAATCCAGGCACCCGCCATAGTTTTATTACTTAATTTGTACCAAATACTTAAATTATAATAAACGCCTAAAAACATATTCGCAATTAAAAGAATTGGGACTACACTTAAACCCACATACATGGCGGGGTTTCTAATAAATCCTTTCCAAATATCCAAATATAAAACCACTCCTAAAAACATAAGGCATAAGGTAATTACAAAAAATTTCATGACCCTTGCATATGTTTTTTGAGCGTTATCAGATTGTGCTTGTTTAAAGAAAAAAGGTTCTGCACCCATTCTGAAAGCTTGTATAGAAATGGTAATTAGTATAGCTAGTTTATAGCAAGCACTGTATATGCCTACTAACGCTTTATTGGCATCTGGACTGCCTCCTGGGCCCCACCAACCAATCATAATACGATCCATAGTTTCATTAATCATCCCACCAAATCCAACTAAAATTAACGGCAAAGAATACAACATCATTTCACGCCACAGTTTAAGGTCAAATGAAAAACGCAAGGCGCGTATCTCTTTCTGAAGTAATAACAGTACAAAAGCGTTTTGAATAATATTGGCTAATAAAATATATCCTACTTCCCAGCCTGGTTTGTATAGACTAGCAATAAAACTGTTGGGATGTAACTGAGCATATTGAGGGAGAGCACTAATAAGTGTATAGGTAGCAAGGATGTTTAAAAGAATGCCTCCAACTTTAATAAAAGCAAACTTCTTTGGACGTCCTTCTAACCTTAATCTTGAGAAGGGTATCGTAGTAAGTGCATCCAGCCCCACTACCCAAGCTACTAAGCCAATATATTCTGGATGTAAATTAATTTGCAACAATGTCGAAATAGGGCCAGTCCAGAAAATCAAGCCCAAAATAACAAATGCAGTCACAATCATCATGGAAAAACTACTGGTATGATATATTTTATCCTCGTTTTCTTTTGATCCAAAACGGAAATAGGCAGTTTCCATGCCATGCGTCACAATAACATTCAAAAATGGGATAAAAGAGTACACAAGGGCGTTCTCTCCATAGGCTACTTCTGTAAGCTTATAGGTTAAATATGGGGTTAATAAATAGCTGATAAACCTTGCGGCTATCGAACTAAGTCCATACCATGCTGTTTGACTTGCTAATTTTTTAATACTACTCAAGGGGCTGAAATTACAGCTAAATTAGTGAAAATAGTTTTGTTTATCTTCACCTTGAAATTGAACCTATTATGAGAGTTATAATTCAAAGGGTAAGGGAAGCAAGCGTTAAGGTGGAAGGGCATGCTATAGGCACTATTGGTCAAGGATATATGATATTAGTAGGTATAGAAAATTCTGACACAAAGGAGGACCTAGAATGGCTTTCCAATAAGATTGTTGGCTTACGTCTTTTTGACGACGAAAACGGGGTAATGAACTTAAGTATTAAGGATATAAACGGTTCAATTTTATTAGTGAGTCAGTTCACATTGCATGCAAGTACTAAAAAGGGGAATAGACCTTCTTATATTAATGCTGCAAAACCGGATATTTCAATGCCTCTTTATGAAGCAATGATACTGCAATTGGCTAAGGATTTGGGTAAACCTATCCAAACTGGACAATTTGGGGCAGATATGAAAGTCTCTTTAATTAATGACGGCCCAGTGACTATTTCGATAGACACTAAAATCAAGGAATAAATTTTAATACTATTTAATAAATTGAAATATGTCAAATGCTATAACTATCCAACAGGCTCAAGAACAAGTAGACCAATGGATCAAAACCATTGGAGTTAAATATTTTAGTGAGCTCACTAATTTAGGAATTTTAATGGAAGAAGTAGGAGAGCTTTCTAGGATAATGGTCCGAAAGTATGGGGATCAGTCTTTTAAAAACAAGGAAGATGAGCTTTTAATGGCCGACGAAATGGCTGACATTTTATTTGTATTAATTTGTCTAGCAAATCAGACCGGTATTGATTTGGCCACGGCCTTAGAGAAAAATATCCAAAAGAAAACCATAAGAGACGCCACAAGACATCAAAACAACGAAAAACTACACCGATAATCTCTTCTCCCCCTTATCTTTGCAAACTATGAGTAAGACACCTTCAGACAACACATTTCAGGCAATTATTTCGCATGCTAAAGAATACGGTTTTGTATTCCCAAGTAGTGAGATCTATGATGGATTAAGTGCAGTATATGATTACGGCCCTTATGGTTCTCAATTAAAGAAAAACATTCGCGATTATTGGTGGGCTTGTATGACACAGATGAACGAAAATATTGTGGGTATAGATGCAGCAATTTTTATGCATCCAACTACTTGGAAAGCAAGTGGGCATGTGGACGGGTTCAGTGATCCATTGATTGACAATAAGGATAGTAAGAAAAGATATAGAGTAGACCATTTGATCGAAGGCCACGCGGATAAATTAATCGAGAAAGGGGACCAAGCGGCAGCCGATAAATTATTAGCTGATATGGATGCATTATTGGCAAAAGATGATTTTGACGGATTGAAAAAATTAATAGAAGACAATAAAATACATTGCAGTGTAAGTGGTACAGAAAATTGGACAGACATTCGTCAATTCAATTTAATGTTCTCAACGGAGTTAGGTTCGGTTGCGGAAGATGCAAATACTATTTATTTAAGACCAGAAACTGCACAAGGTATTTTTGTAAACTTTTTGAATGTGCAAAAAACAGCAAGGATGAAAATTCCTTTTGGAATTGCACAAACTGGGAAAGCGTTTAGAAATGAGATTGTGGCACGTCAGTTTATTTTTAGAATGCGTGAGTTTGAACAAATGGAAATGCAATTCTTTATTAAGCCAGGAACACAAAAAGAATGGTATGAACATTGGAAGGCAGAAAGAATGAAATGGCATTTAAGTTTGGGTATTGCCGCTGACAAATACCGATTCCATGACCATGTTAAATTAGCGCACTATGCAGATGCAGCAGTGGATATCGAATTTGAATTCCCATTTGGATTCAAGGAAGTGGAAGGCATTCATTCAAGAACTGATTTTGATCTAACACGTCATCAAGAATTTAGTAAAAAGAAATTACAATATTTCGATACAGAAATCAATCAACATTATGTTCCTTATGTTATTGAAACTTCAATAGGCTTGGATAGAATGTTCTTATTAATTTTATCAAATTCATACGAAGAAGAAACAATCAACAAAGAAGACGGCACTACTGATTCTAGAGTTGTATTGCACTTGCCCGCAAGAATTGCACCTAATAAATTAGCTATTCTTCCCTTAACTAAAAAAGACGGGCTTCCGGAATTGGCTAAGGAATTAATGGAAGAGTGTAAAAAATCATTCCATTGCTTCTACGAGGAGAAAGACGCTATTGGTAAAAGATACCGTCGTCAGGATGCCATTGGAACGCCATTCTGCGTAACTATTGACCATCAAACTAAAGAAGATGGAACGGTAACCGTTCGTTACAGAGATAGCATGTTGCAAGAACGTATACCAATGAATAAAGTAAAATCAATGGTGTTAGAGCATATTAGCTAGTATCCATTTTATATTTTTAAAATCCCGATGGCCTTCAAAGCTTTCGGGATTTTTTTTCGCCCTTGCTTTCATCAGACGCGCCCTCTCGGCTTCTAATTCATTTTTAGAATATCAAATGCGAGGTTTGGTATATTCCACTCCTTCTCGGCTCGCCATTTAACGCTAAAATTCATAAAGTTGAACTAAAAAAGTTGCAATTCGCACTGCGTGCTCAAACATGCCACTTTTTTTTAACGTTCGACTTTACAAATTTCTTCACGCTATGGCTCGAAGTTCAGGATTGGAATACGCCAAGCCCTCGCTTCTTCTAATTTAATAACGCAGTCGTTTTTAGCGGCAGGGCGAACAGAGAGCGATAGTTTGTTTTATAAAGCTCTTTAGCAAAAAAGAATGGCGGTAAAAAAAGCCACGGAAATTCCGAGGCTTTAAAAAGAGATTAAATGATTTTTCATTTTCGAGAGTTTGAATTAACCAAATGACTCGAAATGAACTTGTTTTTTGTCCAATCCTAAATCGGTTAATTTTTTTCTTGCATCGTCTATCATTGCCTTCCAACCGCATAAATAAATATGTGCGGTATCTTTTCCTTCTTTTAAGAGTTCTTCGTAAACAGGATGAACGTATCCTTTATGAGATCCCGCAGGAACTTCAGTCTCTCTAGAATAGCAAGGATGGAAATGGAATCCAGGTTCCTTGGCCTCTAACTCTTTTAATTCATTGATATATAAGCCATCTTCCAATTTTCTACATCCAAATATCAGATGAATATTGTTATGCACAATTTTATTGTTATGTATATAATGAATCATAGAACGAAACGGGGCGATTCCAGTTCCAGTGCAGATAAAGTAAATATCATTTTCAAAACTTTTAGGCAATACAAATACTCCCTGTGGACCTCTTAGCATTACTTTAGAACCAACTGAAAATTCATTGAACATATAAGTTGTTCCAAGACCGCCTTCCATGTGTACAATAACTAATTCGAAGGTGTTTGTGCCATTGGGGGAAGACGAAATGGAATAGCTTCTCCAACGTTTATTTCTTTGTTCATGTATTGGCAAGTCTAACGTTACAAATTGACCAGGAATGAAATCGAATTTTTCCAAGCTAGGGATTTCGAAATAAAATCTTTTAGTGTTTGGGGTTTCGTTTTCAATTTTGGTTACAATCCCTTCTACCCATTCTAGTGCCATAGTTTGCTATTTAATTGTTAGAAATAAAAACTCTTTGAATATAAACTTTTTTATTAGCATAAATTTTTACGAAATAGACGCCTGCATTCAAATTGTTTATACTTATTCTCTGCGGTGATCTTTGGTTGACTAAGTTTTCCTTATGAAAAACACTTTCTCCCATAGCGTTTAACAAATCTAGTGAAATGTTCTGAGTTTGGATATTACTGAATTGAACAAAAAAGGAATTGCCAGTAATTAGGTTTTCAATATTATCGGTAGAAGTTATTTTTAAGGCAATCTCTTTTACGGAAGCCTCATTTACGTCTGTTATAAGTATCAGTTTAGGGTCCGATGTATTTTGGCAGCCTCCAGTATTTGTAGTTACCTTGTAAAGTGCATTTTTAGTAGCTTTTATGGTTTGATTAGTGGCGCCATTTATTAACGAATCATTCATATACCATTGATAGTTAGATGCAGCAGTTGCAGTTAAGGTGGTATCTGAGTTTTGAGTAATGATAGGCTTTCCAACATTAGTAATAGTTACAGCAGTAAGTGGACTTAGACAGTCATTGGTACTAATTTGAGTGTTGTAAAAAAAGTAATAAAAATTTTGGAAATTGCCGCTTGCGGTAGGTACACTATTTCCTGTATAGCTAAATAATTTCGTAGGCCCTGTTGGATAAGTGGTTGTTCCTAGTCCATTATTTCTAAATAAGGTAGCGTCAGTACATTTTGCAATGAGTATGTAATTCCCTGCTTGCGGTATTTTTAAATTCAAATAATAAGTCTTACCAGTATCTCCAACCACAAATGGTGTACCAGCCGATGAAGTAGCTGCTGCTGGGCTAGGACTACTTGCGCCTACATTTAATGTGACAGTTTGAATTGGATAATATGAATAAGTGCCGTCTGTATTATCCGCAATAAAAGTACCTAATATGAAATCTATTTTTCCAGGATACCCTGTATATAATTTAGCTGTTTCAATGGTTATGGGAGCTGTTGCATTTACTTTCACATAATTACCACTAAAGCTATTGTATCCGCCTGCGTCACCTAAACTAGTATTAGTGGCAGGGCCAACAAAGTTATTATAACCTTGTCCTACAGTAAGTTTAGTTGCGGTAGTATTAATACTTGCTGCCGTTCCAACAGCGATTGGATTTTTTGTAGAGCTGCTGTCGTACCATAAATAAGTATTACCTGTAATTGGATTCGCAATATTTAATTGTAAAGTTGAATTACAATTTGATGCAGTGGCATTAGGTGCATTAATACTTGCTGCACTTACTATACTTGTAGTTAATGAATTGTTGTTTTTTTGTTGGTCATTTACAAGCGTTACAGCAGCTGTAAAACTGTAAATTGTATTAGATTCAATTGCTATGGGTTGCTGAAAAGTATAGTTCATGCTTTCTAGCCCATTTAAATTTCCTGTGAACGTTTCATTAATATTTGCAATGGTTATGTTGCCTTTTTTAATTTGTAGGTTAATTGGAAAATTACTTTGTTTTGTACCCCCGTTATTTATAATTTTAACAGTCACATATTGAATGTCTTTTTTACATATGCCTCCAGTAGGGCTCACTATATCACTTAATTGTAAGTCATTGGAAGCAGTGTTCACTTTTAAAGTATAATCCTGAGTTTCTCCATAGGTATAAGTGCCACATGCTAGCACAGAGGATGCTGTATTGGTTTCTATTTCAACAATCCTAAGTCTTGTGAACGTCCCAATGGTGAGTGTACTAGGAAGGTCGATAGTTCCTGAATATATCCCATTAGTTAAAGCACTACTAACTGCTACTTCTTCTGTAGTTTCAAAAGCACCATTATTATTATAGTCAATAAATACTTTTATAAATCTAGTATTATTAGTAGCATCAACACTTCCTGTTTTAATGAAGAAGGACATTATGCCAGCTGGTTCAGCATTTATTATTTTGTTCGTATTGTCTATATATTGACTAGTTGTACTATTTACAAATTGTATGTTATTTAAACTCACACTATCTAATTTGCTTCCACCAGCGGAGCTAGCAGTGGAGCTGCAATAGGCTGTTCCACCACCACCACTTATAATTAGTGAATAAGCTTGTTGAGATCTGTCTAAAGTATTTTTATGATTTACTGTTATGGAATAACTGTTGCCTACAATTGCAGTGTCTATTTCCACTTTTTCAACATTGTCAATTTTATTATTTCCTCTTATGGCGGCTGCGTCAGGTAGTTTAGGATTCAATGTCCATGCTTCCGTAACAATTCCGTTAGACGTAATCTTTAAGTCTAAATCATTTATTAATTTTGGTGTTGCGTCGTTTAGTTTGGTACTAACCGACCCTTTAACGTCTGTCCAAACTAACGTTGCTTTAACTGGTTTTTTACCTGAAGCAACTATTGTATAAGTTTTAGTTTCTGTGTTTTGTAAAACATTTTCATAAACTAAGTCACTACTTGTTATGGCATTTCCTGAACTGATTGCATTATTTAATACCGACGCTGCTTCGCTTGTATTTAATAGGCCCCATCCATATTTATAATCAGGTCCAGCAAAGGTTCCAGCTTCATTAGCTGTATGAATTGCTGCCGCTTTTATTGTTGCCGATCTTAGTGGCTTTAGACTTAATTTTTGACTCAGTTCTTGTAGTAATAATAATGATGCCGAGGCACCTGGAGCTGCCATGGAAGTGCCACTAAGATATCCATAACTAGAATCGTTTATTCCGAGGGTAGAATAGACGGAAACCCCATCGCTAACTAAGTCAGGTTTTATTCTTCCGTCGTCTGTTGGCCCCCAGCAACTAAAATTAGTCATTAGCACATCTTCTTTTTTTGAATAGCCTGCTGCAATACCATAAACGGCTCCAATAGTTAATAGATTTTTTGCATTCACGTCTGCTGCCAATGTTTCATAACTATTATTACTACTTAAGCTGTCGGGTCGAACTCCAGCGTTAAACCATTTTCCATTTTGGTCACGTCTCCAATAAGTAGAGTCATTATTATACCATTTACCTGAAGCATCTTTACTTGGCCCTATACTTGATCTTCCATTACCTGCAGATTTTACAATTAAATAATTAGGTGCATTGTAAGCGATGGAATCATATTGCTGCGCTTGATTATCATATAAACCAAATCGGTAATCTTCTTTTTCATTCCATCTACCATTGAATTCCCATCTACTTGAATCATCATTATAATCCCACCCAGCAACGGTTCCATAGGAATGGTTCGAGATTAATAAGCCTTCAGCTGCTGCGGTAGCCATTTCTGATGCATCATTATTCCAGTCGTATCCTAGAATACCTTTTAAGTTATAAGCCATTCCTTTAGCCAAAGGGTTAACTCCTTTTGCTAATAAGATTCCCATTACATGAGTGCTATGGTCAATGATGTTGGTGACATTATCTTTTTGTGTAATTCTTCCTGTTATTTCTTTATGTGTATTTCTGGCGGCTCCTTCATCCCACATTCCTAATTTATTAGTGATGCTGTCAGAGGATCCACTTAAATTAAAACCAGTGCTTCCACTAGGCCAAAGTTTATTAGTATTAACAGTAATTGTTTGAAGTGGATCTGTGTAACTAATATAATATCTTGGTTGTCCAAAGTTATCAATACCCATCAATGTGGCAGTGGATTTATTTCTAGATTTGTAAGAGAGCGCCCATCCATTTTGTTTTGCTTTAATAATAGCTGCTGCGTAGCTGGACCTTTCTGCAATGTCCATATTTTTTGCCGCAACCATCAACAAGTCTCTCCGAGTTTCTAATTGCGCAAAAACAACATGATAAGTAATTAGATGTATCAGTAATAATAAAACAGTTTTTTTCATGGAAGGTGCTTGATAAATACATCGTAAAGGTATAGTAATAGCTAAAAACATAATTACTATTCATGTAACTTTATATAAATATGTTTACAGATGAATAGAGTTTATTATCCCCTTTTTATTGGTACCTGTATTCTATTGTTATTGGCCTGTCAGTCAAGCTGGAATTCGAGAATAAATACGAATCATCCAATGCAAGATTCCTCTGGCATTCAAGGAAAGTTGATAGTGTTATCTGGGAATCAAATGCCTTTACAAAATAAAACGAAAAATAGCGGCAAACCATTAAAAACCCAGGTGTATATATTTAATCAATTAACTGAAAGTCAGCTAGTTGAAATGAGCGATCAGTGGTGTAAGCAGGTAAATGCGACACCTATTAAAAGCCAATGGTCTGATTCAGTTGGGAAGTATCAAATTTTCCTAGATCCAGGTAAGTATTCAATTCTAGTAGCGTATGACGGAGGATATTTTATCCCATTTTTCAATCAATACAATGAAATTGCGTCAGTGGACATAGTTAAAGGTCAATTTTTACAATTAGATATTACGGTAAATAGAAAAGCTATTTATTGATTTGAGCGTATCTTTGCGGCTGCGAGTTATGAATGAGCAAAATTTGTTTGAGCGGTTCCAAAATTCCCCCCTACTAAATAGTTTGGTAGATGGGATAGTTATGTCTACTGAACAACAAAAACCGGTTCAGTACTATTTACAAAATTTATTTGGATCATCGGCTGCATTTGTTTTGGAAACAATTTTCAAGCATCCAAAAACGGGGCATATAAATCATGTCATTGTCTTAAATGATGCAGAAGAAGCAGCTTATTTTTTCAATTCTGTAGAGAGTATTACAGCAGCTTTAGATTTATTTTATTTCCCTTCTTCTTTTAAGACCCCTCATAATTTTAGTTTACTAAATCCTTCGCATGTAATGCTTAGAACAGAAGCGTTGACTAAAATTTCAATGGGAGGTAATAAAAAAATCATTGTCACTTATCCGGAAGCAATTTTTGAAAAAGTAATTTTACCTAAAACACTTCAGCAAAATATTATTCAAATCAAAACCAATGACAATTTGGATTTGAATGGACTAATGCAACAGCTAGTAGATTATGGATTTGAAAGAACCGATTTTGTATATGAACCTGGCCAGTTTGCTGTAAGAGGTGGAATTTTTGATATTTATTCTTTTGGAAATGAGAAACCTTACCGCATTGAATTATTTGGGGAAGAGGTGGATAGTATTCGTTTGTTTGATCCTGCTTCACAATTAAGTGAAAGAAAATTATTACAAGTTAATATCATTCCAAATGTAACAACTCAGTTTGAGGATACTCAAAAAATACCATTACTTGAATTCGTTTCAGATGATACTATTATCTGGCTTAAGGATTGGGATGTTATTAAGCAGAAGGGGATGGATCAATATGAAGCGCTAACCGACTATTTGGGCCATCATAAAGGGAAGCCTGCTGTGGAGGAAAATGATCCACATCAAAAAACAAGTCATTTGGAGGATTTTGTTTCTGCAGCGGCAACGGAATTACAGTTAGCTAGCAGAAGTATTATTGAGTGGGGCTTTCAGCAACATTTGACAAAACAAAAAGTTACATTTAATACACAGGTTCAACCTTCTTTTAATAGGCAGTTCCAATATTTAATCGCCAACTTACAAGAATTAGAAAAAAAAGGATATCATATATTTTTATTTGCAGAGCAAGCAAAACAATTAGAGCGATTGCACGCTATTTTCACGGATCTAAAAACAGAGATTCAGTTTACTCCCATCGTCAAAAATATTCATGAAGGGTTTATTGACCATGATCATAAAGTAGTTTGTTACACAGACCATCAAATATTTCAACGATACCACAAGTATAAAGTAAAACAAGCTTATACTAAAAGTAAAGCCATTACCTTGAGAACCTTGAGGGATTTGGCGCCTGGTGATTTTGTTACACATATTGATCACGGAGTAGGAGTGTATAGTGGGTTGCAAAAAATGGAAGTGAATGGAGTAACTCAAGAAGCAGTAAGAATTATTTATAAAGACAGTGATATTTTGTATGTTAATATAAATTCACTGCATAAAATTTCAAAGTATACTGGTAAGGAAGGAACACCTCCTAAGGTGAATAAACTAGGATCGGATGCTTGGGTGAAGTTAAAAGAGAAGACAAAAATTAAAGTTAAGACTATTGCCTTTGATTTAATTAAGTTATATGCGCAAAGAAAATCTCAACATGGCTTTGCGTTTACACCAGACAATTACATGATGCATGAGCTAGAAGCCTCCTTTATGTACGAGGATACAATAGATCAAGCAAAGGCCATTGCGGACGTAAAAAGGGACATGGAGCAGTCTGCTCCAATGGATAGATTAGTGTGTGGTGATGTTGGATTCGGCAAAACAGAAGTAGCAGTAAGAGCAGCATTTAAAGCGGCAGTAGATGGGAAGCAGGTTGCATTATTGGTGCCTACCACTATATTAGCTTATCAGCATTATAAAACCTTTAAAGAACGCTTAAAAGACTTTCCTATAACCATTGACTATTTAAATAGGTTCAAGTCTTCTGCAGAAAAGAAAGAAACGATTGCAAAGGTGAAGGAAGGAAAGATTGATATTTTAGTGGGCACGCATGGTGTATTAGGGAAAGACGTAAACTTTAAGGATCTAGGCTTAATGATTATTGACGAAGAGCAAAAATTCGGGGTTGCACATAAAGAAAAATTGAAAACCTTGCGTACCAATGTGGATTGCTTGACATTAACTGCAACACCTATTCCAAGAACCTTGCATTTTAGTTTGATGGGAGCACGTGATTTAAGTATTATAAATACGGCACCTGCCAATAGACAACCTATTCATACAGAGGTGCAGGTATTCCATGAAGATTTAATTAGAGAGACTATTTATTTTGAGACAGAGAGAGGCGGTCAAGTGTTTTTTATACATAATAGGGTACAAGGTTTGTCTGAAATGTGTGCAGTGATTCAAAAATTATGCCCAGACTTAAGTATTGGATATGCACATGGACAATTAGAAGGGCATCAGTTAGAAGAAAAAATATTAGACTTTATTGAGCGACGATATGATGTATTAGTTTGTACGAATATTGTAGAAAGTGGAGTTGATATTCCAAACGTGAACACGATTATAGTGAATAATGCACATCATTTTGGATTAAGTGATTTACATCAACTAAGAGGCAGAGTAGGGCGTAGTAATAAAAAGGCATTTTGTTATTTATTAGCACCGCCAATTAGTTCTCTACCAGACGATTCTCGTAAAAGACTCCAAACTTTAGAACAGTTTAGTGAGTTAGGTAGTGGATTCCAAATTGCCATGCGAGATTTGGACATTAGAGGTGCAGGTAATTTATTAGGAGGAGAACAGAGTGGCTTTATGGCAGAAATTGGTTTTGAAATGTATCAAAAAATATTAGCAGAGGCAGTTCGCGAATTAAAACGTTCTGACTTTAAAGATTTATTCCAAGAAGAAATTAGTAAGCAGGATGATTTTGTTCAAGACTGTACTATTGATACCGACTTGGAGATTATGATACCAGATAGTTATGTAGAAAATATTGGAGAACGCTTGTCATTATATACAAGACTAGATCAGTCAGAGTCAGAAGAAGAACTTACTAGTATGCAAGTTGAAATGGCGGACCGATTTGGTCCTATGCCAGATTCCGTTAAAGACTTATTTGTAACGGTGAGTTGTAGAAGAGCGGCTATTAGTCTTGGTTTTGAAAAAATAACTTTGAAGGATCATACCATGCGTTGTTATTTTATTAATAGGCCAGACTCCCCTTACTTTGAAAGTCAGACTTTTAAAAATCTATTGTCTTTCACGCAAACTTCTATGAATACAGCTAATTTCAAGCAGGTTGGTAAAATCTTTATCCTTATTATAAGAGACGTTAAAGGAATGGAAAACTGCCTTAGAGTATTAAATAAAATGCAGGTCGGGGTGAGTGTGACTTCTTAATTAATTTGTATCTTACTTAATAGCTGAGTGAGCTATTCACTCAATTCAATACTATTTTATGGAAAATCAATTAGATGAAACTTATTTAGCGCCTAATCAGGACGAAAGAACATTGGCTATGCTGGCACATGTGTTAGGAATATTCGTTTCGTTTTTGGCACCACTAATTATTTATTTGGTTAAAAAAGATGAATCCCCATTTGTAAGTGAACATGCAAAAGAATCTTTGAATTTTCAGATAAGCATGGCCATTTATTACACAGTGAGTATTATATTAATCGCAGTAATTATTGGAATACTAGGCCTTATATTTTTAGGATTCTTCTCTTTGGTAGTTGGAATAGTAGCTGCAATTAAAGCATTAGACGGAAAGCCATATCGCTATCCTATGTGTATTCGATTTATTAAATAATTATTGTCATTAATTTACCGAATTAGATTATTCAGTAGAAAGTGTACAAAATATAACAAGGCCACTGTTTAAAGTGGCCTTGTTCAAATCTTTAGGGAATAATAAAAGAGCCCTTAAATTAGATTTAGGGCTTTTTATTATTAAAATCCTTTTGTAGCTACACCGTCAGCAATTGCTTTTAAAGCATTTGTTTCGCTCATGATAGCTGCCATTTTATTTCCTTTACCATCATTACCACCAGCCATATAACCACCTTTTACAGTTCTAGTTATTACAGCGTCGTGCATTGGTACATTTTTTTCTTTAGTTTTTAAGCAATAAGCTTTGATCATTTTTGAAGTGTCCATTTTGTATAAATTTTAGAGTGAAAATTTCTAATTGAAAGTAGGTTATTTATTGTGATTCGTTGAAAATTACTATTGGTTTTTTGTTAAAATCGTAAAAAATGACGCTTTTACACGTCTATTTTAGCGTATTTGGCATGAGATTCAATGAATTCCCTTCTAGGAGCCACTTCGTCACCCATTAACATACTGAAGATTCTATCTGCTTCTGCTAAGCTTTCAATGGTAACTTGCTTCAAAGTTCTTCTACTTGGATCCATTGTGGTTTCCCATAATTGATCTGCGTTCATTTCTCCCAAACCCTTATATCGCTGTATAGTAACTGAGCTGTCATTACCACCACCTAACTTAACTACCAAGTCTCTTCTTTGTTCTTCACTATAGGCGTATTCTTGTTCTTTACCTTTTTTTACTAAGTATAAAGGAGGCTGGGCAATATACACATATCCATTTTGAACTAGTTCCTTCATATATCTAAATATAAAAGTAAGAATCAATGTTGCAATGTGAGATCCATCTACGTCGGCATCGGTCATAATGATTAATTTATGATAACGAAGCTTAACAATGTTTAATGCTTTAGGATCTTCAGGAGTACCAACTGTAACACCTAATGCTGTGTACATATTTCTGATCTCTTCGTTTTCATATATCTTATGTTCCATTGCTTTTTCCACGTTCAAGATTTTACCACGTAAAGGTAATATTGCTTGATAGCCTCTGTCGCGACCTTGCTTAGCTGTTCCACCCGCTGAATCTCCTTCGACAAGGTATAACTCACATTTTTCTGGATCTCTTTCTGAACAGTCTGCTAATTTACCAGGTAAGCCACCGCCTGACAATACAGTTTTTCTTTGCACCATATCACGTGCTTTCTTTGCTGCAACACGTGCTTGGGCAGCTAATATGATTTTTGAAATTACATATTTTGCTTCTTTAGGGTTTTCTTCCAAATAAGCTTCTAATACGCGTGACACAGTTGTTTGCACCACACCACTTACTTCACTATTCCCTAATTTAGTTTTTGTTTGTCCTTCAAATTGAGGTTCTGGAACTTTAACTGAAATAATAGCACTTAAACCTTCTCTAAAGTCATCTCCTTCTACTGTAACTTTTGCTCTTTCAAATAATCCTTCTTTATCACCATAACTTTTAAATACACGTGTTAACGCGGTTCTAAAACCAGTAACGTGTGTACCACCTTCAATAGTATTAATATTATTTACGTAAGAGAAAATGTTTTCTTTAAAGTCGTCATTATAGGTTAAGGCAACCTCCACCATTACATTAGACGATTCATCCAAACCTTCTACGTACAATGGCTCACTAATAATTGGAGTTCTATTCGCATTCTTATCTAACATTTGTACGAACTCAACAATACCGCCTTCGCTATAAAAATTATTTACATAAGGTGCACCGTCTTCACCTAATTCTCTTAAATCAGTCAAAGTAATATTGATACGCTTATTTAAGTATGACAATTCACGTAAACGGCCTTCTAAAATTTCTTTACGATAAACTGTTTCTTGGAAAATACTTGTATCAGGCCAGAAATGAACTTTAGTACCAGTCTTGTCACTAGTTCCAATTTCTCTAACAGCATACTTAGGAATACCAATGCTATATTCTTGTTCAAAAGTTTTACCTTCTCTTTCAACAGTTACTAATAATTTAGTACTTAATGCGTTCACACAACTCACACCCACACCGTGTAAACCACCAGATACCTTGTAAGTGTTTTTATCAAATTTACCACCCGCGTGTAATACCGTCATAACCACTTCTAATGCAGACCTTTTTTCTTTTGTATGCATAGCAGTAGGGATACCACGACCATTATCTTGAACGCTAATAGAGTTGTCTTCGTGAATAAACACTTCAATATGTGAGCAATAACCAGCTAATGCTTCATCGATAGAGTTATCAACTACTTCGTAAACAAGGTGATGTAAACCTTTTGATCCAATATCGCCAATATACATGGCAGGTCTTTTTCTTACCGCTTCTAAACCTTCTAGTACCTGGATACTATCGGCTCCGTAATTCTTATTCTCCGCGGAATCCGGGGATTGTAAATCTTCTGACATAAACAGTGAAATTTTTTAGTTTTTATAGGGCATTTCGAATGCATACAAATTTAAGAAAATTAAGAGTTTTAAGACCTTTTAAAGCATACATAGTTATCCCCAAATTGATTTCCTTGTGAATTATGCCGAGGCCGAAAATGAGGCTAAAAATGCCCTTTAAATGGATTCTTTTTATCGGAATGAATGACTACGTTTTTTAAATGAGTTGACTGTCATTTTTGGGTCATTAAATGAACCTTTTAAGCCTTATTCATGTTTATATATTAAATTTGCATAAGTGAACCAAGCCTTAGACATATTAAAACAGGGAAATAAACCAGCAGAATTTGCAGGAATGGCCTTGTTATGGCATAAAGATCAACACATTCCAGGGTCAACACAATATAGTATTAGAAGATATTCTGCTACGGATTCATGGACTACCGAAGACACTGGTATGTTCGTTTATCACTACAATGCACACCATCCTAAGGATAATTTTTTAGAATTGAGATTTTGTATTTCAGGGAATAGATATTGTGAAAATAAATTATGCGGTAATTGTAATCAATTGCCAACGGAGGATTGTGCAGGCCCTTTACGCACAGTGGACGTTTTTTGTTTTCACTTTACTTCCACCTTTTTACGTCAGTTTGTACATAATGTAAAGTTAAATTCTACAAAGGACGAAGTGTTGGCATTTAAGCATCCGAATGCATTTACTAAAATATTTCCTTTAAGTATTCGCAAGCGTTCTACTTTGGATGAAGTGTTAAATCACAGCTATACTGGCTCTTTAGAGAATATTTTTATCAATGCCAAAATTCACGAATTACTTTTACAAAGTTTGGAAGGGGTAATTGAAGATGAAAAAGCAGAAGGATTTTCATGTAAGTTTTTAGCCGACGAAAGAGGTAAAGAGAGTATTTATCAAGCAAGAGAAATTTTATTACAGCATATTGGAGATCCTATTACAATAAAAGAATTAAGTCGCAAAGTAGCCATGAATGAGTGTTACTTGAAAAAAGGGTTTAAAGAAATTTTCGGTACCACTATCTTTGATTATTACCAACAACAAAGAATGGAGCACGCCAAATATTTATTATATGAAAAGTCATTAAGTGTAACCGACGTTTCAGCCTTATTGGGGTATTCCTCTATTTCGCATTTCTCAGCTGCTTTCAAGAAGCATACAGGATTGAAGCCTTGTGAGTTATTGAACTAATTTATAAGTTCAATTGTTTATTTCTACTTGATCATTAATTACACTTTTCATTTTTTAATTTGTAGGATTCTTACTTTTATTTTAGTTATTTTTAATTTCTAAATATTTACTATGCGTCAATTATTTGCAATTATTATGTTGGTTTTTTGTAGTTCTTGTATAAATCAAAGAGTAGACTTAATTGTGCATCATGCGCAAATCTATACAGTAAACAATGATTTTGCCAAAGCAGAAGCCATGGCAATTCAAGACGGTAAAATTATTGCAGTAGGAACGAATGATGCTATTTTAAAAGAATATCAATCTGATAGTGTAGTGAATGCAGGGGGAGCTATTGTATATCCTGGTTTTGTAGATGCTCATGCACATTTCATGGGCTATGGACAATCTTTATATGCAGTAGATTTAATGTTCATCCCTTCTTGGGAAGAAGCAATTATAAGAGTTAAAGATTTTGCAACAAAACATCCGGGTAAAGGATGGATTAAAGGACGTGGTTGGGATCAGAATCGTTTTCCTGGAAAATCATTTCCTACTAATGCAGCATTAAATATTTTATTTCCGGATCGTCCAGTTTTATTGGAAAGAGTGGACGGGCATGCAAGTATTGCAAATGACTTTGCATTAAACTTAGCAGGTGTAAAACCAGGACAAACCATTGAAGGAGGACAGTTTACAATGCAAGACGGAAAGTTGACTGGACTATTAGTTGATAACGCAGTAGGGGTAGTAGAAAGTCATGTGCCTGCTGCTACGAAAGCGGATTATAAAGACTGGTTAACTGCTGCACAAGAAAACTGTTTTGCGACGGGGTTAACTACTATTACAGATTGTGGATTAAGTCCTTCAGATATTGATCAAGTTGACGCTTTGCAAAAAAGCAATGATTTAAAAATGCGTTTATATGTAATGTTGAGTGATAAGCCTGAATCGTACACTTCAAAATATTTTACTGGGGGAGGATATGTAACAGATCGATTATCGGTTAAGGGTGTAAAAGTATATGGGGATGGTGCATTAGGAAGTAGGGGGGCATGTTTGTTACAGCCCTATGCAGATAAAGCAGGTTGGTCTGGATTTTTATTAAGTAGTCCAGCACATTTTGATTCCGTTGCAGCAAAATTAATAAATACTGATTTTCAAATGTGTACGCATGCTATTGGCGACAGTGCCAATAGGACTATTTTAAAAGTATATGCAAAATATTTAAAAGGAAAGAATGACAAACGTTGGAGAATAGAGCATGCACAAATCATAAATCCTACTGACTTTCATTACTTTGGCGATAATAATATTATCCCGTCGGTTCAGCCTACACATGCTACTAGTGACATGTATTGGGCAGGAGACAGATTGGGTGCTGAAAGATTGAAAGGAGGATATGCATACAAACAATTATTGGAACAAAATAATTGGTTGCCACTAGGTACTGATTTTCCTGTAGAGGAAATCAATCCATTTAAAACATTTTTAGCAGCAGTCGCAAGACAGGATGCAAAAGGTTTTCCTACTGGTGGTTTTCAAATGGAGAATGTGTTAACACGTGAACAAACTATTCGTGGTATGACCATTTGGGCAGCAAAAGCAAATCGCATGGAAAAACAAATAGGTTCCTTAGAAGTAGGCAAGAAGGCCGATTTTATTATACTAGACAAGGACTTAATGAAAGTGCCTACTGATAGTATTTTGCATGTTAAAGTACTGAAGACTTATTTGAATGGAGAGCGTGTGCATTAATTTAGAATTCATAAGTTGGGAACATTCCAATACTGAACTCTGAGTCTAAAGTTTTTATTTAAATACTTAAATTAAAAATAAGTATTTAAATAAAAACACTCTAATAATTTTTTACAAATCGAAGATTTGTATCGTAAAAAAAAGGGGAAAAGTTAAACGTTAAGAAAGTCAGCATGTTTGAGCACGTAGTGCGAGTTCTGACTTTTAGTTTAAGCTTTCCCCTTTTTAGCGTAATGACGAACAGAGAAGGATGGAATGTTCAGCCAACGTTGAATTCTAAATTATAATCCAACCATATCTTTAGGAATCACCCATGCGTCAAATTCTTCAGGGGTAACATATCCTAATTTCACAGCCATCTCTTTTAAGGTAGTTCCTTCTTTATGTGCTTTTTGAGCAATTTCTGCAGACTTATAATATCCAATTTTAGTATTCAATGAAGTCACTAACATTAAACTATTATTTACATGCTTATTAATATTAGCTTCAATTGGCTCAAGTCCAATTGCACATTTATCATTAAAGCTTACACAACCGTCTCCAATTAATCTCGCACTATGTAAGAAATTATAAATCATTACTGGTTTAAATACATTCAGTTCAAAATGTCCCATAGAACCTCCAACATTAATGGCAACGTCGTTACCCATTACTTGTGCAGCAATCATTGTTAAAGCTTCTGATTGCGTTGGGTTTACTTTACCAGGCATAATAGAAGAACCAGGCTCATTGTCTGGAATAAATAATTCACCAATTCCACTTCTAGGTCCAGACGATAACATACGCACGTCATTTGCAATTTTCATTAAACTCACTGCAACCGTTTTTAATGCACCATGTGTTTCTACAATGGCATCATGTGCCGCTAATGCTTCAAATTTATTTTCAGCTGTTACAAAAGGCAAGCCAGTTAGGTTTGCAATATGTTTCGCTACATTTTCTGAATACCCTTTTGGTGTATTAATGCCAGTACCCACTGCAGTTCCACCCAATGCCAATTCACTTAAATGTTCTAACGTATTATTGATCGCTTTTAATCCATGTTTTAATTGGCTTGCATATCCACTTATCTCCTGTCCCAATGTTAATGGGGTAGCGTCCATAAAATGGGTACGTCCAATTTTCACCACATGTATAAATGCAGCACTTTTAGCGTCTAATGTATTTTTTAAAGTAGTAATACCAGGAATAGTTGTTTCTTTTAAAATCTGATAAGCTGCAATATGCATTGCTGTTGGAAAAGTATCGTTAGAAGATTGTGACTTATTTACATCGTCATTTGGGTGCAAGTATTTTTCTTTGTCTGTTAAACTTCCTCCTTGAATAACATGACCACGATATGCAATCACTTCGTTTATGTTCATGTTACTTTGGGTACCACTACCAGTTTGCCATACTACTAAAGGAAATTGATCATCTAATTTACCTGCTAATATTTCATCACAAACTTGTCCAATTAAATCGCATTTTTCTTTTGGTAAAACACCTGCATCAAAATTGGTTAAAGCCGCCGCTTTTTTTAAATAAGCAAATGCCTTTATGATTTCTTTAGGCATACGGTTAATATCTTGAGCAATTTTAAAATTCTCAATACTTCTTTGTGTTTGTGCACCCCAATAAACATGTGAAGGTACTTTGACTTCTCCCATTGTGTCTTTCTCAATTCTGTATTCCATAGTTGCAATATTTTAATATCGCAAAGGTAACACACCTGACGAAAACATGGGCTAAAAAGTAAAGTTTAAGCAGAACTTATTGTCCTTTAAATCTGGAATTAGTGTCCTTTAAAATCAGGCTTTCTTTTATCTATAAATGCTTGAATCCCTTCTTTACAATCTTCTGTGATAAAGCAATCTCCAAATAGGGTAGCTTCCAAGTCATAACCATTTATTGACTCATCCCAAGCTGCATTCACCGCTTTTATGGAGTTTGCCACTGCAATGGGCGCTTTAGTATGACTAGCTCCAAGTATAGATTGGGCTTTAGCAATAAGGTCAGGTTGGGGAACTACATAATTTACAAGACCAAATTCAAGTGCTTGAGCAGCAGTAATCGTATTTCCAGTAACAATCAATTCTATGGATCTTGCTTTACCTACTTTTTGAGTAAGTCGCTGCGTACCTCCGTAACCAGGCATAATTCCAAGGTTTACTTCGGGCTGACCAAATAAGGCATTTTCAGATGCTATAATAAAATGACAGCTCATTGCTAATTCACATCCTCCACCCAAAGCGTATCCATTCACACAAGCTATTATTGGTTTAGGTGAATTTTCAATTTTAGCAAACACCGATTGCCCTTTTTTTGCAACGGCAATGGCCGCTTCTTTTGAAAGTGCTTCAAATTCTTTTATATCAGCACCAGCAACAAAACTTTTAAGTCCTGCTCCTGTAATAATAACACTTTTAATTTCTGGAAATTTATATACACGATCCATGACTGCTTCCAAGTCTAGCATGACCTGTTGGTTTAGCGCATTTAATTTGTCAGGACGATTGATAGTAATGATCAGTGTATGATCTTCTAATTTTGTAAACAATGTTTGGAATGACATATAAAAGCAATTTAAGTTAAAAATCGTTTTACTTTCTGTGCTCCGCTACCCATGTTCTAATGTAGTCAGCAATATCAGAGGTGTTTGCTCCAGGTGTAAATAAAGTTCCAATACCCATTGCAGTGAGCGTATTGGTGTCAGCATCTGGAATAATTCCTCCGCCTGTTAACAATACATCTTTTAAACCTTTGTCTTGCATGAGCTGGTATACTTTTGGAAATACAGTCATATGCGCACCGGACAATATACTAATACCAATGGCGTCAACGTCCTCTTGTAAAGCAGCTTGCACTACCATTTCGGGGCTTTGACGTAAACCTGTATAAATAACTTCCATCCCAGCATCCCTCAAAGCTGTTGCAATAATCTTAGCGCCACGATCATGGCCGTCTAATCCTACTTTAGCAACTAATACTCTTATTGGTTTTTGTGCGCTCATATATACAAGTTACATTAATTCGTGGACAATAATAGTAAGCAATATTGAATTCTACTACAAGCATCTTTAAGTTCTATTGCTTCTGCAATTTCAAAAACGCCAGGTCCAAACTTACCACCTACTAGCATGATTCTAAATGGCAACATTAATTCACCAGGCTTTAACTCATGCAAAGCAGCTAATTCTTTAAAATGCGTTTCTAATTCCATAGCAGGAATAGTTTGCGTACCTGCATTGATATGGTCCGTATAAATCTTAACCAATGCTTCAAAAAAATGCTGTTTTTTTGATTCCCATTTAGGAGCAATGGAAGCGGTGTCTATTGTGGTAGGTGCTTTAAAGAAAAAAGCACTTTGATCAATAAAGTCTGGTAACAAATGACAACGCTCTTTTACTAATCCAATTACTTTTACCAAATAAGCGTGTTCGTGAATTTCAATTGCAGCTTGGTCAAAATAAGGTTGAACTAATTGTGAAAGTTTTTCATTGTCCATTCTTTTAATCCATTCCTGATTGAACCATTTCGCTTTTTCATAATCAAATTTAGCACCACCTTTGTGCACTCTGTCTAATGAGAAACTAGCTATTAGTTCTTCCATTGTGAAAATTTCTTTATCGGTGCCGTCATTCCATCCTAATAAGGCCAATAAATTAATAAACGCTTCCGGCAAGAAACCTTTTTCTTTAAATCCAATGGTGGTTTCCTTTGTGATAGGGTCGGTCCAGTCCATTGCAAATACAGGGAAACCTAATCGTTCGCCATCACGCTTGCTAAGTTTTCCATGACCGTCTGGTTTTAAAATTAAAGGCAAATGTGCCCATTTAGGCATTTGATCCAACCCAAATAAATATTTCCATAATAATATATGCACTGGAGCACTTGGTAACCATTCTTCTCCTCTAAATGCATGTGTAATTTTCATTAAATGATCGTCTACTACCACCGCTAAGTGATAGGTTGGCATACTATCTGCTTTTAATAAAACTTTATCATCAACAGTGCTTGTATCAAATCTTACTTCGCCTCTAATAATATCTTCAAAAACCACTTCTTCATTGTCGGGCATTTTAATTCGAACTACATGAGGCGTATTATTATTTAATAATGTTGCCACTTCGGCTGCAGTCAATGAAATTGAATTTTTCATTTCCATTCTGTGTGCGCTGCTATACTGAAAATTTGGAATCTCCGCTCTTTTAGCTTCTAAGTCTGCAGGGGTATCGAAAGCATAATACGCATTGCCCTGTGCAATTAATTGGTCGGCATATTTTTTATAATCTGCTTTGCGTTCACTTTGTCTATAGGGGCCATAGGCACCGCCATGGACTGGGCTCTCGTCTGGAGACAAGCCACACCAAGCTAAAGTATCTAAAATATATTTTTCTGCACCTGCAACAAATCTAGATTGATCCGTATCTTCTATTCTTAGAATAAATTCTCCATTATTATGTTTTGCGAATAAGTAATTAAACAAAACCGTTCTAACGCCACCTAGGTGTAACCCACCCGTAGGAGAGGGTGCAAACCTTACTCTAACCTTTGCTTCCATGCTATTATTCATTTTTACAAAGATAATATTCAAACAGGCAAAAGAACTATTTATCTTTGGTTATGTATTTGATTAAAACACCTTTTTGGCTGAGGGCTTTATACCCTAGTTGTACTTGGAGAATTCCCAATAAGGAGAAGGTGATTTATTTAAGTTTTGACGATGGGCCACATCCAACAGCAACTCCTTTTGTATTGGAACAACTAGCTAAATATAATGCGAAAGCTAGCTTTTTTTGTATTGGAAAAAATGTAGCAGCATATCCTTTTATTTTTGATCAAATCATTAAGGAAGGACATGCAGTGGGTAATCATACTCAAAATCATTTAAATGGCTGGAGCACAAAAACAGAAACCTATATTCAAAACATTGAATTAGCTGCGGAGAAAATTTCCTCTAATTTATTTAGACCACCCTATGGCAGAATCACAAGTGCACAAATAAAACAGCTTAAAAAAAATCCAAATTTACCTCAGCACATTGTAATGTGGGATGTATTGAGTGGCGACTTTGATATTTCCATTACGGGGGAACAGTGTACTCGAAATGTGATTAAGCATGCCAAATCTGGGTCTATTATAGTTTTTCATGACAGTACAAAAGCTTGGGATAGAATGTCAGTGGCATTACCCAAAGTCTTATCCCATTTTAAGCAGGAAGGCTATGAATTTAGGGTAATAGTATAAAAAAAGGCCAAGGTAGAAACCTCGGCCTGTATAATCCGTACCCTATAAAAAACAAAATTTTAAGTCGGTTACTAAGCGACTATCGTTCAATACAAACCTAAAACGTTGAAATAAAGAGATTTAGTATGTAGGCTGCAAAAAATATCCTTTTTTTGCATGTAAAGCTTCTTATATGCGATTTATAGAAACCCATGCTCATATTTATTCGGAAGAGTTTAGTCAGGACTTAGAGATTATTGTAAAATCTGCTATATCTAATGGCATTGACAAAATTTATATGCCTGCAATTGATAGTACTGCAATTGATGCGATGTTAGGGGTGGAATCAAAATATCCTAATACTTGTTTTGCAATGATGGGATTACATCCTTGTTATGTTAAGGAAAATTATAAAGACGAATTGGCAATAGTGGAGGGCTGGTTGCGTAAAAGAAAGTTTGCAGCCATTGGTGAAATAGGCTTGGATTTATACTGGGATACTACTTTCAAGCAACAACAAATAGATACTTTTGAATTGCAAATGCAATGGGCATTGGATTATAATTTGCCTATTGTAATTCATACACGTAATGCAATGGGGGAGACCATTGAACTAGTGAAGCCTTTTGCTAAGAAAGGATTAAAAGGAATTTTTCATTGTTTTAGTGGTAGTAAAGAATCTGCAATGGATATTATTGGAATGGGATTTCACCTTGGATTAGGAGGAGTACTTACTTATAAAAATGCAGGGGTTGCAGAGGCTATTAAAGAAATTCCAATGGAGTGGTTGGTTTTAGAAACAGATGCGCCTTATTTGTCTCCAGTGCCTTATCGAGGTAAAAGAAATGAGCCTGCTTATATGATTGAAGTGGCAAAAAAATTAGGAGAGATTAAGGGAATGCCTTTACATGAAGTGGCCCAGATTACTACAAAAAATGCAGAAGGGATATTTAAGAGGTAGCTTGGATTACCTCGCTTCGCTCGGTGTTCCCTAGGTGGGGGAGCTAAAAGGAATTATTAAAACCAAGATGCTTTGCACCTTGGTTTTTTTATTTACACACTTCGTAATTAAAGCGAGCTTTATGACTCTTGTATAAATAAAAAACCACACTTGCGTGTGGTTTTAATAATTCCTTTTGCAGAGAGGAAGGGATTCGAACCCCCGATACGTTGCCGTATACACGCTTTCCAAGCGTGCTCCTTAAACCACTCGGACACCTCTCTTTATGGGTTGCAAATCTACAAAAACCTGGAGTATTTATAAGGAATATTTTTAAACTATTACATCTCCTTCATATGCTCGTCCATGCGCTCGTTATATGCTAATGGCTCATTCTTCCAGTTTTTATTATACGAAACAAACATGGCAATCCAAATAGCCCTAGAGAGTCTCATAAATAAAGGTTGTAATAAGACTAGTAAAATAATAGCACTAAATAACCAATAAATAATTCGGTTGTCATCTAAGTCAAAAGTCATTCCAATCAAAACTTTCCATGCAACAAAAGAAGAAACAAAATAGGCAACCGTTAAGCCATAACTTACGTATCCGGTTCCAATATAAAAACCAACTTCAATTTCAGTAGGTTGCCCACATATTGGACAATGCGCATTCATTTTTGTAATTTCTGAAAGTTTATAGGGGTTATTGGAGACAAATAATTTGCCTTCCCTGCATCTTGGACAACGATTATTCAGGATGCTTACTAATAGGTTACTCATAGGGCGAAGGTAAACATAATTAATGGCAATTTGTTATGGGGCAATTAGCTGCTCCATTTGTATTCCTCTTGAACCCTTTATTAATATATGATGTTGCTTATATGATTGACATTGAATCCATAATTTTGCTTCCTTAGCATTTTCGAAATATAAGTAGTGATGTTCGCAATTTTTAAATTCCTCACCTACTAATAAGACTTGTTTCCAACTAAATTGATCAATATAATTAATAAGAGCTTGATGTTCTTCCAAGCTTTCCGTACCTAATTCCTTCATGCCTCCCAAACACATTATTTTATTATCCGACGCTATTTTCGAAAAATTCTCAACTGCTAATTTCATACTGCTTGGGTTGGCATTATAAGCGTCTAAAATTACAGTATTACCATTCCATTGTAAAAGTTGTGAACGACTATTAGTAGGAGCATAGGATTCTATTGCTGCTTTAATTTTATCGTCGGGCACTTTAAAGTATTTTCCTATGGAAACAGCAGCTAAAACATTTGGTAAATTATAGGCACCTACTAATTGGGTATGTATAGTTCCTTCCAATCCTTTTGAAAAATTAACTGAAAGCATCCCATCACGGTCTACTGCGGATCCTTGGAAATTTCCGCTTTCACTTCCGTAGGTAATTACTTCTGCTATTCCTTTACTCATTTCATTTAGATACTCATAATCACTCATCACAAAAACAGTTCCATGATTTGATCTAATAAAATCAAACAGTTCCCCTTTTGCTTTTTTGACGCCTGCTTCTGAACCAAAACCCTCTAAATGCGCTTTGCCGCAATTGGTAATTAATCCGTGAGTAGGTAATGTATAATTACAATATTGTTCAATCTCATGTAAATGATTCGCACCCATTTCAATAACTGCAATTTGCGCATCATTTTGTATACTCAGTAGCGTTAGTGGAACACCAATATGATTATTTAAATTGCCTTGTGTAGTATAAGTTATTAAATGACTAGCTAATACGGCGGACACTAATTCTTTTGTAGTTGTTTTTCCATTGCTTCCTGTAATAGCAATGATTGGAATATTTAATTGTTGTCTATGAAATTTTGCTAATTCTTGTAAACAAGTTAAAGTGTCTTGAACTTGTAAAATTTTAGTATTCCATTTTTCACTATCAGGAATTGCTTCGTCAACAATAGCAAAGGCAGCTCCCGCTTCTAGTGCTGCAATAGCAAATAAGTTTCCATTAAAATTAGGGCCTTTCAAAGCAAAATATAAATCACCTAATTGCAATTTCCTAGTATCTGTTTGTATACGAGGGGACCTCTTAAAAATGTCGTATAAGTAAACAATAGAAGGTAATTGCATAAAATTAATTAGCAGCTAATAAACAGGACGCATAGGCTACTAAACCTTCTTCTCTTCCAACAAATCCCATCTTTTCGGTTGTTGTTGCTTTAATAGAAACAGCGTCGTCTTCAATTCCTAAAATACTAGCAATACAATGTTGCATTTCTAGCACATAGGGTTTAATTTTTGGTGCTTCCAAACAAAGGGAGGAGTCAATATTTATAATATGATATCCCTTTTCGGTAATCAAATCCAAAGTTCTTTTAAGTAAAATTTTACTATCAATATTTTTGAAGGAGTTGTCGGTGTCTGGAAAATGAGTTCCTATATCTCCAAGACTTAAAGCACCCAGTAGGGCATCACAAATTGCATGTAACAACACGTCTGCATCACTATGTCCTAAAGCTCCTTTAGTATGTGGTATTTTAATGCCGCCAATCCAAAGATCTCTTCCCTCTACCAGTTGATGAAAATCAATTCCAGAACCTATTCTTAGTTTCATTAATTTCTGTTGAAAAGATTTTTAATCCAATTAAATGGACCTGCGCTGGATTCTGAATTCATTGGTTTTGAATTATCCATTCCAAAGGCAGATACAGCACATCTAAATCCAATATTATTGTTAGACTTGTCTTGATCTAAGAATCTTCTTGTTCCAGGGCTTAGCCAATAAATTCCGTCTTTCCAACTACCCCCTTTATATACTCTTGATTTATCTGAAATCAATGTATTCACGCCAGTTTCATAGCTAGCAAGGTCTGCATCTTCTCCATCTAAAACAGTGTTGCCTCTGTAAGGGTTAAAATCGTCCATATCAACATTACTCATTGGTCTGTAAATATCCATAACCCATTCATTCACGTTTCCTCTGATATTAAAAATACCTAAAGGGCTTTGATTGTATGAATCGACTCTATTTGGCAAAGCAGCACCATCATTTGCTTTACCACTCATACCCATATAATCACCAGAACCATTTTTAAAATTTGCCTTAAACATTCCAGTTACCCCTTTTTCTTTTCCTCTTCCATTTCCATTATATCTAATATTTTCGTTGCCAGTTGAAGCCCAAGGGAATGGAGCATCTAATGGATTCAAGGTAGCGCCTTTGTGTGAAGAATTTGGTCCAGATCTTGGAGCATTTTCACCAGGTCCTGCTTGTTTTTGAGAAGACATTTTTGCAGTATATTCCCATTCAGCTTCCGTAGGTAGTCTAAAATCTGGAATCAAAACATAGTCATCTAAATTCCTATTAGTTGGTCTTCTATTTGGTTTTACTCTACTAGCCGAGTCTGCACGATCATAGTCAATTTGCGTTTTCCCCATATAAGGAGATTTCGCATCAATTAAACCATTTGCTCTTAATGCAGATTCATTTGCTCTATCAGTTCTCCATCTGCAATAGGCATTCGCTTGTTCCCAAGTAACCCCAACAACAGGGTAATCATTAAAAGATTTATACCTAAAATAACCTTCCACCATTGGCTCATTAAAGGCTAAAGCTGACTTCCAAACTAAAGTATCAGGCAAGGAAGATTTATATACAGAATCATTTTTTAAAGGCCTGTATACCTCTTTTATCCAATTTGTATAGTCTCTATACTTCTTGTTACTCACTTCATATTGGTCAATTCTAAAAGCACTAACAGTTACTCTTCTTATATTATTATTCCAATCGGCAATAACACTTTCTTCGTCTAGTCCCATAGAAAAAGTACCACCACGAACTAGTACAGTTCCGGCGTAAGGGTCCTTATTTGGAGCAAGTAAAATAACGGTGTTGCTAGTCTTATTTTGTTCTGTTGAAATTAGTTTTGGGCCAATCAGTAACAGTGCAAAAAACAATAAAATAGTATTTATAAAATTCATCTTAAATATTTATTCAAAATCATTAAAATCTTCTACTGCGAATATAGCTCGTTTTTCAGTTATTTAGGCACTAATAATAAGATTCTTATGTTAGTAAAAGCCTAATTTTATGCCATGAGAAGGGCAGGGATAAGCTTTTTATTAATTGTTATTTGTTGGACCCCTAAATTATGGGCCCAATCCTCATTATTGAGTAAGGGGAAATGGGTAAAAATAGGTACTACAAAACAGGGCATTTATAAAATAACTGGAGGGCAGCTATTAAGCATGGGATTTGCCTTACCCATCAGCTCTAATAAAATTCAAATTTTCGGTTTTGATTTAGATAGATTAAATGAAAAAGTACCTAATAATCCAATTATTGGATTATTAGAATCTGCGATAGAAGTTCAAGACGGGGGTGACGGTCAAGTAGAAGAAAAGGATAATATATTGTTTTATGCTTCAGGGACAATCAACTGGAAATGGGAGGAGTCTGTTCAGCAATACATACATCTAAAAACAACTGTTGGAGACACCCTTTATTATTTTGTTACAGTTGGAGAAAATGGAAAACGGATTTCCAAATCCATAAATCAGGGAGTAGCGCAAAAAAATATTGATAATTATACAAGCCATTTGTTATTTGAAACAGACTCCGTCAACTTACTTAATAGTGGAAAAGAATGGCTGGGTATTCCAATGGGACTTGGTGCGGGGAAACTTGCAAAAATCAATTACCCTCTCAATTTATCAAATATTATTTGGAGCGATCCGGTACAGTTTAGAAGTAAATATGTAGCATCAAGTTATCAAACTGCAGGAGTTTTCGATTTGAAATTGAATGATATAAATATCAAGTCCACTAGTATTAACCCTGTTTCAGGAATCGTTTATGATGCAGCAGCTAATTCGGTTACAGACAGTTTCTCCACTGTTTTAAATCAGCGTGATTTTGGTAATATAGTGAGTAATATAAGTTTAAATATTAATTATACAGGTTCTAATAACAGTTCGGGTTGGATTGATTTTATCGAGCTGCATGCCAAGTCAAATTTAAATTTTTCCTTTACAAAAGCGTTTGGTTTTAATGCCATAAATGACAACAGTAATACCGCTGTTGTGCAGTATAATATTTCCGGAGCAGACAGTTCTGCTGCTGTTTGGAATGTAACGAATGCCTTTTCTCCTATTGCAATTCCATTAATAATAAACAATAGCATTGCTAATTTTAAGGAAGCTAGCTTAATGACACAGTCTTATTTTGCATTAAAGCAATTAGCATATGAAACTCCCACTTTTAGTGCTGTTATTACAAATCAAGATTTAGCTTCATTTCCTGAAACAGATTATATTATTATTACAGCACCTGCCTATGAAAATGCTGCGAAAAAACTACAACAATTTCATAAAATTAAACATGGATATAAAGTTTCAGTGCTAAGCCCAAATTCTATTTTTAATGAATTTTCTGGGGGGCAGGTTTCTCCCATTGCGATTAGAAATTTTATTAAATATTTGCAAAATAAAGCAACATTAAATGGCTATAAGGCTCCACAATACTTGCTATTATTGGGTATTGGAAATTTTAATGGAAGTAAAATAAATCTTGCAACACAGATTCCTTCCTTTGAGAGTGCAGCGTCTAATGAAATTTTGAATACCTATAGCTCGGACGACTTTTATGCAATTTTAGCATCAGGAGACGATATTAATTACCCCAACTCGATTCGAAAATTAGGCATTTCAGTGGGTCGTATCCCCGCTAGAACTTCAGCTGAAGCTGACACGGTAATTGCTAAAATTATTAACTATCAATCGGGAACTAATAAAGGTGCTTGGCAAAACCAAATTACATGGATTGCAGACGATGGTGACTATAATTTACATTTGCAAGATGCAGAATCTATATCAAATAATTTAAAACTAAAAGCGCCAAATTGGAATCATCGAAAGTATTATTTAGATCTGTATCCAACTGAATCTAGTACTACGGGTCCTACCTACCCTTTGGCAAATATTGACATTAAGCAGTCGGTAAATAATGGAACATTGGTTTTAAATTATACAGGGCACGGCAACTATTTAAGACTAGCAGAGGAGGCGGTGATAACAGCAAAAGAAATATCGCAATGGAACAATTCCAATACACTTCCTTTGTTTATTACCGCTTCCTGTGATTTTGCACCATTTGATCAACCTCAGTTAAGTCCAATTGGATTTGATGCATTAATGCAAAACAAAAATGGAGTGGTAGGGCTTGTATCGGCTAGTAGGCTCGTTTTTGCGTATAGTAATAAACAAATAAACGAATTATATATACAGCAGTTGTTGACACCTCAGCAGAATGGAATATATCCCACTATTGGACTTGCCTTGAAAAATGCCAAAATGGAGAATTGGGCGCAAAATGGAGATCATTTAAATGCCTTCAAATT
>CALPWK020000003.1 GCA_943327245.2 Comamonas sp. lk | reverse complement strand
ATGCTTTATTTGAATATAAAATTGACGACTGGACTTCTTTTAATAGAGAAGTGGAAGATATCTATACTAAGTATGCGATTACCGAAATGCCAGATAGTTCTACCGATTCTGAAAGCGATTGGTTTGGACCTATTGCTAATACCATATTTTCTTTGGTATTGATAGTGGTAGTTTGGGTTTTATTAATGCGTAAGATGGGCGGTGGTGCTGGTGGTAGCGGCGGCCCAGGTGGTATTTTTAATGTTGGAAAATCTAAGGCGACCTTATTTGAAAAAGGTGGCACAAAAGTAAATATCACTTTTGCAGACGTTGCTGGTTTAGAAGAAGCAAAAGAAGAAGTCATGGAAATTGTAGACTTCTTAAAACATCCAAAAAAGTATACCGCACTTGGAGGTAAAATTCCTAAAGGTGCTTTATTAATAGGCCCTCCAGGTACCGGTAAAACATTATTAGCAAAAGCAATGGCGGGAGAAGCGCAAGTGCCTTTCTTTAGTTTAAGTGGCTCTGACTTTGTGGAAATGTTTGTAGGAGTAGGAGCTAGTCGTGTGCGTGATTTATTTAAGCAAGCGCGTGAAAAAGCACCTTGTATTATATTTATAGATGAGATTGATGCGATTGGTCGTGCGCGTGGTAAAAATGCCATGATGAGTAATGATGAACGTGAGAATACATTGAACCAATTATTAGTAGAGATGGATGGCTTTGGTGGAGATACTGGTATTATTATTCTAGCTGCGACAAACCGTCCAGACGTATTAGATAGTGCTTTATTAAGACCAGGTCGTTTTGATCGTCAAATTTCAATTGATCGTCCTGACGTAAAAGGTCGTGAAGAAATATTTAAAGTGCATTTAGGTCCTATTAAAGTTTCTGAAAACTTAGACGTGCATAAATTAGCAGAACAAACTCCAGGATTTGCAGGTGCAGACATTGCTAATGTTTGTAATGAAGCTGCTTTAATTGCTGCACGTAAAGGAAAAACAGGAGTTGAAATGAAAGATTTCCAAGACGCTATTGATAGAGTGATTGGAGGTTTAGAGAAAAAGAATAAAATTATTTCAAAGGAAGAGAAAGAAGTAATTGCCTATCACGAAGCAGGTCATGCTATTTGTGGTTGGTTCTTAGAGCATGCTTATCCTTTATTAAAAGTGACTATTGTACCAAGAGGTACTGCAGCATTAGGATATGCGCAATACACTCCCAAAGAGCAATATTTATATACTATTGAGCAATTGACAGACCAAATGTGTATGACATTAGGTGGTCGCGCAGCAGAACAAATATTCTTTGGTAAAATATCTACCGGTGCATCTAACGACTTACAACAAATTACCAAAATGGCTTACTCTATGGTAACCACTTATGGCATGAACGATAAAATTGGAAACGTAAGTTTTTATGATCCTTCTCAAGAAAACACTTTCCAAAAGCCTTTTAGTGAAGAGACTGGTAAAATTATTGATGAAGAAGTTCGTAAAATGATTGAAGCAGCTTATCAAAGAACCTTAGGCCTTTTAAAAGAGAAAAAAGAAGAAGTAGAAAAATTAGCACAAGCATTATTAACAAGAGAAGTATTACATAAATCTGACGTGGAAGAATTAATTGGTAATCGTCCTTTTGAAGAAGAGAAGGTAGTGACTTTCGATGTAGAAGATAAAACTACCGAAGCAGAAAAACCTAAAGAAGCAAGTACTATAGCGGAAGACGGTGGTGATCAATTCGCCCCTCCTGAAACTACAGTGGTAAATGCTACTACTGAAGTGAAAGCAGAAGGCAATGTTGATTTCATTCAAACTAATGATTAATCATTGAATTCATACCAATGGAATCACAAGGAGCTAGAAGCAAAATATTACAAAAGATAAAACAGGCACTAAAGTCACCAGTGCCTGTTCCTTTTCCTGATCAAGTATCAGAGACCCCTATTTTTTTTCCGTCAGAACAAGAATTGACCATTGGGTTTGCTGAAAAATTTACTGAATTGCTAGGTAAATTTGTTTACTGTGCTGACGAAGCTGAATTAGTAAGTCAACTTAGTCAATTAATTCGTGCACATAATTGGACTAAAATTTATTCGCGTGAATCAGGCTGGCTAGATGACATGAAAGAATACCAATTTGATCCTGTTAATACAGACGACTTAGCGGGCTGTGATGCAGCTATTACGCTTTGCGAGCATTTGATTGCAAGAACAGGTACCATTGTATTAAGTAGTCAACAATTAAGTGGGCGTACCGTAAGTGTATATGCCCCAATCCATATTTGCATCGCATATACTAATCAATTAGTTTTTGATATTTCTGATAGTTTGAATCAGTTTAAAAAAGAGTCAGGCTCCATTCCAAGCATGATTAGTTTTGCCACTGGACCAAGTCGTACAGCCGATATTGAAAAGACATTGGTAGTGGGGATTCATGGACCTAAAGAAGTGTATTGTTTTTTAGTGGATAAACAAACGGATTAGTACCTTTATTAAAACCACCTATTTCATGGACTTAGCTCCTGGCAAAAAAGTATATTTTTTATCTGATTTTCATTTGGGCGCACCCAATGAGCAAGAAAGTAGAAAGCGCGAGGACCGATTGGTGCGTTTTTTAAATCAAGCTAAGCAAGACGCAGGGGCGTTTTTTATAGTTGGAGACATTTTTGACTTTTGGTTTGAATATAAAACAGTAGTTCCAAAGGGGTTTGTTCGTATTTTAGGCTGTTTAGCACAAATTAGTGATGCGGGAATTCCTATTCATATTTTCACAGGCAATCATGATTTATGGATGCAGGATTACTTTGAAAAAGAGTTTAATGCAAAAGTCTACTTTGAACCACATGAATTTCAACTTGCTGAAAAAAAATTCTTAATAGGACATGGAGACGGATTAGGTCCAGGAGACCAGGGCTATAAATTCTTAAAGCAATTTTTCACTAACCCTATTTGTCAATGGTTGTTCCGTTGGATTCATCCTGACATTGGTATTCGGGTAGCCAATTATTTTAGTGGACAAAGCAGGCTTAAAACGGGTAGTTCAGACGAAATTTTCTTAGGGGAAGACAAGGAATGGCTTATTGTTTATACAAAGCAAAAAGCAAAAGAAATAGAGGTTGATTATTTCATCTTTGGCCATCGACATTATGCCATTGATTTCCCAATAAACGACAAGACAAGATATATTAATCTAGGGGATTGGATCCGACTAAATACATATGGTGTATTTGATGGGCAATCCATGCGTCTAGAAAAATGGGAAGATTAATTCCTTTTTATAAATAAAATTAAGATGAATTTAGACCAACAAATATTGAGTAACCCTATTAAGAGTTATTTAATTATACTAGGCATTATATTAGGGACGCTTATTATAAAAAGACTAGTCTCTCGTTTTTTTGCTAGTCTAATTTATACTTGGATTGACAAAAAAAATCATTCAGAACTTAGAAAAATTCATGTACACAGATTAGTTGTTCCCATTGAATGGTTTTTAATTTTTTTAGTTGCTATTGTTGCTTTATATGAATTACAATTTCCGGCTGTTTGGAATGTGCATTTATTTAAACTAACGCTACAACAGGGAATTGATTCCATTGTTAAATTAATTTTCATCATTTTATTTATTCGAGTTTGTTTACGAACACTAGAATTCATTGCTATCATACTGGAAGAAAAATCAAAATTAACAAAGGACCAAAGTGACGACCAATTGGTTTTATTTTTTAGAGATTTTTTTAAAGTGATTTTATATATCATTGGGGTGCTGTTAATTCTGCATTATGTATTCAATGAGAATATTGGTAATTTGGTAACTAGCTTAAGTATCGTAGGAGCTGCTATAGCATTGTCTATGCGTGAAAGCCTTGAAAATATTATTGCTTCCTTTATTATCTTTTTTGATAAGCCTTTTTCTATTGGAGACTTGGTTAAAGTAAATAGTTTTACTGGCACGATTGAAAAAATTGGATTGCGAAGTACACGTATTCGTACACAAGAAAAAACATATATTTCCGTTCCTAATAAACAAATGGTAGACAATATAGTAGACAATATTAGTATGAGGACGGAACGAAAAATAGAAATGGACTTACAATTAAGTGTACAAACAAGTTCGGAGATGATTGCTAACTTTACTCAATTTTTGAGAATACATATTGCAGAACAAGAAGGAGTAATTAGTTCGGTTGTATTTCTAGCAGAGTCAGGAAAATTGACACATATAATTCATGCTGAAATTTTTGTTGATATTAATCTTGAATTTTTAAAATTTCAATTGCTTCGAGAAAACATTAATTTAGCGGCTATTCAATTTGCGAATGCGAATCAAATAAAATTTGCAAATAATGTGTAGCCATTTATAGGCTTGACTTCAAAGCAGTTAAAAAATTTTTTATATTTTTCAAGCTGTTTAATAAGGCCATGTCTTTTTCTGCCTTCTCTTTATTATTTTTCAAATAAGTTTTTGCACCGTCAATAGAATATTTTTTCTCACGTAGTAAAAAATATATCTGCTTTAAGAAAGCGATATCCTGTGACCTGAATAATCGATCTCCTTTTCTTGTTTTTCTTGGCTGTAATTGTTTGAACTCTTTTTCCCAATATCTAATTAGGGAAGTATTTACATTAAACCAATTGGCCACTTCTCCAATAGGGTAGTATAATTTTTTTGCTAAAATTTCTGCACTTGGAACTTGTAATTTATCCATATCCCCGTCCATAGAAGCAAATGACTTTCTACCTCTTTTTTGTTTGATTACAGTGGCATTAAAGTTCATGGGGGTCCTAGAAACAGAAGGAAGTGGTTCCGCCTCCCTAAGTTCATTAAGATGTGCTTGAACTAATGCCAAAGGCTTTCTCGATTTGTCTGAGCTTGTTTTCTTTCCTGCTTTAGATCTTGTGGGCGCAGCAATATGTACCGATTGGGGTAGTTCATTTCCAAATAAATCTAATTGCTGTAAGTGCTTCGCCATGCAACAAAGTTAGGGGGACTAATAATAAGAATAAAGCTTTACAAATGATTGGTGGATAAATTGTTAAGTATGCTGTAAATTTGCTAATGCGCCTCTTTATATTAACAGATAGTTTTTTTGCTAATTCAGCTTCCTTGATTTATCAAAAGGCATGGGATTTAGTGGAAGCTGGCAAACCTATGGACCAAGTTCATTTTTACATTGTGGGGGATGCTATTCCAGCGAATTTTACTAATTTGTTTAATAGTCATTCGAATTACAATGAATATACAAATGTTGAAATAGTGAGCTTTCAAGAGGCACAAAAGCTTATGACAACTATAACCAACGCTGTCATAGTTCATTTTGGTGCTGAATTAAAGGGAAGTGAAAAATTCCCGCAATATTTTATCCCATTAGGGCACCCCAATTACAATGGTGATTTGTCTTTATTACAAAACTGGGTGCAGCAGCGAAAATTCGAGTTATTTATTAAAAAGTCAATTAAGACTATCTGCTTAAACGAATGGGTACTTGAAACTATCAAGACAACTCATCCTAAATATGCTTTTAAAGCTAGTCTAGGCTATTTACCAACAGCAGCTTTGCCCATTTTCGAATGGCATCATTTGGCAGCTTGTAAAGACGAGATTACAGCTGGGAATAATTATTTCTTGGCTTTCATTCCTTTGAATGAAATGATCGCAACATTAAAGGAGTTCTCTATTTTTAAAAAATGGCAACAAACCGCTATGGCTTTAGTTTTTGTTTTTGAAAATGAAGCCACCTGTGCTAAAGCGAAAAGCTTGTTAAAAGGATATAAATTCAGGGAATCCATTTTTGTGCTACCTAAGTCCAATCTTAAAAAAGAATGGATTGCGGCTACTTATGCTGCTTTGTGGAGCGGGGTAAATTTTGATAGTAGTTTTTTAATGGAGGAGGCGGTACAATACCATATACCATTACTTTTAAACACGAATAGCCACTTGCCAGATGCATGGTCAAAGGCAGGAGAATATTTTGATTTTTCTCCTAAACTAGCATTATCTAATCATTTCAAATTATACTATAAAGACGAAGTATATAGACAGGCAAGATCTAATATGGGGCATGCTTGGCTAAATCAGCAAAATACAAATGGGGAACTACAATTTGACTGGAAACTCCCTATGTGCTTAAAATAATAAATTGTACTTTTGCACCATAATTATTTTATAATGCAGCAATCTAATATAAACGTTCAAATTAATTTGGACGAGCAAAAAATTCCTCAAAACATTGAATGGTCCGCTACAGACAGTTCTGCTCAAGAAGCACAATCTGCTCGTGCAATGATGCTAACTTTTTGGGATCCAACAGACAAAACAGCATTAAGAATTGACTTATGGACTAAGGATATGATGGTGGACGAAATGGCGGACTTTTTTTATCAGAATTTAATGGGCATGGGCGACACCTATTTAAGAGCCACTCAAGACCAAGCTTTAGCAGAAGAATTTAAAACCTTTGCTAAATCATTTTATAATAAATTTAGAGCAAGTCAATTAGCTCAAAATCCTAAATAACGTTTTATGAGTTTAGAAGAAAAAGTAATGTCTTTAATGAAAGACGCAATGAAAAGTAAGGACGAAGCCTTGTTAAGAGGACTAAGAGCTATCAAGGCTGAAATCATAAAAGCAAAAACTGATCCAGGTGCTAATGGTACCATTTCAGAAGACACAGAGCTTAAATTATTACAGAAACTAGTTAAATCTCGTCGTGATTCTTTAACTATTTATCAAGAGCAAAATAGACCAGACTTAGCAATTAAGGAATCAGAAGAAATTGCTATTATTGAAAAATTCTTACCAGCGCAAATGAGTGAGGAAGACGTGAAAGCCACAGTGCAAGATATTATTACACAAGTTGGTGCAGGGGGCCCTCAGGATTTAGGTAAAGTAATGGGTTTAGCTACAAAGCAATTGGCAGGTCAAGCTGACGGTAAATTAATCTCGGCAGTTGCTAAATCATTATTGACTCCTTAGTATATGTGGTTAGATATTTTAACTGGAACTGTTTTTATAGTTGCCATCTTACAAGGATATCGTCATGGCTTTATCAAAGCCTTGATCTCTTTTTGTTCTTTGTTTGTAGGATTGGTTTTAGCATTTCAGTTAGCTGGATATGTTGCTACCCAATTAAAAGAACATACTAAAATTGAATCTCATTGGTTGCCATTTATAGCATTCCTATTAGTGCTTATTTTAGTGATGATTTTGCTAAAAATGATCACCGGAATTTTACAACAAACTGCAGAATGGCTAATGTTGGGATGGCTAAATAAGTTACTAGGTATCTTTTTATATGCACTTATCTATGGAACTATCTTAAGTGCGATTATTTATTTTATGCAAATATTGGGGGTGATTGAACCTGCTAAAATGAAAGCCGCTTTTGTATATCCTTATTTGCAAAAATGGTGGCCTTTCTTTATGGATAAAATGAGCATATTAGTCCCCTCTATAAAAAAGACATTAGTCCAGTTCATTTGATCTTGTTAATAATGAATTAATTATCTTTATAAGGCTAGCAGAAAAAGGTCCAATTCGTCAGAATTGCTTATCTTTTGTGCATAAAGCATTGATTTATATGGAATACGAAATAATAAAGGACGGAAAATTTGATTATGTTGAAGTGGGTAAAGGGGAAACCCTAATGCTTTTGCATGGACTTTTTGGCGCGTTGAGTAATTTCTCAGATTTGATTGAAAAATTCAGACATACACATAAGGTGGTTATTCCAATGCTTCCCTTATTCGATTTAGATATTTTACATACAAGTGTAACGGGTTTAGCGAAACACGTTCACCAATTTATTGATCACAAAGGGTATGATCATATTCATATGCTAGGTAATTCATTGGGGGGACATGTCGCGCTAATTTATGTTTTAAAATATCCGGAAAAAGTAAAGTCTTTGACATTGACTGGAAGTAGCGGTTTGTTCGAAAATGCAATGGGAGACTCTTATCCTAAAAGAGGAGACTATGAATATATTAAGAATAAAACGGCATTGACATTTTATGATCCAGCTATGGCAACTCCGGAATTAGTAGACGAGGTTTTTGAGATTACAAAAAATCGAATCAAAGTAATAAAAATTATTGCACTTGCTAAAAGTGCCATCAGAAATAATTTAGGGGACGAGCTGAATCAAATTCAACAACCTACGCTATTAATTTGGGGTAAGAATGACACAGTTACGCCTCCTTTTGTTGGGGAAGAGTTTAATAAATTAATTCCTAATAGTGAATTGCACTTTATTGACAAATGTGGTCATGCTCCTATGATGGAAGTGCCAAATGAGTTCAATAATATTTTAGAGAAATTCCTTCAATCATTGCCTAAATAAAATTAGCTATGATTGCTGCTTCTATTGCTATACAGGGGTTCCCGATTCTTCATATGGAAGACACTGCCAATTTTGCGTTACAAAATATGGATGATTTCGAGGTACAGCAATTACCTGTGGTTAAAGACGATTACTATATTGGCTTAGTTGAAAAAGATGATTTGTTAGACATGGACGGTACTAATAAAATTGCCACTATTGCTGATCAAATTAAACGTATTGGAATTTTAGGAAGCGCACATGTGTTAACTGCTTTAGATAATTTTTCAAAACATGATTTAAGTTTACTGCCAGTCTTAAATGAACAACAAGAATGTATTGGTGTGATACCACAAAAAAATTTGAATGAAATGCTCGCTCAGTTTTTAGGAGTGTCTCAGCCAGGTGCGATGTTAGTTATTTCTATTTCTCCTTACCAGTACTCTCTAACAGAGATGAGCAGATTGGTAGAAACGAATAATGCACAAATCATTCAATTAAATACTTTGTTTGACGAAGTTTCTGGTGCTTTTATTGTTACTATTAAAATTAATCAAGAGGAGGCGCAAGCAATTATTGCAACGTTTCAAAGATATAACTACCAAGTACTTCATTATTTTGGGAAAGCCACTGTAAACAATGATATCGAGGAACATTATCATCATTTAATGAATTATCTAGATGTTTAAATCTTTGAAATTCTCTTTTCTATTTTTTTTATTTATACTAGCTGGAATTCATAAAGCCCATGCTCAATTTTCAATTAATGCTATTGACATAGAGGGTAACCACAAAACGAAATCTTATATTATTTACAGAGAATTGCCCTATAAAGTTGGGGATGTAATTTCTAAAGATTCGATTGCCATTCTGAATAAAATTGCACAAAGTCAATTAGTAAACACCACACTATTTAATGAAGTGGTTGTGTCAACTGTTGAATTAGATAGTGCACATGTACAACTCAAAATCCAAGTTAAAGAAAGATGGTATTTTTTTCCATTACCCTATTTTAGGTGGGTTGATAGGAACTTTAGCCAATGGTGGAATGAACAAAATAGAAGCTTAGAGCGAGTTAACTATGGGGTTAATTTTAGACAAAGTAATGTTACTGGGAATAATGACAAATTGGTACTAGGGTTAATAACTGGCTATACGCAACAAGCTATTGTGCGGTATCAATTCCCTTTTATTGATAAAAATTTACATTTCGGTCTTGGTGCAGGTTTCCAATACCTTACGCAAAAAGAAATTAATTACACTACTCAAAATGACAAGCAAGTTTTTTATAAAACAGACGGGGTTATTCGGAGTGGTTATCGCGCTAACCTGAATTTATCTTATAGGCCTAATTTATTTGAACGACATGCTGTTCAAATTGGATTTGGAGAAGACCATATTTCCGACTCTGCCTTTTTGAAACAACCTAATTTATTGCCTAGTTATGCAAAATCAATGTCATATGCCGACTTGAGTTTTTCTTTTTCTAAAACTCGATTTAATTATAATGCCTATCCTACTCAAGGGAACAGTACGGAATTTGTTGCATTTCAAAGAATTGCAGCAGCAGGAAATCTCACTTCATTCCAGTTTAGAAAAATTAAAGCGCATTCTTTTTCTACTAGTAATTTTATTTATGTAGAATCTAATTCTATTTTTAAAATTCTTCCTAACCGGAATTATAATGATCAAAAATTAATGGGATATGGTAACATGCAAATGAATGGATTGGAATATTATGTTATTGAAGGAAATGCAGGAACTATATTAAAAGCTTCCTTTAACCATGCTTTGGGTAGTATAACTGTCCCTAACATACTTACTTCCAAATACCTGCCGAATATAAAATATGATTTTTGGATAAAATTATTTTCTAATCTAGGGTATGTTTATGATGCACATCCATTAAGTAGTAATAAACTGTCAAATACATTATTAAGAACTGCCGGTATTGGAATAGATGTTATAAGTATTTACGATTTTGTATTAAAAGTGGACTATAGTGTGAACCAGCTTGGAGACAAAGGTTTATATTTGCACGGTGGGCTTAATTTTTAAACTAGATCGATGAAAGTTGCAATATATAGTAGAGGGGTAGATATGGATCAACAACAATCTTTGAATGCATTGTTGTTTGAGCTATATCGTTATGACGTAACTATATATGTCTTTGAGGATCTAATAAATAAATTCAACCTTACTGCGGCAATTGGCAAAGCACCCTTAATACCTTTTCAATCTGCTTTAGAATTACATAATACTATTGACTGTTTAATAAGTGTAGGGGGTGATGGTACTGTGCTTGACGCAATTACTTTAATCGGCGATACTAATATTCCTATTTTAGGGGTGAACTATGGAAGACTTGGATTTTTAGCATCTATTTCAAAAGACGAATTAAGTTTAATGGTAGAAGCATTGGTTAATAGATCTTATGTAATTGACAAAAGAACCTTAATTCATTTAGACTCTAATACCCCAGTTTTTGGAGATACTCCATTTGGATTGAATGAGTTTGTAGTCCATAAAAGAGATACCTCACCAATGATTAAAATTCACACTTACTTAAATGGCGAATTTTTAAATTCTTACTGGGCTGACGGATTAATTGTTTCTACACCTACGGGTTCAACGGGATATAATATGAGCTGCAATGGTCCTATTCTATTTCCAGAGTCTGCAAGTTTTGTTATTACTCCAGTGGCTCCCCATAATTTAAATGTAAGGTCTATAGTCGTTCCGGATACCTCTGTTATCTCCTTTGAAATAGAGGGTAGAACTGAAGAATTAATTTGCGCTTTGGATGCACGAAAAGAAATTGTTGCCAAAACAATTGAACTTGCTGTTAAGAAAGAAAATTTTACAGTAAGCTTTATAAGACTTAATGAGAATAGCTATTTAACCACATTAAGAAACAAGTTGACTTGGGGATTAGACAAAAGAAATTAAACATGAATATTAAACATCTATTAATTCTTATATTTTTATTTTTCTGTGCAAATAGTTTTGGGCAGCATCTTGAATTAATGGATGATAAAGGAGAAGCAGGTGTAATGGTAGGGTATGGTTCTTATAATGGGGATATTGCACCCGATGTACAATTTATTAAAATGAATTATGGTGCTTTTTATAAAAAACAAGTCAACGAATTTATAGGCATCAGATTGAATTATCAAAGTTTTAGTCTTAGTGTAAATGATAATAAGTCTTCAAATTCTTATGCTATTGCAAGAGATTTTAATTTCCAAAGAAATTTTCATGAACTAACTTTAATGTCTCAACTCTATTTTAATAGATTCATAAGTGGAAGAGATAATTATAGATTTTCGCCTTATTTAGGTTTTGGAGCTGGATTATTAATAAGCACTTCTGTTGATAATTCTTCCAATGGAAGTTCTAATAATCAATACCCCGTAATACCAATTAATTTGGGGCTTAAATATAGTATCTCGAATCACATTAATGTATTTGCAGAATACAAATATAGTTTTACAACTTCCGACTACATTGATCATTTATCGGACATTCGATTATATAAAAATCTAGCCACAGGTGCTTGGTTTCAAGGAAGCAAGTCAGGAAAAGACAATTTACTGAGTGTTCAAATTGGTGTTTCTTATAATTTCAGAAAAGTGTATGGACCTGATCCTATAAAACAACAAAAGCATAAAAATACGGGTACCGATATCGATACTAAAGGTAGTAAGTCTAGTAAAATGAACATTTTCAAGCTATTTAAACGTAATTAGCGATACTATTTTTATTAATTTTACTTCATGGAAAATTTGGACCTAAATAGACTCCCAAAGCATATTGCCATTATTATGGACGGAAATGGAAGATGGGCACAAGAGCAAGGCCAGGACAGGCTATTTGGTCATTATCAAGGCGTAGTAAGTGTAAGGAAAGTGGTAGAAGCAGCTGCTGAAATAGGAATAGAATACCTTACTTTGTATGCATTTAGCACCGAAAATTGGGATCGACCGGTGGAGGAAGTCACTGGATTAATGACCTTATTTGTTGAAACCATCGCAAAAGAAGTCCCAGATTTAAATAAAAATAATATTCAGCTTCAATTTATAGGGGATCTGAGTCAATTACCGGCCGAGGCAAGAAAGGCTTTAGAGGAATCTACCGCCCAAACTGCAGCTAATACAGGTCTTAAATTGATCATTGCATTAAGTTATAGTAGTAGATGGGAAATAGTAAACGCAGCTCAAATACTTGCGAATCGTGTTCAAGAAGGACACCTAATTCCGGAAGCAATAAATGAGCAAGTATTTGCTGAAGCACTTACTACCAAAGGCATTCCCGATCCAGCATTAATGATAAGAACAAGTGGAGAACACCGTATTAGTAATTTCTTACTTTTCCAATTGGCCTACGCAGAGCTTTATTTTACTAACACTCGTTGGCCTGATTTTAGAAAGCCACACTTGATAGATGCTATCTTAGATTACCAGTCAAGGGAGCGCAGGTTTGGTAAAACCAGTGCTCAGGTTGTATTAGATGAAGAAAATAAATAATATGTTATTTTCTCCTTTTTAACAAAGACTTTGAAATAATACGAGTAATTTGCGACACTTTTAAAATCATAAATTTTAGCCCCACCAGCAGATGCAGAAATTGACCCAATTTATCATAGGATTATTATCGGTACTTGTATTATCGTCGACTTGTTTTGCTCAGGAAGTTCCTGTGAAAGATTCAGTATCTCAGATTAATGTAAAGTTGCTTGGTATTTATAATCAAAAAGCACCTGCCAAATACAAGATAAGAGCTATCAAAGTAGTTGGTAATCAATTTTTTGATGAAAACTTATTACTGTCCTTGTCCACATTAAATATTGGTGACGAAGTACAAATTCCTGGAGGTGATAACTTTGCTAAAGCGATTCATAAATTAATGGGTCAGAATTATTTTAGTGATGTAAGTGTTTATATCACCGATCTGAAAGACAAGGAAATTGATATTGAAATTAATGTTACAGAGCGCCCTAGATTATCACGATTTGACCTGATTGGTGTTAGGAAGTCGGAGAAAGATGAATTGTCTGGAAAGACAGGTTTAACTCCTAATAGAGTTATTACAGAAAACATGAAAATCACTGCTATTGAAGGGATAAAAAAATATTATGCAGAAAAAGGTTTTCAAGACGTTAGTGTAATTATCAAAGAACAAAAAGACGCAGTTAGAAAAAATAATTTAGTACTTGAATTTTTAGTAGATAGAGGTCCTAAAGTTCGAATCAACAATATTAATATTGGTGGGAATCAAATAGAAGAAGTAAAGTTGAAGAAAAGCTTGAAAGAGATTCATGAAAAGTCTAGAATGACTTTATTTCCTATCAATGACAAGCCTGTTATTGTAAAAACTTCTCCTTATTCCTTTGAGCAATATTTAAAAGAAAAAGGGTATTTAACTTTTACAAAAACAAGAAAAATCCTAAACCCTTATTTACGTTTCAAATTATCTTCTGCAAAGTATAATGTCAAGAAGTACGATGAGAGTAAGGATAATTTATTGAACTATTATAATTCATTAGGGTATAGAGACGCGGTAATTGAGAATGATACGGTGTATCATAATGCGGTGGGCAATTTGAATGTAGATATTCAATTAAAAGAAGGTAGACGATATTATTTCGGAAATATTACTTGGAGAGGGAATACAAAATATTCAGACTCTCTACTTACTAGTGTATTAAATATAAAAAAAGGGGATATTTATAATCGTGAAATTTTATATAATAAATTAGGTAAGACACCTACTGCAGAAGGTGGGGATGTAAGTGGTCAATATCAAGACGATGGCTATTTATTTTTTCGTATTGATCCTATAGAAACTGCAGTTTATAACGATACCATCGATTTTGAAATTAGATTAATGGAAGGCCCTCAAGCTACTGTTAAAACAATTCGAATTGCTGGTAATGAGAAAACAAAAGATTTTGTAATTCGTCGTGAAATTAGAACTATTCCAGGTGATAAATTTAGCCGCTCTTTATTAATACGTTCTCAACGTGAAATAGCGCAGTTAAACTATTTTGATCAGGAGAAAATTAAAATTGATCCAATCCCAAATCCAGAAGACGGAACAGTAGATATTAATTACGGGGTAGAAGAAAAATCAAGTGATCAATTAGAATTGAGTGCAGGATGGGGTGGCTATATTGGATTGACTGGAACACTAGGTGTTACCTTCAATAACTTTTCTTCAAAAAATTTATTTAAAAAATCTGCTTGGGATCCATTACCAATGGGGGATGGTCAAAAACTATCATTGCGCGTTCAAAGTAATGGTAAAGCATTTAGGTCTACCAACTTGTCATTTACGGAGCCTTGGTTTGGGGGTATAAAAAGAAACTCTTTAACAGTAAGTGTATACAATACCAAATACGGTCAGAGCTATGATTTAGTAACTGGTATGTACAATCCAAATGCAGCCGATTCAAGATATATTTCTACAACGGGTGCTACCGTTTCTTTTGCGCGTCAATTAGCATGGCCAGACGATTACTTCTCATTTAGCACTGGTCTTAACTTTACTAGATATACTTTAAAGAATTATGCAATTGATCCTTATAATTTGCCCAATTTTGATAATGGCATTGTAAATAACCTTAATATTAAGTTTGCATTACAAAGAACTTCTATTGACCAACCTTTGTTTCCAAGAACAGGATCTACTTTTTTATTAAGCGCTCAAATTACTCCTCCTTATTCTTTGTTCGATCCTAATTTTGCAACAAAGTCAAATCCATATGAGTTATTAGAATATCATAAGTGGAGATTCAACGGAGAATGGTATGTCCCATTAGGTAAGCCTGCGGGAGAAGACCATAACAAACAATTTGTATTAAAATTTGCTGCTAAGTTTGGTTACTTAGGAAAATATAATAGTGATTTAACAATCTCTCCATTTGAACGTTTCCAGTTGGGAGATGCAGGTTTAAGTAATCAGTTTGCTTTATTAGGTTATGATATCATTGCACAAAGAGGATATCCTGTGTATGAGTCGTCTAATCCTAAAATCAATCCTGACCAACAATCTTCTAAGCAAAAATTTACCATGTTCAATAAGTATGCAGTTGAACTTAGATATCCTTTAAGTTTGGCGTCAAGCAGTACTATTTATGCATTAACATTTTTCGAAGCTGCCAATGGATGGTATAGCATGAAAGACTACAATCCATTTAACTTACGCCGTTCAGTAGGTATAGGTATGCGTTTTTACTTACCTATGTTTGGATTATTGGGATTTGATTACGGAGTAGGTTTGGATAGATTAAACACTAATAATTCATTAAAAGATGCAGGTAGATTTACCTTCATGTTAGGATATGAGCCAGAATAAATAAAGATTAATAATTCATTTAAATTTATCAATATGCAATTCAATAAAATTAGCTTAGTAATATTGGTCCTGTTTCTTTCTGTTTTTACTGCTCAATCACAAAGTCGTTATGCAGTAATTAATACAAAGTATATTTTAGATAAAATTCCAGAATATAAAGAAGCAGATAAAAAGTTGAAAGTTCTAGGGGATCAATGGCAGTCAGAAATTGATGACAAGCAAATTATCTTAGATAAAATGTATAAAAACTACGAAGCAGAGCAATTCATGTTGTCTGACGATTTAAAGAAGAAAAGAGAGGATGAATTATTTGCGAAAGAGAAGGAACTTAGAGATTTACAAAAGAAACGCTTTGGATACGAAGGGGATTTGTTTAAGGAAAGACAAAAATTAGTTAAACCAATCCAAGATAAAGTATACAATGCAGTACAAAAATTGGCTACCGCTCGTTCGTATGACTTCATTTTGGATAAAAGTGAAGGAATAACCATTATATTTGCAGACCCTAAATTGGACAAAAGCGATGACGTTTTGAGAGAATTAGGTATTATTAATTAAGTACAAACACACCAAAAAAAATAGATTCTATGAAAAAAGGTTTATTATTTGCAGCGATTTTATTAGTTGCAGTATCTTTTACAAACAGTGCTACTGCACAAACTAAGATTGGTTATTTTGATGATCAAAGTGTAATTGCTTTGTTTCCTGGTATCCAAGAAAAATTAGACACAGTTATGCAATCTTATGCTAAAGATTCTTTACAAGACGAGTATAACTATACTTTGAAGGATTATCAAGTTAAGGATAGTATTTTCAAAAGAGACTCAGTTGATTTGTCTAAAAGACCTAAGGCTTTACAAATGGCTACAGACGACTTAAATCGTTTAAAATACAAGTTAATTAACTGGCAACAATACCAACAAGAAGCTATGCAACAAAAGCAAGAAGGTTTATTGTTACCCTTCAGACAAAAAATTGCCGCTGCATTAAGTGAAGTAGTTGCTGAAAATAAATATACAATGGTTTTAAAGGCCGAGTCTTTATCTCCATATGCACAACCTTCTATTGCAGACAACTTGACTATTCGTGTTGCAATGAAATTGAAGTTGACTTTACCTAAAGAGGTAGAAGAAGCTTTCAAAGCTGCAACTGGTGGCGCTCCTGCAAAAGCAGCAGCTCCAGCTAAAAAAGGATAATATTTAATAAATAATATTTTTGATAAGAACCTCGTTGTTATGCAACGAGGTTCTTAGTTTTACAGCAGAAAGCAAATAACTTAATTATGGCAGCGCCAATTGGGGTTTTTGATAGTGGATATGGTGGACTCACCATATTAAAAGCATTGAAGGAAAAATTGCCTCAACATGATTTTATCTATCTGGGAGACAATGCGCGCGCGCCATATGGGACTCGATCTTTTGAAACAGTATATCAATATACATTGGAAGCTGTAAACTGGTTTTTTGACCAAGGGTGTGAATTAGTTATTTTAGCATGCAATACGGCTTCTGCAAAAGCACTTAGAAATATCCAACAATTAGATTTACCGAATAAGACTCCTGGTAAAAGAGTGCTTGGAGTGATTCGTCCGTCGAGTGAAGTGTTAGGAAGTTATTCTACATCACATGAAGTGGGTATTTTAGGAACTACCGGAACTATACAGAGTAATAGTTATCCCATTGAATTGGCTAAATTTTATCCTGATTTAAAAGTGTATCAACAAGCTTGCCCTATGTGGGTACCCTTAATTGAAAATGGAGAGTTTGATAAGCCGGGCGCCGACTACTTTGTTAAGCAGTATCTAAATGAGCTTTTCAGCCAATCTAATTGCATCGATACGGTTTTGCTAGCTTGTACTCATTATCCTTTATTGGAGTCCAAAATCAAAGCGCATGTGCCAGCAGGGGTAAAAATTATAGCACAAGGAGACATAATTGCCCATAGTTTGGTCAAATACCTGCAAAATCACCCCGAAATGGACCAAAAATGTAGCAAAAATAGCCAAATGGCTTTTTTCACTACCGACAACGCCGAAACCTTTGAAAAACAGGCTAGCTTATTCTTTGGCCAAAAAATTGAAGCAAATCATACAGATTTAGCTTAGAAATTCAAAAAATACCCTATTTTTGCCGTCCTTTCACAGGTAGTGGTATGGTGACTGCTATTGAACGTGGAAACAATATTAGCGAACTAAGTAAGTAAAACAAACAAGATGAAAAGAACCTTCCAACCTCATAAACGTCGTCGTAAATCAGTTCATGGTTTCCGTAAGCGTATGGAATCTGCTAATGGTCGTAAAGTATTAGCAAGTCGCCGTAAGAAAGGACGCAAGAAACTAACTGTATCTAGCGAGAAAGGATTAAAATAATTTAATCACTATCCGTAGAAACTTATAATTTTAAAGTCCTCCCGAATTATCGAGAGGACTTTTTTAATGTCTAGTATTAATAATTTATTTATTGCCAAAGGTTTTTACATATCAAAAAAAGGATAAGCTAAAAAGTAGGAAGCAAATGCAATTTTTGTTTTCTAATGGGCATGCTATTACTAATTTTCCAGTTAGATTAATTTATACCATTCAAGACCATAGCAGTGCGCCAGAAGGCATACTGAATGTAGGTGTTGGCGCCCCTAGTAGAACTTTTAGAAAAGCAGTTGCACGTAATAGAGTAAAGCGTTTATTGAGAGAAGGCTATCGCTTAGAAAAACCTGCGTTCGAAAAATCAATACAGATAAAAAATAAACAAGTAGCCGTATTTTTTTTATATACCGACTTGAATGTACTTCCTCAAAAAGAAATTCAAGCAAAGGTTCAAGTGCTTCTTGTAAAATTGGCGGTTAAAATAAATGCAATTAATTTATCTAATGAAGTCATTGCTTAAAAAAATTATTTCCTTTCCCTTCATCGCATTAATACGATTCTATCAATACGTACTGTCTCCTTATTTAGGTGGAAGTAAATGTAGATTCACTCCAACTTGCTCTCAATATACAGCTCAGGCTATACAAAAGTATGGCCCCATAAAAGGAATCCTTCTTGGGGCCAAACGATTAAGTAAATGTCATCCAAAGGGAGGCCATGGTTATGACCCCGTTCCTTAGAATATATTTATTTTGCAGCAGCTAAACGATCAGCAATGACTGACCAGTTCACTACATTCCAGAAAGCAGCTAAATAATCAGCTCTTCTGTTTTGATATTTTAAATAATAAGCGTGTTCCCAAACGTCAGCGCCTAAAATTGGAGTTCCTTTTACTTCTGCAACGTCCATTAAAGGATTGTCTTGATTTGGAGTAGAGCTAATTTCTAATTTACCGTCTTTCATTAATAACCAAGCCCAGCCACTTCCAAAACGAGTCATACCTGCGTTTGCAAATTGCTCTTTAAAAGCATCAAAGCTTCCAAAAGCAGCAGTGATTGCATCCGCTAGAGCACCAGTTGGAACGCCACCTGCATTGGGTGCTAAACTTGCCCAAAAGAAAGAGTGATTCCAGTGACCACCACCATTATTTCTAACAGCAGGGCTAATAGTACCAGCAACTGCTACTAATTCTTCTATGCTTTTTCCTTCATTAGGAGTACCAGCAACCGCTTTATTTAAATTATCAACGTAAGCTTGATGGTGTTTGCCATGGTGTATTTGCATGGTTAATGTATCAAAATGAGGCTCTAATGCTTCGTGTGCATATGGTAATGCAGGTAATGTAAATGACATATTTTTTTATTTAAATGTTTCTTGAATGAGCATCAAAATTACATAGGATTTATTAGAATAAACTATCTTTTTGCTCGAAAAAAGGATTGCATGAGTGCAGCACATTCTTCTTGTAATACCCCGCCTATAATAGTAGTGCTAGGGTGGAATGGATTTTTTTCGGTAACGCGTCTGTAACTGTTTTTCTCGTCACTAGCTCCAAATACAATATGACCAATTTTATTCCAGTATAAAGCTCCTGCACACATTAAGCAAGGTTCAACAGTAACATATAGGGTAGCTTCTGTTAAATACTTTTCTTGTAAACTTTCGCAGGCACTAGTAATAGCTAATATTTCAGCATGGGCTGTAACATCTTTTAATAATTGCACTTGATTATGTCCCTTCGCAATAATTTTTCCATGCATTACCACTACAGCACCAACTGGTACTTCATCAACGTCAAAGGCCCTCTGTGCTTGCACGAGGGCCTGACGCATAAAATGTTCATGATCGGGGGTCATATTTCTATAACTTTTGAATACGGATATTTCTATAGGAAACTTGGTTACCATGATCTTGTAAACCAATATGTCCAGAAAAAACTTTTCCAAAGTCTGGTGATTCTCCTTTTGAGAATTTGCTGTCTTTAATTAAGTTAGCCCAATTTGCATCACCTAATGTAGTAGTAACTGTAGTAATACCATTTAATTTCAAAGTCAATGTTCCCTTTTCATTAATAATATCTACCAAGTTCCAATCTCCAACTGGCTTAGTAGCACCTTCTACTCCAGCAACTAAATCATATAAATTACCAGCTCTGTGCTTGTAGATTTTTGCATCTGGATGTCCGTCATTATCTAAGACTTGCATTTCTGGACCTGTATACCAAATATGATTGTATTTTTTTGGTTCATCTTGTACAAAAAAGATGACACCGCTATTGCCGTTCTTTGAAATTTTCCATTCTAATTGCAAATGAAAATCATTAAAGCTTTCATTCGAAACAATATCACCACCACCTTTAACTTGGGACGATGCTTTATTTAATGGGTTCAATACTATTGCACCGTCTACTACTTGCCAAGCTTCTCCTACAGCATCCTTGCCATAAGTATGCCAGCCATTGGTTGTTTTTCCGTCAAATAAAGCAATCCATTTGTCTTGTGCATTTGTTTGAACACAAACAAATGTAGTTAAAAGGGCAAGCAAGAGTGTTTTCATAATAAATCGTTTTTGTTTTTTAAGCTCAATATTTAAAACCTATTTTTTCAAAAGCAATACATATTTAACCATTGCTTCTGCATCTTCTTCTTTGATTTGTGGATGTGGAGTCATTGGTATTGCGCCCCAAACACCTGCACCCCCTTTAATTATTTTAGTAGCTAACATTTTAATATTTTCCTCGTTGTTTTCATATTTTGCTGCAACGTCTTTGTAAGCAGGTCCAATATTTTTCTCATTTATTTTATGACAAGTTAAACAATCACTTCCTGCAACTAAAGCTAAGCCTTTTTGATAATCAGGATTAGCTGACAAATCATTTGCTGCTGTAGCTGCTGGTGCTGCTGTTTCTTCAGTTGCTTTTTTTTCTGTTCCGCCGCCACATGCCATTAATACGACAACTGCTGCTAATGTTCCAAATACCTTTTTCATAGTCTAATTTTTAATTTTTCATTCAATATTTTAAGCGATCTTTTTTTATAAGTCTTTTGCTAGGTTTAAAGTCCTAATATTTTTTTGTTAAATGCTTCGTCTGATCCTGTATTTGCAAAATCATCAAATGCCTTTTCTGTCACTTTGATTATATTATTTTTAATAAATACAGCACCTTCTGCAGCACCCACTTCTGGATGTTTTAAGCAACATTCCCATTCCATTACTGCCCATCCTTTGTAGTCATAAGCAGCCAACTTGCTAAAGATACTTTTAAAATCTACTTGTCCATCACCTAATGACCTGAATCTTCCAGCACGGTCAATCCAATTTTGGTAGCCACCGTACACTCCTTGTTTTGCACTTGGGTTAAATTCAGCGTCTTTTACATGGAACATTTTAATACGCTCATGGTAAATGTCAATGAATCCTTTGTAATCCATACACTGTAATACTAAATGCGATGGGTCATATAATAAACAAGCTCTAGGATGTTGATTTACTTTATCTAAAAACATTTCATAAGACACACCGTCATGCAAGTCTTCTCCTGGATGAATCTCATAACATAAGTCAACCCCTACCTTATCAAACTCATTTAAGATAGGAAGCCATCTTTTACCTAATTCTGTAAAACCTGTTTCCACCAATCCTGCAGGTCGTTGTGGCCAAGGATACACAGTATGCCATAGTAATGCACCACTAAATGTTGCATGTGCATTAAGCCCTAAGTTTTGAGATGCTTTTGCAGCATACTTTAATTGTTGTACCGCCCATTCGCTTCTTGCTTTTGGATTACCATGCACTTCTTTAGGAGCAAATCCGTCAAACTGTGCATCATAAGCAGGGTGTACCGCAATGAGTTGTCCTTGTAAGTGCGTAGACAATTCTGTGATTTCTAATCCTGCTGCATTTACAATTCCTTTTATTTCGTCTGCATAGGTTTTACTTTCTGCAGCTTTTTGTAAGTCAATACATCTTGGATCCCAACTTGGAATTTGAACTCCTTTGAAACCCAATCCTGCTGCCCATTTGCAAATACTTTCTAGAGTATTAAATGGCGCTTCGTCTCCTAAAAACTGCGCTAAAAATATAGCAGGTCCTTTTACTGTTGTCATTATTTTATTATTATAGCAGGGTTAATTAAAAGGTATGAGGTGTCCATTTTTTATCTGAATGTGCAGACAAAACTACATTATCAATAAAGGCCATACCTCTTAAACCATCCTCTACTCCTGGAAAATCTAACATAGCTTCCGTAGGAGTAGTGCCGTCTATTTTACAACCTAATGTTAATGCGAAGTTGCGGTAGATATTGGCAAAGGCTTCTAAATATCCCTCTGGATGTCCGGCCGGAGTGCGGCAATTATGCGATGCGATGCTTGATAAATGGGCACTTCCTGCTCTTAAAATTTGAGTAGGTTGATCTAGCCATTTTACGATTAAAGAATTGGGCTCATGTTGGAACCATTCAATGCCTCCTAATTCTCCATAAACTCTTATTTTTAAAGCATTCTCTTCGCCAGCTGCAACCTGAGAAGCCATCAATACTCCTTTAGCACCATTGTCAAATTTCAACATAACAGCGCCGTCATCATCCATTGCACGGCCATCAACCAATGTATTTAATTCAGCACAAATTTCAGTAATTTTTGCACCGGTAATATATTCTGATAAATGTGCAGCATGTGTTCCAATGTCACCCATTACAGAACTCTTTCCAGATTTTTTTGGATCTGTTCTCCAAGCTGCTTGTGCATTTCCTTCTCTTTCAGAAAGTCTACTCAACCATCCTTGAGGATATTCTACCCATACCTTTCGAATTTTACCTAATTTACCTTCATGCACCATCGCCTTAGCCTGTTTTACCATTGGGTATCCTGAGTAAGTATGTGTTAAACAAAGTGTCAAACCTGTTTCTTGTAATTTTTGTTTTAATTGCTTTGCTTCGTCTAATGAAAAAGTAATTGGCTTTTCAATAACTACATTAAAACCATGATCTAAAGCCATCATAGCTGGAGCAAAATGCGCAAAATTAGGAGTCACTACAGTAACAAAATCAATACGCTTATCTGCTGGCAAAGCCGCTTCCGCTTTGATCATTTCTTCGTATGTTAAATAGGTCCTTTCTTTTGGTAAGAATAATGCTTCACCAGAGGCAACAGCAACTTCGGGGTTGATACTTAATGCACCACAACTCAATTCAATTAATCCATCCATATTGGCAGCGAGTCTGTGAATGGCGCCTATAAAGGCATCTTTACCACCACCTACCATTCCCATGCGTAATTTTCTATTCATTTTAAAGGTTTTTTTTAGCTTGCGAAATCGTTTTATTGTGTCATTATAACACTTTAGGTATTACCCTCAAGCAATTTCCTTATAATTTCTTAAAAAACACCATTTTTTGAATAAAAATATTTCAAAAGATTACAAATAAAATTTACATTTATACACTCATTCAAGATTGTATTGCCATGCCAAACTTAGTTAACAGACGTAAGCTTATAAAGCAAGTATTGTCAGGATCTGCCGCTGTTGCTGCAGGTGTTGCCATTCCAAAAAATGTATTAGCGGCTTTTGATAAAAATGAAACCAATTCTACATTCTTAAAAGGTAATATAAATCATTCGGTTTGCAGATGGTGCTTTAGTGAAATTCCATTAGAGGATCTTTGTAAAGCAGTTAAGCAAATTGGTTTTGGTGCTATTGATTTATTAAAGCCCAATGAATGGCCTATTGCTAAACAATATGGACTATATAGCTCCATGTGTTATACCGCTGGAGAAACTAGTTTAACGAAGGGTTGGAATGACTTAAAAAATCATGATTGGTTAGTGAAAGATTATTTAGAAGGCATTGAACTAGTAGCTGCGGCTGGTTATAAAAATTTAATTTGTTTTGCAGGAAATAGAAATGGCATGGACGACGAGACGGGTTTGAACAACTGTGTAACAGGATTGAAAAAAATTATGCCATTAGCAGAAGCTAAAGGAGTGACCATTCAAATTGAATTATTTAATTCCAGAATTGATCACAAAGACTATATGGGGGACAAGTCTGCATGGGGTATTGAGCTTTGCAAGCGCTTAGGTTCTCCTAATTTTAAAATATTGTTTGACATTTATCATATGCAAATTGACGAGGGTGATATTATTCGTTCTATTCAAAACAATCATCAATATTTTGGACACTATCACACAGCAGGTGTTCCAGGACGACATGAGATTGACGACACACAGGAATTAAATTATCCGGCTATTATGCGTGCTATCAAAGCAACAGGATATACTGGTTATGTGGCCCACGAATTTATGCCAACGCGTACCGATCATTTAGCTTCCTTACAACAAGCGGTAACTATTTGTGATATTTAATAAATTGAATTCAAATATTAATAATAAACAATAACACTTATAAATTTTAAACAATGGCTGATCAACAACAGTATGACGCAATCGTAGTTGGCTCTGGAATTAGCGGTGGATGGGCTGCAAAAGAGTTAACAGAAAAAGGGTTAAAGGTTTTGATGTTAGAGCGCGGTAGAAATATCGAGCACATCAAAGATTATGTAAATGCGAACAAGGAGGCTTGGGATCATCCACATCGTGGTGGAAGAACTCAAAAAATGATCGAAGACTATCCTGTTTTGAAACGTGATTATCCTTTGAATGAAACCAATTTAGATTATTGGTGCGTTGATAAAGAAAGTCCATATACTGAGACGAAGCGTTTTGATTGGTTTAGAGGATACCATGTTGGTGGTCGTTCTTTAATGTGGGGTCGTCAAAGTTACCGTTGGTCTGACTTGGATTTTGAAGCGAATGGTAAAGAAGGCGTGGGTGTTGATTGGCCTGTACGTTATAAGGAAATTGAACCATGGTATGACTATGTAGAAAAATTTGCTGGTATTAGTGGTAACCGTGATGGTTTGGCAGTTTTGCCAGACGGTCAATTTTTACCTCCAATGGACTTGACTTGCGTGGAGAAGGACGTTGCTGCAAGACTAAAAGATATATATAAAGGAGATCGTCATTTGATTATTGGCCGTACGGCAAATATCACAGTGCCTCATGGTGGACGTCCAGGTTGTCAATTTAGAAATAAGTGTTGGTTAGGTTGTCCATTCGGCGGCTACTTTAGTACGCAGTCTTCTACTTTACCAGCTGCAATGGCTACAGGAAATTTGACTTTAAGACCTTGGAGTATTGTTACAGAAATTAAATACGATAAAGATAAAAAGCGTGCAACAGGTGTAACTGTTTTAGACGCGGAAACAAATAAGACGATTGAGTACAAAGCAAAAATTATTTTTGTAAATGCGTCTACTTTAAATAGTACTTGGTTGTTAATGAATTCTGCTACAGACGTTTGGGAAGGTGGATTAGGTAGCAGTAGCGATGCTTTAGGTAAAAATTTAATGGATCACCATTTAGGTATTGGTGCAGGTGGAACTGTGGAAGGATTTGAAGACCAGTACACATTCGGACGTCGTGCAAATGGTTTTTATATTCCTCGTTACAGAAACGTTGGAACGGATAAGCGTGATTACTTACGTGGATTTGGTTACCAAGGTGGTGGTACAAGACAAGGTTGGCAGCATGAGGTTGCAGAATTTAGTATTGGTGGTGATTTCAAAGACGCCATGACTGAACCAGGTGGATGGACTATTGGTATGGGTGGCTTTGGTGAAATGTTACCAGATCCAACTAATAAAGTAACCTTAGACAAAACAGTTAAAGACAAGTGGGGATTAAACGTCTTGAATATTGATTGTGAATTGAAAGACAACGAAAAGAAAATGCGTAAAGATATCATCGTTGATGCACAAGAAATGTTAGAGAAAGCTGGGGTTAAAAACGTAAAAGCGCGTGAAGGTGACGGTACTCCTGGTCGTGGTATTCATGAAATGGGTACAGCACGTATGGGTAGAGATCCTAAAACTTCTGTATTAAACGGCAACAACCAAGTTTGGGATGCCCCTAACGTATTTGTTACTGACGGTGCGTTTATGGCAAGTGCTTCTTGCGTAAACCCTTCTTTAACTTATATGGCGTTTACTGCTAGAGCAGTTGAATTTGCTGTTAATGAATTGAAAAAAGGAAACTTATAATTGCACTAATTATTAAATTTTTTAAATAATAATATTATGATCAACAGAAGAGAAGCCTTGTCAAGAGTAGCCATCATTATGGGTGGAACTGTTTTAGGCGCAGAAGCATTTTTATCTGGTTGCAAAACTGCGACAACAGGTATTACATTTACAAAAGAGAATATCTCCTTTTTAAATGAAGTGGCGGAAACTATTTTGCCTGCTACAAAAACTCCAGGAGCTAAAGAAGCTAAAGTGGGTGAGTTCATGCAAGTAATGGTAACAGATTGTTACGAAGCAAAAGACCAAACCATTTTTATGGAAGGTTTGAAAAAACTAGACGATGCTTCTACCAAATTAAATGGTAAGTCCTTCTTGGATGCTGACGCTAAAGGTCGCCATGATTTATTAGTGGCATTAGACAAAGAAGCTAAAGACTATCAAGCGGCTGCAAAACCAGAAGATCCTAAACATTATTTCACCATGTTCAAGCAGTTAACGCTTACTGGATTCTTTACATCCGAAGTAGGAGCTACTAAAGCATTAAGATATGTTGCTGTTCCAGGTAAATTTGAAGGTTCAGTACCATATGTTAAGGGAGAAAAAGCTTGGGCTACCTCTTAAGAAAATAAAAAAAGAGTTCACATAATTGTGGACTCTTTTTTTTCTAATTATTGCAAACGGTTGCTTACATTTTAAATCATATTTTATGAACAATTCAAGAAGAAGTTTTCTCCGTAATTCAGCATTAGCAGGATTAGCGTTGAGTGTGCCGTTTCGTAACGAATTATTAGCAATGGCTAATAAACAAAATAAATTTGGCATACAATTATGGTCAGTGAAAGACGCATTAGCTAAAGACCCTGTTGGGGTTTTAAAGCATTTAGCGGCAAGTGGGTATAAGCAAATAGAAAGCTTTGAAGGTGCTCAAGGTATTTTCTGGGGCATGAAAAATACAGAGTTCAAAAAAACCTTGGATGGCTTAGGAATGAAAATGGTTTCAGCGCATTGTGATAATGTAAAAGACTTTGATCGTAAAGCGGCAGAAGCTGCTGAAATTGGAATGAAATATTTAATATGTCCTTACAAAGGGGCACAAAAATCAATAGACAATTTTAAGCAATTTGCTGACGAGTTTAATACTAGTGGAGACATTGCTAAAAAACATGGTATTCGTTTTGCTTACCATAATCATGATTATTCTTTTGTAAATATGAATGGGGAAGTACCTCAGGACATCATGATTGAGTTAACAAATCCGGACACAGTAGACTTTGAAATGGATATGTATTGGACAATTGCAGCAGGAGTAGATCCAATTGCTTACATGAAAAAATTCCCTAACCGTTTCAAATTGGTACATGTTAAGGATTTAGTAAAAACTAATACCGCAGAAGGACATGAGTCTTGCATAATTGGCAAAGGTACTATTGACTATAAAACTTTATTGCCTAAGGTTGCTAAACAAGGAGTAGAATACTTTATTGTGGAGCAAGAAGCTTATACAGGAACAAATGAATTAGATGCTGCAAAAGACGACGCAGCGTATATGAAAACATTGACTTGGTAAAACAAGTTGGTTTACAAAAAAAATGGCCTCCAAATTGGAGGCCATTTTTTTTGTAGTACAATACTAATTTCTAAAAGCGTTTATTTTTTATTTACTTCAATCAAGTCAGTTGTTTTAATGATAGTACTTAGTGCGATATGTAATGCTTCTAAATGCTGAACAGTATTAAATGCATTGATAGAGTATCTCATATAAATATCGTCTCCTTGACGCATAATGGGGATTTCTATATTAAACTCCTTAAATAATTTTCTTTGTAATATTTCGGGCTCATTTGTTTTAATAGGAATACTAATCATTTGTCCAATCCATTCACTAGTTAATGGACTAATTGGTTGTGTACCTAATAACTCATAAAAAACAGGAGCATTTGCTAAAACCATTTCATGACATTTTTTGGAAACTGCAGGCCAATTATTTTCATGCATAAAAATAATACTCATAGTAACTGCTAAAAACGCAGAGAAGTCTCTAGTACCAATCATTTGATGGTAGTCTAAAAATTTAGACTCGGAAGGTTTAGCCGCTTTATAACCCCAACTTACCACTAAGGGTTCGCATAAATGCTGAACGCTTTTATGTGCGTATAAAAAACTTGCTCCCTTTGGAGCCATCATCCATTTATGACAAGCCCCAACATAAAAGTCTACTAGTAATTCATTAATTCTTAAGTCTACTTGTGCCGGTGCATGTGCCCCATCAACAATAGTCATTAAGCCTTTTGACTTTGCAATTTCACATATTTCTTTAACAGGAAATATTAAGGCAGTAGCACTTGTAATATGACTAATAAAAATAGCTTTTGTTTTTGGGGTTAAACCTTTAAAAAAATCTTCAATGAATTGCTCTTTAGTAGTAATTGGCAAGCTAATTTTTTGTCTTTTATAAATAGCTTTTTTCTTCTCACAATAATATTCCCAGGTTCTATCGCAAGCCCCATATTCAATGTCGGTAGCTAAAATTTCATCTCCTTCTTCTAATGGAAAGCTTTTTGCAATGATATTTATTCCAAAGGAAGGGTTGGTTATGTATACCAGATCGTCCTTGTCTTCACAATGTATAAATTTAGCCAAAGCAGCTCGGGAAGTTGATAAATATTCGGGACCGTCAAACGCAATAAATTGCACTGGTTCTGCCTCCAATACTCTTTGCCATTGTTGGTAATAATCAAATACTGGCTTTGGCGTAGCGCCAAAGGACCCAAAGTTTAAAAAATTAATATCCTTTCTTAATAAAAATTGGCTTGCTAAATTTTCCATAATTTATATTGTATTGCTAATTATTTTTAATCAAATAATTTCTATTCATGAAGATACGTTTTTTATAAATTGAAGTTGGGATACAAAAAAGTCCCTCCCGGTAAATCGAGAGGGACTGTAAATAAGTAAGTCGAATATTTTAAACGCCCAATGACCAACCATCACGATACGTTCTTTTAACGAACTGATTCGCTGGATCGAAATTGGTAATCTTCATATTTGGTCCATCCCATAATAATTGAATATTACGGCCTGGGTAAGTAGTTAATCCTTTTTTGTCGTTCACTTTAACGTCATAACTTCTAATAGCAAGATTGCCCATTAAAACGGACTCTGTTAAAGGTCCTGCAATATCAAAATGAGAACTTAACATTTTCGCTTCTCTACTACCTGGTCCTGCAATACAAGCTTCCACCCAAGCTGCATAGTGACCTTCGGCACCGCCCTTAACTCTTTCAATTATTTGAGGCACTTTTGTAGTATTAGTTAAGTTGGTAGGCAATAACTGTGGATTTACTCCATAAGTACCTGCCATCATTTTTCCTTTGGTTCCTTCAAAAATCACTCCATTTCCACCATCACCCATAACCTCGTTAGGTCCTAGTTCTGCTGGTCTTTCAGGTTGAATTCCACCGTCCATCCAATGTAATTTAATGTCTGGTTTACCATTTTGACCTTTGAAAGTTAAAATAATATGAGATGACATTGGCCCACTGTCTGGTGCATTCAGTCTTTGCCAAGGTGCGGTGTATCTTGTTGCAACACTACATTCTGCAGCAATAGGATATCCTAAACCAGCAACTGCAAATGCAGGAGCCATAATATGACAAGCCATATCACCTAATGCGCCGGTACCGTAATCCCACCATCCTCTCCAGTTAAATGGTAACAAGCCATCAAAATAATCTCTTTGAGGAGCTGTACCTAACCATAAGTCAAAATTCAATCCAGCAGGGATAGGTGAATTAGTTGTTGGACGCATAACACCTTGAGGCCATACTGGTCTGTCGGTATAACAATAAATAGTATGAATGTCTCCAATTAAACCAGCTTCATTCCAGTCTTGCAACATGCGTACACCGTCACCTGAAGATCCTTGGTTACCCATTTGCGTAACTACATTATAATCGTGTGCCGCTTTAGTCATCATACGAGCTTCGTAAATGTCATGTGCCATTGGCTTTTGAACATATACGTGCTTCTTTAATTGCATAGCAGCCATTGCTTGAACGGCATGCATATGGTCGGGTGTTGAAACAGAAACAGCATCAATATGCTTTGCTTCTTTTTCTAACATCTCTCTATAGTCTGTGTAAACTTTTGCTTTTGGATAACGCTCACGGCTTTTAGCTGTTTGACGCTCATCTACATCACATAAAAAAGCGATATCTGCTTTTCCACTTTGGTAGAATGACCATAAGTCACCTTCTCCTTTTCCACCGGCACCAATACCGGCAACTTGTAATTTATCACTCGGGGCAATAAATCCTTTCCCACCTAATACGTGTCTTGGTAAGATATAAAAACCACCCATTGCAAGGGAGGCGTTTTTAATAAAATCTCTCCTAGAATTATCTGATTTTTTCTTGGACATAGCAATTCGTTAAATATTAATAATCGTTAATTAATGACCATGTTAAATTATAAAAAATTTACCAATATGAGGAATAATTTTTATGAGTGAATATTATCAGTTTTCTTTTCGTTATTATAACCTAAATTGCTTTATCATATTAATATCTGTTTTATGAATTCCTCTTTGCTACAATTAAGACAATACTTTATGTCTGGAGCTACTCAAACCCTAGCTTTTAGATTATTACAACTAAACAGACTTAAAAAGGCTGTTTTAGAGTCAGAAAAAGCTTTAAATGAAGCATTATACGCCGATTTGAAAAAAACAAAGGAGGAGGCTTGGGCTACCGAGATTGGATTTTTCATGAATGAGTTGAATTTTACCATTGAACATATCAAGTCTTGGATGCAGCCTACAACGGTGTCTACTAACTTATTAAATCAACCTTCTAGCTGTTTCACTATCAGAGAACCTTTAGGAGTGGTTTGTATTATAGGTCCATGGAATTATCCTTTTCAATTATTGTTTACACCATTAATTGGTGCGATTGCAGGGGGAAACTGTGTGGTGCTTAAGCCTAGTGAATTTGCACCTGCCACATCTAAAGTCATGCAGCAGATTATAAATTCTTTATTCCCAGACAATTATATTTTGTATGTAGAAGGAGAGGGGGCACAAGTATTGCCTCCTATGTTTAGTGAATTTAGATTCGATCATATCTTCTATACTGGCAGTACCGAAGTTGGCAAAATTATTTATAAAGCAGCTGCAGAAAAATTAGTTCCAGTAACATTGGAATTAGGGGGTAAAAGTCCAGCGCTGATAGCGGCAGATGCCAATATGAGAGTCGCTGCAAGAAGAATTGCCAATACTAAGTTTTCTAATGCTGGACAAATGTGCGTGGCACCAGACTATATATTAGTGCCTACTGCATTTAAGGATGTTTTAATTGAAGAATTAATTAAAGCTATTGAGCAGTTTTATGGGAAAGATACAGCGCATACCGAAGGCTATGGTAAAATAATTAATAACAAACAGTGGTCAAGATTAGTTCAATATTTTAACGAAGGAAAAATTGCTTATGGCGGGAAGTCGGATGCCGCAAGTTTATATATAGAACCTACTATTTTAACAAATATTATAGCAGACGCCAAAGTCATGCAAGACGAAATATTTGGCCCTATTTTACCTGTCATAACTTATGACAGTAATGAAGAAGCATTGGAAATTATAAATCGGCATCCTAACCCATTAGCGTTTTATGTTTTCACAAGTAATGAGGCAACGCAAGACTATTGGTTGACGCAAGTACCTTCTGGCGGAGCCTGTGTAAATAATGCAAGTTGGCATTTAACGAATCATGCATTACCTTTTGGCGGAAGGGGTTACAGCGGAATGGGTGGATATCATGGTAAACTAAGTTTTGATACTTTCACGCATTTAAAAGCGGTTATGAAAACACCTACCTGGATAGACCCGGATTTAAAATATCCTCCTTATAAGGGCAAAGGTTGGTTACTGAAAAAGTTGATTGGATAATGCTTAAAAAAAATATTATGATAAAAATTGCTATTGCCATTGGTGTTTTAATGGCCGCTACTTTGCTAATGAAGCGAAAAGAAATGTCTTATAAGCAGTCCGTCTTAAAAACATTGTATCCAGTTATAATGTGGTCTAGCAAGTCTAGTGGTAAAAAGCAAACTTTAATCAACAAGCAAAATATTGCTCCTGTAATTTCATTTTACACTTTAAAAATGAAAGACATTAATGGTAAAGATGTTAGTTTTGAACAATTTAAAGGAAAGAAAATAATGATCGTTAATACGGCAAGTGATTGTGGTTTTACGGGTCAATATGAAGCGCTTGAGAAACTATCTTTACAGTATGCTGATAAATTAGTAGTCATTGGTTTTCCTTCTAATGATTTTAAAGAACAAGAAAAAGGGGGTAATGAAAACATTGCCGCTTTTTGTAAGAAGAATTATGGGGTTAGTTTTCCTTTGATGGAAAAATCAATTGTAATTAAAAAGAACCATCAAAATGAAGTGCATAAATGGTTATCCGACATGACTATTAATGGATGGTGTCATCAAGAACCCGCTTGGAATTTTTGTAAATATTTAATTAATGAGCAAGGGGTATTAACGCATTACTTCCCAATGACAGTTGACCCATTAGCGGCAGAAGTGATTGCGGCTGTGGAGGGTAAATAATTTTAAGATTAGCAAGATAAAAAAAATGAGTCTCCAACGAGACTCATTTTTTTTATTAGTTGGTAGGGCAATTTTTAAATTAATTGATAGGGCAATGATCGTGGTAATTTTCAAGTACGATATGACCTGATTCAATCACCATGCCTTTATAAGTTTCTTTGATTTCATCTAACACCGCTTCTACCTCAGCTTGCTCAGTTATTGTCACTAATCTAGCTCGGTACTCTTTAATATTAGGAAGGCCTCTTAAATAATTGGCGTAATGCCTTCTCATTTCATTAATTCCTGCAACCGGTCCTTTCCATTCAAAGGATTTAATCAAATGCTTTCTAGCTACTTCTACTCTTTCTTCAATAGTAGGGTCTGCCATTCTTTCACCTGTTGCTAAGTAATGCTTGATCTCTCTAAATATCCAAGGATATCCTATAGCAGCTCGACCAATCATTATCCCGTCAATCCCATATCTATTTTTATATTCTAATGCCTTCTCTGGGGAATTAATATCTCCATTTCCGAAAATCGGAATATGAATTCTTGGGTCATTTTTTATTTCTCCAATTAAAGTCCAATCTGCTTCTCCTTTATACATTTGCATTCTAGTTCTTCCGTGAATAGCCAATGCTTTAATACCTACGTCTTGTAAACGTAAAGCAACCTCGTGTATATTTTTAGTAGACTCATCCCATCCTAATCTAGTCTTTACAGTTACAGGTAGGTTGGTACTTTTTACTACTGCTTCGGTTAATCTAACCATCAAGTCCAGGTCCTTCAAAACCCCAGCCCCTGCGCCTTTCATAGCCACTTTTTTGACAGGGCATCCAAAATTAATATCTATTAAGTCTGGATTTACCGTATCCACTATTTTGGTACATAATGCCATAGCTTCCTCGTCTCCTCCAAATATTTGAATGCCAATTGGACGCTCATAGTCATAGATATCAAGCTTTTGCTTACTTTTTATAGCATCCCGAATAAGCCCTTCACTACTGATAAACTCAGTATACATGAGGTCTGCGCCATTGTCTTTGCACACTGCTCTAAATGGGGGATCACTTACATCCTCCATTGGAGCGAGTAATAAAGGAAAATCCGGTAATTGTATAGGACCTATAGAAACCATATGAATTCATTATCTTGCATCTAACCGATACGGTTGCAAAGGTACCAATAAATTGTATTTACATGGAGTCATCAACGCATTCAATTTTTAATATGTCCCCTGGCTATAGAATGGCCTTGTTTTTGGGTGCAACCGGTATTAGTATGATTTTAGGTGCGTTGATTAGTTTTTCCTTGGTCGCAGCTTATTTACATGTTCCTTTTAATCAATTACAGTCCATTATCTTAGCACCAGAAAACAGCAAATTGGCTCAATTTGCCAATGCGTTGGCTTCTATTATTGCTTTTGGCTTACCTAGTATACTGGTGGCAGCTTTTACTAAGGGCAAATTGGCTAATAATATGGGAATGCAGGTGAAACCCAAGAACGAGCAAATGATATTGGTGGTCTTATTAGCTATAGCAGGTTTGTTTTTAAGTGGGGCATTAGGGGACCTTACTGATAAAATTCCTGTTACGTCTGGCATAAAAGCTTGGGCGGATGGCTTAGAAGCGCAATATAAACAGGCTTTAGTGGCTATGACACAAATGAAGTCCATTTTAGATTTATTGTATGCGATTATAGCGGTTGCATTGGTACCAGCCATAGTGGAGGAATTATTTTTCAGAGCTAGCCTTCAAAAAATATTAATAGACTGGTCGGGTAAGCCTTATATAGCTATTGTAGTTACTGCCATCTTATTTAGTGCTTTTCATTTTTCTTATTTTGGCTTCCTGTCTAGAATGTCTTTAGGTATTGTACTAGGCTTAATATATTATTTTACAAAGAGTATTTGGTTACCCATGGTAATGCATTTTATAAATAATACGATTGGCATTACCGCTTTATATTTTGTTCGTAATGACCCTAAAAAAGTAGAATCGGTATTGGAAGGCAATCTTACCTACTATTGGACTTTTGTTGCTATTATTGTAGTATATTTTTTATTGAAGCAATTAAAAAACAACACGCACAATGCAGGACTGGAAAAAAGTATTTAGCAGCACGCAATTAGCCACTGCTTCCATGGTTATGGGAATGCTAAATGAAAATGGCATTGCAGCTAAATTATTAAACAAGCAAGACTCTTCCTTTGTTTTTTTAGGAAAAGTAGAAGTGTATGTTCAAGAAACACAATATGATATTGCTATGCAAGTAATTAATGATTTAAACCTAACAAGTGTAGCGCCTGATTAAGAAACGGGCGTCTATGTTTTACAAAAATGATTTTAAAAAAATAAATATGGCGTTAAATTTTTCTGTGTTTAAAGTAAGAGCAATGTCGGCAATTGTATTTGCTGTTTTAATGATTGCAGGTTTGGTTTGGAACCAATGGACCTTCTTCGCATTGTTTACCATCATTCAGTTTGGGTGTTTATATGAGTATCAAAAGCTAATGGCTTTAATTTTTCCTTCGTACAAGTCAATTGGACCAATTCATAAATGGAGTTTATTGATTTTAGGCATTGTTATGATGATGGTATTGGCGCCAAGGACTTTAGGAATTAATGGAATAAGTATAAAATATATTGGTAACAAAGTAATGTATGCTGTCCTTGGATTAATGATAGCCTTTACAGCCTGGGATTTTATTAAAAATAAAGACAAGGGCATGGTGTTACATAATTTAGCTATTTCATTTTTTGGTTTAATTTATATTCCAATGTGCTTGTCTTTATTTTTTCAATTGAGAGCATTTATGGTGAGCACCTTTTTTATGGATTGGTCTTTTTCAATCCCATTATTAGTGATTGCCTCTATTTGGGTGAATGATACTATTGCCTATATAGTAGGTTCTTTTATTGGTAAAACGCCATTGTCTTCTATTTCTCCCAATAAAACCTGGGAAGGCACCATTGCTGGTATTGTGCTGTCGGTATTATTGGTAACCAAGGTTTTGGGTATTTGGATACCTATTCAAGAGACATATATATTTATTATTAGTTTAACTGCAAGTATTGCGGGCACTTTTGGGGACCTTTTTGAGAGTAAATTGAAAAGGTTAGCGGGTGTAAAAGATAGTGGCAATATGATGCCTGGGCATGGCGGATTCTTAGACCGATTTGATTCTATCTTATTTGCAGTACCCTTTGTTTGGTTAATACTTCAGATTCTGTTTTAGATGTTTTATCTTTGTTACTCAAAATAATATTATGACCATTCATAAGGAAGGAACAGCTACTATTTCATTAACTGCATTAATAGTTGGAATTTTAAATATTGTCAATTTTTCATACTTATTTCCAATCACTGCTTTAGGTGCTTGGGTAGTATTTGCCATATTGCTAGGTTTATTTTTATTTATAGTTTCTTTCTTTAGAATGCCTAATAGAACATTAACTATAAACGATTCTGCAATTGTTGCACCTGCTGACGGTAAAGTAGTTGTAATTGAGGAAGTGGAACCCGATGAATTTTACAAAGAGAGAAGAATTCAACTAAGTGTATTTATGAGTCCAGCAAACGTGCACGTAAATCGCATGCCAATTGCTGGCAACATTATTTATAACAAATACCATCCAGGTAAATTTTTAGTCGCATGGCATCCTAAGTCTTCTACCGACAATGAAAGATGGTCTGTGGTAGTGGAGAACGAGAAAGGAAGTATTTTATGTAAACAAATTGCAGGGGCTTTGGCAAGAAGAATTTGTAACTATACAACTGTTGGTGCAAAATACGAGCAGTGTGCAGAATATGGTTTCATTAAATTTGGAAGTAGAGTAGACTTATTATTACCTATAGGAACAAAAATTCATACCAAAATTGGAGATACCGTAAAAGGGGGAGTTACTATTTTAGCTTCTTGGTAATTATAAAATGTCTTCTAATTGCTTTAAGTGAGTGATAGTATAAGTTGCAGGAATAGTGGGCACTGCATTTATATGGTTCACGAAAATGGTATCCATACCCATATTTATCCCCCCTTGAATGTCAGCCGATTCATTATCGCCAATCATAATACTTGATTCCACACTAGCATTGGTTTTACCCAAGGCATATTCAAATATTTCTTTATGGGGCTTTAAGCTATTACTTGCTTCAGATGTAATGACTTCAATAAAATAGGATGCTAAATTTGAATTTTGAATTTTCTTAAACTGTACAGCCTCAAATCCATTTGTAATTAAATGCATTTTATATTCCTTATTTTTCAAATAGTCAAGAATCTCAATAGTATAGGGAAATAGGTTTGTCTTATTAGGTAATATGTCTAAATAATCAATTGACATTTGTTTCGCTAACTTTTCGTCGGCAATTTTAAAGTCTAGTAAACTTAAGTAAATACGTTTCCATCTTAATTCTTCTTGCTTAATAAAGCCTTTTGTATACCTATCCCATAAACGATGATTATGCATACTGTATTGAGTAAAATAAGCATCAAAATCTAATAAACCTAAGTTCTTAAGTTCGTAGGTATCAAATAATTCCTGAATAGTTTCTTTTGAATTTAATTCAAAATCCCAAATGGTATGATCTAAGTCAAAAAACAAATCTGTATAAGCCATGTGTGCATTTTATGAATTGCTAATTTACAATATTGCTTCTTATCTTTATCTAAATAATGGCGTAAATGCCATATTTAACAACAATTAGATCAATTTATGAATATTATAATCACAGGCGCTTCTCAAGGAATAGGTTATGCCATTGCGGAATCATTTGCAATAGCAGGATACAATTTGTTTTTATGTAGTAAAACACCCGCCAATATAAAAGTAGCTGCTGAAAAATTGTCTTTGGCTTATCCTAATGCCACTATTCAGTATCTAGCTGCCGACTTATCTCAAAAGGAGCAATGTGTTAATTTTATCAATTGGTGTTTAGAAAAAGGAACACCCCATATTTTAGTAAATAATGCTGGCTTTTTCTTGCCAGGTAATATTGCAGACGAAGCAGCAGAAACGCTGGAACAACAAATGGCTTCTAATTTATATGCTGCTTATCATACCACAAGAGCTGCACTACCTACTATGATCGAAAATGGGCAAGGACATATTTTTAATATTTGCTCTATTGCTTCCTTACAAGCGTATCCGAATGGGGGATCTTATAGTATTAGTAAGTTTGCGTTATTAGGATTTTCAAAAAATTTGAGATTAGAATTAAAAGATAAAGGCATTAAAGTAACTGCAGTTTGTCCTGGTGCTACATATACTAATAGCTGGAAGGGTTCTGGAGTGGAAGAATCACGTATTATGGAAGCAAATGATATTGCTAAAATGATTTTTGCTGCCGCTCATTTAAGTCCTCAAGCATTAGTAGAGGATATTATTATGCGTCCACAGTTGGGAGATTTGTAAGCATTTTCTTATAATCTTTCTTCGTCATCTATTTCTTTAGCACCCTGACTTGTGTGTGTAGTGGAGGAATTTGTGTCATTTGGTTTTGAAAACATTTCTCTAGCATTTTTTGTAGCAGCTAATCTTTCTAAAACAACTTGTGCAATTAATTTGCCAGCATCCTCGTTAGGGTGCGCTTGTAATATATTTTTAAGTTTCGCTTCTGACACGTCTATTCGGTATAGCAACTGTACCAATTTGGAGAAATCATTTTTAATTAACTCATTAATTGCTGTCTCCAAATCTGGAACAGCTAGTTTTTCTAAAGCTTGTAAATTAATTTCCATAAGAGGATTGTTTTACTTAGTTAAACTTTTCGATGACGCCCAAGCTAAATAGTGCGAAGTCATATTTAACAGGGTCTTTCGGATCTAAAGTTCGGCAATATTCCGTTAATTCTATGGCTGCAGTCCAATCTGTTTTTGGCCTCTTTAAAATACCAAAGCTTCTGGATACTCTTGCAACGTGAACGTCAATAGGAATAATCAAATCAGCAGGTTGTAATGATTTCCAAATTCCAAAATCAACTCCATGTTTATCATGCCTTACCATCCATCTTAAAAACATATTGAGTCTTTTGCAGGTGGAGCCCGAAGTAGGGCTAGAAATATGCTTTTTGGTTCTGGCAGGGGCATCTTCCAAAGACATAAAATAAGACTGAAAATGATTTAAAGCAGCTTCTACAGTTTGCAATTTTTCTCCTGTCATTTGATTTGTAGAAAAGGCAGTTTCTAAACTTACTTGTGTAGCATAATGTTTATTAAAAAAAGCTATTGTATATAATAAGTCGGTATCATTAAAAGTACGATGTACAAATCCCAATAATTTTTTTAAGTCCTTACTAGTATGCTGCATACAAAAGTCATAGGGAGCATTGTCCATTCTGTCTAGTAGTTCTCTACTTTTATTAATGATGGTAATGCGATTACCCCACGCAAAAATACTTGCAAAAAAAGCGGCAATCTCAATGTCTTGCTGCTTTTTATAGGCATGCGGAATACATATTGGGTCCTTTGGTATAAAAGAAGCCCTATTATATTCCTTGACTTTTAAATCTAAGAATGTTTTTAATGCGAATGGCATTACCCAATTGCTTGAGCTAGGTCAGCAATAATATCTTCTGCGTCTTCAATACCAACACTCAATCGAATTAAGCCGTCTGTTAATCCATTGGCTATTCTTTGTTCACGTGGAATGGAAGCATGTGTCATACTAGCGGGGTGATTAATTAAAGACTCTACACCACCTAAGCTTTCGGCCAATGAAAATATTTTTGTACTGGATAAAACTTTAGTTGCTGCAGCAGCACTATCGTCTTTTAAAGTAAAACTCATCATACCCCCAAATCCCCTCATTTGCTTTTTAGCAATATCGTGATTAGGATGGTCTTCGAATCCACACCAGTAAACTTTTGCTACTTTTGGATGTTGGCGTAAATAGGCTGCTACTTTTTCTCCATTTTCACAATGTCTTTGCATTCTTACATGCAAGGTTTTTATGCCACGCAATACTAAGAAGCAATCCTGTGGGCCTGGAACAGCGCCTGTACTTTTTTGTATAAAATATAATTGATCTCTTAAGTCTTGGTCATTCATCACTAAACATCCTTGTATCACATCGCTATGACCACCTAAATATTTAGTAGCTGAGTGCATTACAATGGTAGCACCATCATCCAAAGGGTTTTGTAAATAGGGAGAAGCAAATGTGTTATCTACACATACAATACAATTGTGTTTTTTCCCAATAGCTGACACTGCTGCAATATCGGTGATATTCATTAATGGGTTTGTTGGTGTTTCAATCCATATTAATTTTGTAGCAGGTGTGATAGCATTGGATACATTGTCTGCATTTGAAGTGTCTACATATACAAATTTGATGCCCATTTTCTCATGTACTTTTGAGAATAATCTATAAGAGCCTCCATACATATCATTGGCAGCAACTACTTCGTCACCGGGTACTAATAAACGTAAAACTGCATCTGTTGCAGCCACTCCACTAGCAAATGCTAGTCCAAATTTTCCATTTTCAATAACGGCAAAAGCCTCTTCCAAAGCGAATCTTGTCGGATTTTGACTTCTTGCATATTCAAATCCTTTATGTACACCTGGTGCAGACTGAACGTAGGTAGATGTTTGATAAATAGGAGTCATTATAGCTCCAGTGGTTGGGTCGGGATGCGCGCCGGCGTGAATATATTTTGTTCCTAGGTTATTTTTATGGCTCATGATTTATCAATTATTATTTTGCTTAATTATTTTAAAACTTGATTTATTATTGTACTTAATTTTTAAGACTTGATTTGATTGCCATTTTT
>CALPWK020000002.1 GCA_943327245.2 Comamonas sp. lk | reverse complement strand
TTTCACCCATGGTAAATTCCAGTCATAAAACAATTGAGCCCTTTTCCAATTTTCGCATTTAATAACTTCTAAATTAGCATTCCAACCTTGCGTTGTATTAAAATATTTTGCTAATTCTCCCAACGTAGTTTGATGTTTCACAGGAATATTAAATCGACCAATAAAACTAGCTTCAGACGCATCAAGATAAGGGCCTTCTGCTAAAGCAAAATCACCACCTAAAGGATTTGGCCTGTCAAGTACAATGATTTTCTTATTATATTTTGCTGCAGCTTCAATAAAATAAGTAAGTGACCATAAATAGGTATAAAAACGAGTTCCTGCATCGGGAACATCAAATAATAAAAGGTCAATATTTGTTAAGTCAGTTTCGGAGGGCATAAACTTAACTCCATATAAACTAATAATTGGGATGCCCGTAATTGGATCTTTGCCGTTCTCTATTTTTACACCATCTGCTCCATTAGTGTCAATACCATGTTCGGGTGAAAATAAGATTGCAATGTTAAATCCAGCTTCAATTAAAGCCTGTCGACTAGTAATTCCCAAATGGGTTTTAGCAGCATCATTGGTTAAAAATCCAATACGTTGCTTTTTCCAAATTGGATTTTGACTGATAACTTGATCTATTCCGAATCTGATTGCCATGCTAAATCATTTTTTAAAGTCTCTAAAACATTAAATATTATAGGACATCTATCGTAATGCATGTAAGTGGTAAATAGTCTTTTATTAAAATGAGGGACATGGAATGCGGGGAATTCTTTACACCCAGCAAATCGGTGTTCATAAACCGAGCAGCTATTACCAACAAGAAAATGACAAGGGATGGCATTTACCACCATTCTTCCAGATTCACCCTTATCTAAGTACTTTTCATCAAACTCGGATCTACTTTGACCTAAATGTGCAGATAAGTTGTTTGCTTCGACTTCATCTATGTTAACCATTAAACTCTTACAACAGTTACCACATTCGGTACATTGAATTTTAGGAGAAATGGCTTCGGATAGCTTAAAAACGGCCTTATCTAAGCTTAAACTGTCCAAATTTCGTAGAAAATCTTGAAATTTGAGGTTTTCTGCTTCAAGTTCAATTGCCTTGATTTTGATAAATTCAAGGTCTACAATCGGATAGGGTGCTTCGTTTTTGATGGAATAAAGATAAGACTTTAATCCTTTTATCCACATTTGCCCATTTTTGCAAAAATTTAGATTGTATAAGTAGGTTTGAGAATTAGATTTGCAGCTAGAAAAGGGCATTTTTCGCCCCTAAAGCATTGATAATTATGGCAGAAGCAAAAATACCATCTGAATATAACGAAGACTCTATTCGGTCATTAGACTGGAAAGAACATATTAGATTAAGACCAGGTATGTACATTGGTAAACTAGGAGACGGGTCTGCTCCAGACGATGGCATATATGTTTTAATAAAAGAAGTAATAGATAACTGTATTGATGAACACACCATGGGGTATGGTAAGTCAGTGGAGATTTCTATTGATGACAAGACGGTTACTATCCGAGATTATGGTCGTGGTATTCCATTAGGGAAAATCGTGGATGTGGTAAGTAAGATTAACACAGGTGCGAAATATGACAGTAAAGCATTTCAAAAATCGGTAGGTCTGAATGGGGTTGGTACTAAAGCAGTAAATGCCCTAAGTGAAGATTTTGAAGTAACTGCATATCGCGAAGGAAAACAAAAATCAGCTAGTTTTAAAAGAGGACTTTTAATAGAAGAAACTAAAGAGTCTAAAACTGCAGAAGGTAATGGTACTTTAGTTGTTTTTACACCTGACGCTAGTATTTTCAAGAACTATCATTTTATATATGAATATATTGAAAGTCAGTTGTGGAATTATTGTTATTTAAATGCAGGCTTAACTATCCATTTTAATAATAAGAAATTTATAAGTAAAAATGGACTATTGGATTTATTAGAGCGTAAAACAAATCCAGATGAGTTAAGATATCCAATTATACATTTAACTGGAGAAGATATTGAAGTGGCTATTTCGCATAACAATGATTATGGAGAAGACATCTTCTCCTTTGTTAATGGTCAGTATACCACTCAAGGAGGAACTCACCAACAAGCATTCAGAGAAGCTTATGTTAAAGTAATACGTGATTTTTATAAGAAAGATTATGAAGCATCTGACATAAGAACTAGTATAGTTGCTGCTGTTTCTGTTCGGGTACAAGAGCCTGTTTTTGAAAGTCAGACTAAGACTAAATTAGGATCTCAGAATGTGGCAGAGGGTGGACCTAGTATGAAAAATTTTATTACTGAATTTTTATCTAAACAATTAGATAATTTTTTACACAGAAACCCAGCTGTGTCTGATGCTTTAAAAAAGCGTATTGAGCAAAATGAAAGAGAACGTAAAGAATTAGCAGGGATAAAAAAATTAGCAAATGAGCGTGCTAAGAAAGCTAATTTACATAATAAGAAATTGAGAGATTGTAGAGTACATTTCAACGACGATTTACCAACAAAAAACAAGGAAATTTTTATCTCCTTGCAAAAAGGGTCAACCTTATTTATTACCGAAGGGGACTCTGCAAGTGGTAGTATAACCAAGTCGCGTAATGTAGATACCCAGGCGGTATTTAGTTTAAGAGGTAAGCCTTTAAACTCCTTTGGTTTAACTAAGAAAGTAGTTTATGAAAATGAAGAATTTAATTTATTACAACATGCATTAAATATTGAAGACGGTTTAGAAGGTTTACGTTACAACAATGTTGTTATTGCAACCGATGCCGATGTGGACGGTATGCATATTCGTTTATTGATGCTTACTTTCTTTTTGCAATTCTTCCCAGACCTAGTTAAAAGAGGTCATGTATTTGTTTTAGAGACTCCATTATTCCGTGTTCGTAATAAACAAAAAACAATTTACTGTTATGACGAAACTGAAAAACAGAAAGCAATAAAGGAATTAGGAGTAAAACCTGAAATAACACGATTCAAAGGGTTGGGGGAGATTAGTCCTGATGAGTTTGGTAAGTTTATTAATGCTGACATAAAATTGGCACCCGTTATTTTAGAACAAGGAGATCATATTCAACATTTGTTGGAATATTATATGGGGAAAAATACTCCAGAAAGACAGGACTTTATTATCAATAACTTAAAAGTCGAATTAGACAAAGCGAATGATACACTTAGTATTTAATACAGCAGACATTACTGCCTTAGAAGCTGCCATTGAATTAGATGATAGCTTAGCTGGAAAAGTTGTCGAAATTAAAGACGATTATGCAGTAGGCCCATTAAAAGATATATACGAAACAGAAGGATATCAAATTAGACGTGATTGGTGGACTTCCATTCTAGAACATTCACCTTATGTAGACCAATTAGATATTGTTGATGATAAATTAACAGTTCGTCATATACAAAATGCATTAGCGCACGACGAAAACGAAGAGATTTGGATTTGGATGGGTCAGAATGTTCATGATGTATGCGGCTACTATTGGTTTATGAGTCAGTGTAAAGAATTACAAGGCCGTATTCATGTGTTATATTTGAATAATCTACCTTTTCTAAACGAGAAGGGTCAATTATTTTATCCAACACATTTAAGTCAGATCCAACCTAGAGAATTCTTAAAAGCTAAAAAATTAGCGCGTCCAATTACATTAAGTGAGTTTGAGTTAGATCCAGATGAATGGAAAAAAGTTTGTGAAGAGAATGAAGGCGTTCGCTTTTTAGAAGGGGGGAAAAAGATAGTTAGTATGGGTATTGAATTTTACGATAAAGAAATATTATCGTTACTAACTAAAAATGCGCAAAAGCTTCCTAGTGCTATTTCCAGCATAATGGGCAAAATGAAAGTTAAAACGGGCGATGCATTTATTGTTTTCCGTCTTAAAGCATTGGAACAAGAAGGTAAAATTGTTTTTGTAGGAGATTGGAATAAAGGTTGGAAGGATATGGTGGTTCAAATGCCAGGTGGTTCAAGCACCCTAGCAGAAGCAGAAACAGTTTAAATTAACAGGAAGCATGTTTCCGTCATAAATTAAAATAAATGAGTGTTACTATTAGTTCAATTGAGGTTAAAGCAGTAGACGAGCGTGGAGCACTCCATTTTTTTAAAACGGATAGAACAGGAGAATTCTTGTTGGTCTATAGAAATGCTGGAACAGTTAGTGGTCAACATTATCATAAAGGTATTTCAGCTGGTAAAAATCCAGAAGACATGCTTCTAGTGCAGGGTTCAATCAACTTGCATTGGAAGGATTTAAAAATAAACCATGAAGAAACAATAAAAGTGGAAGCACCTAGTAGGGTTAAAATACCAGCAGGTATTTGGCATGAAGTAACTGCAATTACTGATATTGTTTTTATTGAATTAAATAGCTTAAAAGACGGTAGTGAAGACACTTATCGAATTTAATGTATACTAAAGGGTTCTAATTAAGAATAGTTATGGCAAAAGAGAAAAATTTAAGTAGAGTAACAGAAAATGAATCAGGCGTTCAAGGTCAATATAAAAATTGGTTCTTGGATTATGCTTCTTATGTAATTTTAGAAAGAGCGGTTCCTGCAATGGAAGATGGCATGAAACCGGTACAACGTAGAATCTTACACGCCATGAAGGAAATGGATGATGGAAGATTTAATAAAGTTGCAAATATTATTGGTCAAAGTATGCAATACCATCCTCACGGAGACGCTAGTATTGGTGATGCTTTGGTGAATATTGGACAAAAAGATTTATTAGTTGAGACGCAAGGTAACTGGGGTGACGTTAGAACAGGAGACTATGCTGCAGCACCAAGATATATTGAAGCTCGTTTAAGTAAATTTGCTTTAGATGTTGCATTTAATGCAAAAACAACTGAATGGTCTTTAAGTTATGATGGTCGTAAGCAAGAGCCCGTTACGCTTCCTATGAAATTTCCTTTATTGTTAGCCCAAGGCGCTGACGGTATTGCAGTTGGTTTATCCACTAAAATATTACCTCATAATTTCAATGAGTTGATTGATGCTTGTATTAAGCATTTAAGAGGCCGTAAATTTGAATTATTACCTGATTTCCAAACAGGAGGCATGATTGACGCTTCCAATTATAACGACGGCAAACGTGGAGGTAAAGTAAGAGTGAGGGCACATATTGAAGAGTTTGACAAGAAAACTTTATTAATTAAAGACGTTCCATATAGTGTTACCACTACTCAATTAATGGAGAGTATCACAAAGGCAAATGATCAGGGAAAAATTAAAATTAAAAAAGTAACGGATGTTACTGCTGCCGAAGTTGAAATTCAAATTGATTTAGCAACAGGGATTTCACCAGACATTACTATTGACGCATTATATGCATTCACGGACTGTGAAATAAGTTTATCCCCTAATGTTTGCGTCATTGTAAGTCAACGACCACAATTCATTACAGCTAGTGATTTATTACGTTATTCAGTTGAGCATACTAAAGACTTATTAAAAGCAGAATTAGAAATTCATTTAAAGGAATTAGAAGACAAATGGCATTTCACTAGTTTAGAAAAAATATTCTTTGAAGAAAAAATATATCAGGAATTAGAGAAGAAACATTTGAATTGGGATAAAGTAATTGACGCTATTGACAAAGCTTTTGAACCATTCAAAAAGAAATTCAAAAAACAAATTGAACGTACAGATTTATTAAAGTTAACGGACAAGCCAGTTAGAAGAATTTATAAACTTGATATAGAAGATTTAATTGCACAAATTAAATCCATTGAAGCAGAAATCAAACAAGTGAAACACGATTTAGAAAACTTAATTGATTATGCTGTGAGTTATTATGAAAACTTGCAAAAAAAATATGGTAAAGGCAGAGAGCGTAAAACTGAATTGAAAGAGTTTGATACAATTCAAGTGAAACAAGTAGCTATAGCAAATACTAAATTGTACATCAATAGAGCTGAAGGATTTATTGGGACGAGTTTAAAGAAAGATGAATTCCTATGTGACTGTACAGACTATGATGATATAATTGCTTTTACGAAAGCAGGTAACATGAAAGTGGTTAAAGTTTCTGATAAAGTATTTATTGGGAAGGATATTATACATGCTGCCGTTTTCCAAAAAAATGATGAACGTACTACTTATAATATGGTTTACGTTGATGGAGGTTCAGGCATAAGTTATGCAAAACGATTTAATGTTACAGGAGTTACTCGTGACAAAGAATATCCATTAGCTAAGAGCTCAGAAAAATCTAAAGTGCATTATTTGTCAATCAATGCAAATGGAGAAGCAGAATCTGTTAAGATTGTTTTAAGTCCTAATTGTACTGCGCGAATTAAAGAATTTGATTTCTATTTTGAAACATTAGAAGTAAAGGGAAGAAGTAGTGTAGGAAATCAGGTTACTAAATATCCAATAAAAGCAGTTAAATTAAAAGAAGCTGGCAAAAGCACATTGGTAGGACGAAAACTTTGGTTTGACGATAAATTCGGCCGTTTAAATAGTGAAGAAAAGGGTATTTACCTAGGTACTTTTGAAGACGAGAAATTATTAGTTTTCACTAAAGACGGATATTATGAGGTAATTGATACAGATCAGTCTCAAAGGTTTGATCCAGAAAAAGTACTATCAATAGAGAAATTCAATCCTAACAAAATAATCACTGCTGTTTACCTTGATAAAGACAAATTACAGTTTAATATTAAGCGTTTCAAAATAGAAACTAGTACTTTAAGAACTCCATTCTGTTGTATCAAAGAAGGTGAAGGCAATTACTTGGCTGCCGTTTCAACTGCTGTTGAACCAATTCTAGTAGTAAATACAGGAAGAGGTACTCAGATTAGAAAATCTAAGTTCAAAGTGAGTAAAATGGTAGACATTATGGGTTGGAAAGCGGTAGGAACTAAGCTTGCTGACTATAACAAAACCACCGAAATGGAATGGGAGACCAAAGTAGTAATTAAAGATCCTAACGACGAACAACCAGAATTGTTCTAATTTTACATAAATAAAGAAAAGATGTCAACAGCTAAAGTAGGTGAATTTAATTTGATGAGAGTAGATCGTAAGGTTGACTTTGGATTTTATATGGACGATGAAGCCGAAGGTGTATTGTTACCTAAACGTTTTGTTCCAGACGGCTTAATGGTAGGAGATACTATTAGTGTATTTGTATATCATGATTCAGATAACAGATTAATTGCCACAACACAAGAACCTTTGGCGGTACTAGGAGATATTGCTGCATTAAAAGTAGTTGACGTTACAAGACAAGGTGCTTTTATGGATTGGGGTTTAATGAAGGACTTATTTGTTCCTGTTTCTCAACAATTGTCTACCATGCGTTTAGGCGGTAAATACTTGGTTAAATTATACATTGATAAACAAACAGGAAGGGTTGCCGCTACAGAAAAAATTGATAACACAGTAAGCAATGATGTATTAACTGTTAAGGAAGGTGAAAAAGTTAAAGTACAAGTTTACCGTGAATCTGAAATTGGTTATGTAGTTATTGTAAATCAAGTTCACCAAGGTTTAGTGTATAAGAACGAAGTATTCACACATTTACATATAGGTCAATTTATTGAAGAAGCCTATATCAAGAAAATAAGAGAAGATAATAAATTAGATATTGGTATTGGCAAACAAGGATTAGAGAAATTAGATGATGATAAATCTAATATTATACGTTTATTAAAATTACACCATGGTTTTTTGCCGTATCATGATAAGTCAAGTCCAGACGATATTTATGCTTTCTTTGGAATGAGTAAGAAGGCATTCAAAATGAATGTTGGTATTTTATATAAGTCTAAATTAATCTCTTTAGAAGACGGTGGAATAAGATTAGCACCAGAAGATTTAATTAAACCCGAGTCAGCAGAAAAAACGGAGACTATTGAGAAGCCAAAACATTTTATACAACCCGGTTCACTTAATACTTCTTCTGTAAATGAAGACGATGATGTTCAAGATTAATTTTAATTATTAAAGTCTTATAATATGTCTAAAGAAGTTTATATCGTAGCAGCAGTAAGAACTCCGATAGGTTCTTTTGGTGGTGTATTAAGCACTTTGTCTGCAACCCAATTAGGGGCTATTGCTATTAAAGGGGCTTTAGAAAAAATTAAACTTAACGCTGAATTAGTTGACGAAGTAATATTTGGTTCTGTAATTCAAGCAGGATTAGGACAAGCACCCGCAAGACAAGCAGCAAAATTAGGAGGTCTTCCTGATAAAGTCATATGCACTACCATAAACAAAGTATGCGCTAGTGGTATGAAGTCTATTGCACTTGCAGCACAAAACATTTTATTAGGAGATGCTGACATTATTATTGCTGGAGGAATGGAGAGCATGAGTAATGTACCATTCTATAATACTACACAACGTTGGGGTAATAAATACGGTGATATTACTATGCAAGACGGTCTTGCTAAGGATGGTTTGGTTGATGCATATGATAAAGTTGCCATGGGCAATTTCGCAGACTTGTGTGCAAATGAATATAAAATAACTAGAGCCGAGCAAGATGCATTTGCTATTAGTAGTTATAAAAAGTCCCAAGCGGCAATTGAGAAAGGTCTTTTTATTTCGGAGATTATTCCAGTAAGTATCCCGCAAAGAAAGGGTGATCCAATTATTGTTTCTAAAGACGAAGAACCTTTCAATGTAAAATTCGATAAAATAGAACAATTAAATCCTGCTTTTAGTAAAGAAGGAACTGTAACAGCAGCTAATGCAAGTACCATGAATGACGGTGCTGCTGCGCTAGTTTTAATGAGTGGAGAAAAAATGAAAGAATTAGGATTAACTCCAATAGCGAAAATTATCAGTTTTGCAGATGCGGAACAAGACCCAAAATGGTTTACTACAACCCCTTCATTAGCTATTCCTAAAGCATTAAAAAAAGCTAACTTAAAAACCTCAGAAATCGATTGCTTTGAATTTAATGAAGCATTTTCTGTTGTTGGAATAGTAAATGCCAATATACTTCAACTTGACCCCAATAAGGTTAATATTAATGGTGGTGCCGTTTCCTTGGGTCATCCATTAGGTTGCAGTGGTGCAAGAATAATTGTAACTTTAATTCATGTATTGGAACAACAAAAGGGTAAATATGGAGCAGCTGCAATTTGCAATGGAGGCGGAGGTGCAAGTGCAATGATTATAGAAAAATGTTAATTTAACCTTCTTCCATTAACTTCCATTAAAATGGTTGTAATTAAACGCCTGCTTGCTCAATTACTTCGTCCATCATAATTCCATAATGGCTTTCATCATACACACAAGCTTCATTTTTAATCAAAATGACTTGAGGTGATTCATGATGTACCTGAAATTTTTCTGCTATTGCACTTGAAATATTTCTAAAATTCAATAAATCTAAATAATAAAAATCAATAGTATCAGGAGCCGCTGATCTTTCAAATCTTGAAAATGCCATTTTGCTTATACTGCAAGTGGTACTATGTTTGAATATTAACTGAGGTCTAACGATAGAAGCTTTGGCTATTTGGTCTAATTGATCAATACTATTTAAAATTATCCAATTCATATTTGCAATTTTATTGCAATTTAATGAATTCTATCGAGCATTTTTGCACCAATACAATGATTTAAAGCCCAATAATGTCTAACTTAGCAACATAATTTTTACTATGCTTTTACAATTATCCAAACCCATTTGTTTTATCGATTTAGAAACGACAGGTATTAATGTTAGTATTGACAAAATCGTAGAAATTGCGATAATTAAAATTTTGCCGGATGGTACTAAACAAATCAAAAGGAAATTAGTCAATCCAGAAATGCCCATTCCACCATCATCGACAGAAATTCATGGCATCACTGACGAAATGGTAAAAGATGCACCCACATTTAAAATAATTGCGAACGAGGTTAAGCAATTTATGGAAGGTTCCGATATAGGTGGTTATAATAGTAATCGTTTTGATATTCCCATGTTAAATGAAGAATTTTTGAGAGCAGGAATTGCAATTGACATGGAAAGTAGAAAATTATTAGATGTTCAGAAAGTGTTTCATATGATGGAACAAAGAACCTTGTCCGCAGCTTATAAATTCTATTGTAATAAAACTTTAGAGGATGCACATACTGCAGAAGCCGACGCAATGGCAACTTATGAGGTGCTAGAAGCTCAGGTAGCAAGATATCCTAATTTAGGAAATACAGTGGAAGCAATAGTGAAATTTACAGGAGAAGACCAAATAGTGGATTTTGCTCGACGTTTCATTATGGAAAATGGGGTAGAAGTCTTCAACTTTGGTAAACATAAGGGGAAACCTGTCACTCAAGTACTTAAGGAAGAACCCCAATACTATGACTGGATGATGAAAGGAGATTTCGCCTTACATACAAAGCAAAAGTTAACTGAAATTTTAAATAGAACTATATTAAAAAAATAGCTTATATTTACTTTATAAAATATTATAACTCAAATCACGATACCCCCCATATAAAGTGAAAAACATTGTCCTCATACCAACCTATAATGAACGGGAAAATATAAAATCCATCATTACTGCCGTCTTGGAACTCAAGTCAGGGTACCATGTTTTGGTGATTGATGATGGTTCTCCTGATGGTACGGCAAACCTTGTTTTTGAATTAATGAATGTTTACCCTGATAGATTATTTATAGAACAACGTCAAGGTAAATTAGGTTTAGGTACTGCCTACATTCACGGATTTAAATGGGCATTAAAAAACAATTATGATTATATCATAGAAATGGATGCCGATTTTTCCCATAATCCCAATGACTTAGATAGATTATTAGAAGCATGTGAGCAAGGCGGTGCAGACGTTGCTGTTGGAAGTAGATATGTAAAAGGTGGAAAAACTGAAAACTGGCCATTGGATAGACTTATTTATTCTAAAGGGGGATCCGCTTACACAAGAATCATAACTGGAATGCCAGTAAAAGACCCTACAGCAGGATTTGTGTGTTATAAAAATAAAGTTTTAGCTGCAATTAATTTAGATACTATCAAATTTATCGGATATGCATTTCAAATTGAAATGAAATTTGCATCATGGAAATTAGGATTCAAAATTAAAGAAGTACCTATTACATTTATCGATAGAAAGATTGGAACAAGTAAAATGTCAAAGGGAATTATTAAAGAGGCCATTTTGGGTGTATTAAATATGCAATGGCAACATATTACAGGAAGTTTTATTAAACATATTAAGCGTGTCTACTTTTAAAAAAGCGCTTTTACAATTACATATATTTGTTTTTCTAGCTGGTTTAACTGCCCCAATTGGTAATTATATCCAATTGAATGGTCTAGTGTTAGTGTTTTATAGGATGGGTATTACAACAGTTGCAGCAGTATTACTTTATGTATTAACTAAGCATAAAACTAAGACTGATTTACGAGTTAAAATTAGACTCATGGGGGTGGGGGTATTAATTGCGATGCATTGGGTTTGCTTTTATAGTAGTATTAAATTGGCAAATGTTTCTATCGCTTTAGTATGCTTTTCGAGCGTTGGTTTATTTACTGTACTACTAGAACCCTTATTTACAAAATCAAAACTGGTATTAAACGAGCTACTAATTAGTTTATTAAGTTTAGTGGGAATACTATGTATTTTTCAATTTGATATTCAATATAGAGAAGGAATTTTAGTAGGAATAGTATCGTCTTTTTTAGCCGCCTTATTTACGATTTTCAATAAAAAATTAACTAGCAATATTGCCCCACAAACTATTCAAACTTTTGAGATGTTGGGTGGATTTTTATTTTTAGGAATTATGGTTGCGTTATTTAATTCCTATCAACAAACCTCATTTGTGTTACCATCTAATTCAGACTGGGCATGGTTGATCCTATTAGCTTTAGTATGTACAGTATGGGCAAATTATTTAATGTTATCTTCTCTGAAACATATTAGTGCATTTACATTGAATGTAACTTTGAACTTAGAGCCAGTTTATGGTATTATATTAGCCTTTATTTTATTTAAAGAGCAAAAATATTTAGGAACTAGTTTTTATGTTGGTATCTCACTAATTACTGTATCTGTATTATTTCAGATGTTTAGTGTTATTAGACAACAACAGAAAACTAAACTTCAAAATAAGTTAAAATAGCTATTTAGGAACTCCTTAAAGCTCCTCTAGAATTCCAAAATAAATCCAATAGTGGGCGTTATGAAAACTTGATTTCCATCTGCTAGAGAAGGTATCCCATTGGAGCCATCTTTTTTAATTGGTTTACCGTCTGTTGTTTTAAAACTACCATCAGCATTAGATTCTAAAATATATGTTCTAGGCGCTACAGAACTTGACCCATACCAATTTGTGATATCTAAGAAAAAGTCGAGCGTTGCTTTTTTATAATTATACTTTTTATCTAATCTAAAGTCACTTGAATGAAATGGATTTACTCTTAATGTATTCAATTTACTATAGTCTAAAATACCAGACCCTAATGTTATGAAGTTAAGTCTACTACTTGCACTATCATAAGGAGAATAAGGAGTTCCTCCTTGGAACCTAAACTTTATTCCTAATTCCCAATTCTTATTAAATTTATAACCAGCCGTCAAACTCACTAAATTAATATTCTCCCAAGAACTATTAATGAAATTACTTTGCCTATCTGTATAGGCACTTCTAAAGAAACTGTAACTAGCTACCCCAAAGAATCTTTTTGTCAATTTCTGTTGAGCAAATAATTCAAAACCATAACTTCTACCTTTCCCCGAAGTCGCAATTGGTTCATTCCCTAGTATATTAAAGTCAGCCCCCAAATTAGACAAACTAATACCTTTTTGTATGCTTAATGGAACATTGAAATATTTCTTATAAAAGACCTCCGCAGTAAATCTTGTTGCTTCCGTTGGGATAAATTCAATTCCTGTTACGTAATGATTGCTTCCAATATAATCTACATTCTTATTTACATAAATGCCATTTAAATCCTTGAATCCTAATGAAGTCAAAGGAGCCACTTTAAAGTATCTACCAATAGAGGCGTTTAATGTGATTTTATCAGAAAGTACATAACTTAATCCAAATCTTGGAGAAAGTCTACTCATAAATTGCTTACCAGAATTATTAAATCCATTACCATCGGTTCTAATACCTGCACTAATACCAAGTCTGTTATTAAAAGCTTTTTTTCCTAATTGGAAAAATGCTCCATACTTTTTAAATGCTAAATCAGATTTGTATTCATATTTAGATTGTATAGGTTTACTAGTTGCTCCAACAATAGACGAAGGTTGAAAATTGCTTAATATTTGATAGGTGTAATTATCATATTCAATGGTCTGAATATTTGCACCAGTTGTCCATTTTAATCCTAATAAACTTTTTGTAAGTTCGAATCTTAATTTATTCTCAATTTCATTAGATTTATAGTTAAGGGTTAGTTCTCCCTTATCTTGAGATAAATTATTTTCATACTTCTCATTAATATTATTTAAATGGTTCCTGCTTATACTAATATTCCAATATCCTTTATTAATCAATTTCTTTAATGAAAGGCCCATGGTATAGCTCCATTGATTTATAGATGGACTAGAATTTAGTGCAAATAATTTTTCTGGCGTAGCATTACGAGGTGCAACAAAATAAAATTTATCAATAGCACCAACACCTAAGAAGGTCAATGTTGTTTTTGGATCAATTTGATGTGTTATTTTATATTGAAAATCCCAGAAATTGGGCCGGATAGGTAAATCTAAAGCATAAAATAAATATTGTAAATAACTTCTTCTAGCAGATACTAGAAAAGTTGTTTTCCCTGATTTAGATAATGGGCCATTGAATGTACTCGCAAATTCTGTGGCACCCATTCGTATATTTGATTCTAATTTATTCGGATTACCTCTCTTTTGTTTAAACTCAAATACAGAGGATAGGGCATTGTCAAATTTAGCGTCGAATGCGGAAGTTGATAATTTAACTTCGTCAATAAAAGAAACATTTAAAATGCCTTGCGGGCCACCCGCGCTTCCTTGTGTCGAAAAGTGATTGATAACTGGAATTTCGATTCCATCTAAATAAAATACATTTTCATTTGGGGCACCTCCTCTAACAATAATATCATTTCTAAATCCTGCAGAGGTACTTGCCGATCCTGTTACTCCAGGTAAAGACTGTACCACTTTGGATATATCAAAATTACTGCCTGGACTTGATTTAATTTCTTCTGCTGTAAGTCTTTGAACACTTAAAGGGGTTTCTAAACTTGCTGCTCTAACTGTCTTCTTAATATTACCAACAGTCACTTCTTTAAGGATAATATCTTGAGGAACTAACTCAATAGTATTACTAGTTTCATTTCCTGAACTTACAACCACATTGTATTGACTATAGGGTAAACTACCCATTGAGTTAAATATAATTTGATATTGACCAGTTGGAATACCTTTAATGCTATACCTCCCCAAACTATCTGAAGTAGCTGAAAACTTGGTATTTACTATTTTGATAGAAACACCTGGAATAGGATTCTGTGTATTTTTATTAACTACCCAGCCAGAAATAGTACCAAGGGCTTGCGCAGATGATTGACCTATGGATATAATAGCTAAAAAGAAAGAGGCAAATGCAATTATTAATACCTTCATATTATAAAATATATTACTGCAATTTATAACAATATATTTGCTAAATAGTTGATGTATCTTACAATTTCAATTGATAAATATGAATAAAGGTATTTTATTAGGATTAACCCTTGTTTTTATTCTTTGTAATTTCAAAGGAATTGCACAAAAACCAGCACTTGACCATTCAGTATACGACGGTTGGCAGTCCATTAATGAAACTGTGGTTCAATCTCAAGGTAAGTATGTTGTATATAGTATTAACCCACAAGAAGGGGATGCTATGCTAAAAATAAAAGAATTAAATGGCAGCTGGGAAATGACAATTCCCAGAGGTACACAACCCAGTTTTACTGAAAACGGAGCATTTTTAATTACAAAAATTAAGCCTTTTTTTGTTGATACTAGGAAAGCCAAGATAGATAAGAAGAAATCAGATGAATTACCCAAAGACAGTCTTTTAATTTTGAATTTAGCTACTAAAAGCATTCAAAAAATCGCTTCTGTAAAATCATTCCAAATACCTGAATTAGGTAGTGAATTTATTGCTTATTTGCAAGACAAAAAAGGGGATATCAATAAAGAGGGATCAATACTATTTATTCAAGCCTTAAATGATACTGTAAAGCAATCATATAATTTTATTACACAGTATGCTATGAACCCAAATGGTTCACAGGTTTTAATGTCTCAAGCTAATACTAAAACAATACCTGCTCAAGTCCTGCTAGCAAGTACCAAGGACAGTTCCTCCCTAATATTGAGTAGTCATTTATTTTCGGCAACTAATTTGTCATGGGACGAAAATGGAAATCAAGCCGCCTATTTAATTGAGCCAGATAGCACTAGCAAGTCATTACAGAAGAATTATACATTAGCTTATTTTAAACAAGGAATGGACACTGCCAATAGAGTGCTTGAAAGTAATGATGTTAATTTGCCAAAGAATTATGTATTTGGAGCAGATAGAAAATTACATTTTAGTAAATCAGGTCAAATTTTAGAGTTAGGTATACAACCTTTACTCCCTATAAAAGATACTAGTTTACCTGAATTTGAAAGAGTAAGTATAGATATATGGAACTATAATGATGATAATATCCAGTCTATACAATTAAAGAATTTAGACGCTTCTTTAAAAAGTACAGAAACCATTTTGTTTCGACCTAAAAATAAGTCGACCGTCTATTTTGGAAAATTAAGTGAACAAAATATTAAATTAGCCAGTCAAGGTGATGGGGATTGGGCAATAGCCACAAACGATTCTTTAAATACTGCAAGTTTCCAATGGCAGGGGTTTGTGAAAAAAGATATTATTGCAATAAGTACTACAACTGCTTCTCGAAAATTAATTCAGAAGGATTGGAAGGGTAGTTTATTAAGCATTTCTTCAAACGGCAATAAATTGATTTTTTATGAGGAGTCAGAGAAAAAATATTATACTTATGATTTAATATCCGACAGAAAACAAATTATTGCAAAAGATATTTCATTCCCTTTATACGACGAAGACAATGACATGCCAGACGATCCAAATGCCTATGGAGTTACAAAATGGGTAGGTGATAATTCTATTATAATTTATGATAGATATGATTTATGGCTAGTGGATGTCAATGGCGTTAAGCCATCTAAAAGATTAACAAATGGGAGACAATTAAGTAAAGTGTATAGACAGGTGGATATAGATATGGATAAGAAATTTATCAACGAAGTTGCTGACACTTTGTTGCTACAAACTTTCAATGAAAAAAACAAGTCTGAATCTTTAGAAATTTTATTTACTAATAACAATGAAATAACCATACTTAATACTTTTCCTATGCATTTGACAACTATTATTAAGTCAAAGAAATCTAAGGAACTATTAGTCATGCAAGAAGACGAGAAATCGGCTGCCAATTTATATAATTACACTTTTGAGAAAAAGTCACAAAATCCTAAATCATTAACACTAATAAATCCACAACAAGCTAATTATAATTGGATGACTAGTGAATTGGTAAAATGGAAATCCTATACAGGTAAAATAGCGGAAGGAATTTTATATAAGCCTGAGAATTTCGATCCTACAATAAAATATCCGATGATTGTATATTTTTATGAAAGAAACAATCAAACTTTACATAACTATTTACCTCCTTCACCTGCCCGTTCTAGAATAAATATTCCTTATTTTGTTAGTAGAGGCTATTTAGTATTTGTGCCGGATATCTGGTATAAAAAAGGATATCCTGGACAGGGTGCTTACGATTATATTGTAAGCGGGACAAAAGCTTTAATTCAAAAAGGATTTATAGATAGTACTAAAATTGGATTACAAGGCCAAAGTTGGGGTGGGTATCAAATAGCATATTTAATCACCAAAACAAATATGTTTGCTGCTGCATGGGCAGGTGCTCCGGTAGTTAATATGACAAGCGCCTATGGTGGAATTAGATGGGGTACAGGAATGAATAGACAATTTCAATATGAGAAAACGCAGAGTAGAATTGGTGCAACATTATGGGAACGTCCAGATTTATATATTAAAAATTCACCCTTATTTTCATTGCCTAGCGTAACTACCCCAATTGTTATAATGAATAATGATGCCGACGATGCCGTGCCATGGTACCAAGGAATAGAAATGTTTACTGCTATGAAAAGATTAAATAAGAAGATCTGGTTACTAGTATATAATAATGAACTTCATAATTTATCGGAACGACGTAACAAAAAAGACATTCAAATTAGACAGCAACAATTCTTTGATCATTATCTAAAGAATGAACCTATGCCAAAATGGATGAGTGAAGGGGTTCCTGCAATTATGAAAGGTAGAACTATGGGATTAGGCTATTAGAATTTTAAACGTATTGAAACCATTGTCTATTAGGATCCCAGGCTTCATATGCTTTTGCTACTGCAGCCATAAATTGAGTACCCATTGCACCGTCAACTATTCTATGATCATAGCTCATGGATATAAACATCATATGTCTAATAACAATAGCATCACCCGCTGGTGTTTCAACAACAACAGGTCGCTTCTTTATAGCACCTAATGCTAGTATTGCAACCTGTGGTTGACTAATAATTGGGGTACCCATTATACTACCAAAAGTACCCACATTGGTTACTGTGAAAGTAGCTCCTTGTGTGTCCTGAGGTTTTAGTTGATTATTTCTAGCAGCGTTGGCCAAGCCATTTACCGCTTTACTTAATCCTACAATACTTAATTGGTTTGCTCCCTTAATAACAGGAACTATTAAATTGCCATTTGGCAAAGCAGTAGCCATACCAATATTAATGTCTTTTTTAAGTATAATATTATCACCCTGTAAACTGCTATTAACAATTGGGAACTTTTCTAATGAAGCAGCAATCCCTTCTATAAACATTGGGGTAAAAGTCAACTTAGTACCTTCTCTTTTTTCAAATAATGCTTTTACTTTTTCTCTCCAAACAACCATATTAGTAACATCTACTTCAACAAAAGAAGTTACATGAGGGCTAGTTTGAACGCTATCCAACATATGCTTAGCAATCAATTTTCTCATTCTATCCATTTCAACTATTTCAGTATTACCTGTAATAATCACTTCCTCTGGACTTGCAAATTTAGAAGCGCCATTAGATTGCATAAAATCTGGGGTAACTAAATCATACACATGACTTGGCTTACTAACTATCGGACTTGAAGTTGGAATAGATGGTGTAGCCGGTGTATTTTGAATAGGAGATATTGGAAGGGTCGCATTTGATTTTTTGGCTTCTACAAAAGCTAAGATATCTTTTTTAGAAACTCGGCCTTGATTCCCAGTTCCTTGTAGGTCTTGTAATTCCTGCATACTAACTCCTTCACTTTGAGCTATACTAATCACTAAAGGGGAATAAAATTTACTAGCTGAATGTTGATTTGAAATAATGTCCACTGTGCTATTGGGAGTAAAAGGAACAATTTCAGTTGGAATATTTTGGGTATCAGGTTTTTGATGCTCTATAATTGGAGTAATTTTCTCCGCTATTGGGCTAGCTGCTTTTATTGGAGCAGTTGCTACTTTATTTGATTCAATTCTTGCAATAACAGTCCCTATTGGAACTACACTATTAACCTCAAATAAAATTTCTACAATAATCCCTTCTGCAGTTGACGGAATCTCACTGTCCACTTTATCAGTAGCAATATCTAGCAAAGTTTCGTCTAGCTTAATAGTATCACCTACTTTTTTATGCCATTTTAAAATGGTCGCTTCCATGATACTTTCCCCCAGCTTTGGTAGCACTAATTCAACTATTGCCATACGGGTTTATTTTAAGCAAAAATAAGACTAAATCTTGTTGTTTATAAGACTAAATCTTGTTGATTATTAACAACCTAAGTAAATTTATCGCTTGATTAGCAGTGACTTCTATATTCTTATGTCGGTCGAATCTAAGATATAAGACCTTAGAAACCACTTTTTCTCTATTCGCCACCCCAATCCAGACCATTCCAAGCGGTTTTTCGTCTGTTTGACCAGACGGGCCCATGATTCCACTTACCGACACTGCATAATCTGTATTCATTTTAGACCTTACCGCCATAGCCATTTGTTCTACCGCTTCTTTACTCACAGCGCCAACAGTTTGTAAAATGGGAACTGGAACGTCTAAAAACTCTGTTTTAATGCGATTGTCATAACTAATAATACCTCCAGTATAAAACTGAGAGGAGCCTGCATGTTTTGATAACAAATGACCAATATAGCCTCCAGTGCAACTTTCTGCAGTGGAAACTGTATGATTATTCGCTTTTAATAACTTTCCTACTACCACTTCAAGTGTTTCATCCAAGTCAGTAACTAAATATTCAGCCACATAAGTTTTTAATGAACCAAATAATTTATCTAATTCGTTATTTAATGAATCCTCCTCACTACTTGTTCCAGTTAATCTTAATCTAACCATACCGTAATTAGGTAAATAGGCTAATTTAATGGTATCAGGTATTGTTGCTTCAAAATCGGCAATTAAATCAGCTAAAAAAGACTCCCCAATACCCGAAGTTAGTAAGGTCCTATGTGCTACGTAATTTGGTTTGAAATTTTGTTTAATCCTGTCAATTACCTGATTGGTCATTAACCATTTCATTTCATGAGGAACACCCGGCAAAGAAAAAATAAGTGTGCCGTTTTTCGTAAAAGCCATACCAGGAGCAGTTCCTGTCTCGTTGAATAAAACCTCGCAAACATCTGGCACTTCTGCCTGTTTACGATTTCTTTCTATCATTGGGCGCTTATGTATATTTTCAAAAATATGCGTAATATGCGCTAATGTAGGTTCGTGAACTATCATTTTTCCACCAAAATAGTCATTCAATAAAGGCTTTGTAATGTCATCTGCAGTAGGGCCTAAACCTCCAGTCAAAATAACAATTTTATTTTGTGCAATGGCTAAATCCATTGCCTCCATTATATCTTTTTTATTATCACCAACCGCAGTTCTACTTTTAACTAAAATCCCAATTGCATTTAATGATTGTGCAATAAAAGCGCTATTAGTATCAATAACTTGACCAATTAAAAGCTCATCCCCAATAGTTATTATAGTAGCTTGAATAGACTGCATGCTTGATTGAATTAGGTTGCAAAGTAAGCCAAAAAAAAGCGGTTTAACTAAAATAGGGGCTTAGTTTTTCCTTCATTAAAGCAGGCATTTCAACCTTATTTTGTAATTGATCGTCCATAAAATAAAGTTTCACCGTGCCAACGGTAAGCAGTTTACCTTCTTCATTATACACTTCCTGATTAAATTCAATTTTATGATCATGCGGTAAGGCTTTGATCATTGATTTTACTGTCAATAAATCATCATATTTAGCAGGTCTTAGGTACTTGATTTGAAGTTCCACTACCGGTAATATGATCCCCATAGACTCTATATCTTTATAGCTAATCCCAAGTGCTCTGAGACTTTCAACTCGTCCAACTTCAAAATATTGGGCATAATTGCCATAGTAGACTACATCCATTCTATCCGTTTCGGCATACCTTACTCTAATTGTGGTGCTATGTTCGTACATATTATTGTGATTGTTGACAAATTTACGAATGAAATCTGTTTTTCCACAATAAGTTCTTTTAGCAAAACGTTTTAGTTTCAGGGCTTAATTTTACGATATTATAAAACATAGGTATTTATGTTACAGACTAGAAATTCGATATACTTGGCTTTTTTAATGACTTTCTCAGTTTTTGCTGTGAATGCACAAAATGCCCAATACAACAATCCCTTACAGCATGTTTTCCAAAAAGGTTTACAAGCACTCAAACAAGGAGACACTTTAACCGCCTATCAGTATATTCAATCTGCCTATACCTTCTCTGACAAACAAGATGAAGTGGATTATTATTATTTGTCATTGTCTATTTTATTAGAAAAACCATATGGAGATGCATTAGCTAATAAATGGATGGCCACTTCTAATAATAAAATTTACAAATCAAGATTAAGTTTTTTATTAGGCAAATATTATTTCAAGAAACAAAAAGATGAATTAGCACTGAATGCTTATAAAAATGTTGGAATTGATGACTTAGAAAATGAAGAGATCATTTTGATGAAATTCCAGCAAGGTTATTTGTATTTTAAGTTAGGAGACTGGATAAAAGCAGCTTCTTTACTTAATAATGTCAGACAAGTCAAAGAAAGTAAATTTTATACAGACGCAAATTACTATGCTGGTTTTATAGCTTTAGAAAAAAAGGAATTTAAATTGGCATTAAGCTGTTTCCAAATTGCATCCACCAGTCCTGCTTATAATAAGTTAGCCCCGTTTTATATAAGTCAGTTGTATTATTTTTTAGGAGATGTAGATGCGGCTATGTTGAACTGTGAAAATGCTTTAAAACAAAATGGCCAATTTTATAATGTACAGCTCCAGCAATTAATGGGTCATCTTTTGTTTGAGAAAAAAGAGTATCAAAAAGCATTACCTTATTTAGCAAATTATGTTACAATTCAAAAGAAGGTAGAAACACAAGATTTATATCAATTATCTTTTTGTTATTTCCAGTCTCAAGATTGGGAGAAAGCAATTGTAGGTTTCAAACAATTAGCTGATATAGAAGATTCATTAGGTCAAAATAGCATGTATTTGCTAGCCACTGCTTATTTGAAAACAAAAGACAAAAATGGCGCTAAAAATGCATTTTTATTGTGTGCAACCAAAAGCCAAAATCTTTCTCAAAAAGAAATATCCTTATTTAATTATGCAAAAATAACATTGGAACTTAAAGAATATAGTACTTCCGTAAATGCACTAGACAAGTTCTTAATAAATTATCCAAAATCAGATTATTATCAAGAAGCTAAAGATTTATGGATTACAGCTTTAGCTTTAAGCAATAATTATACACAAGCATTAGAGGCTTATGAGTCTATAGAGAATCCAGGAGTCGAATTATTGAAAATTTATCCTAATATTTTATATGGTAAAGCTTGTTTGAGTCTAAATGACGGGCAAATTGAAAAGGCTTATGCGCTTTTTAACCAATTACAACATACTCCCTATAATGCGAAAGTATTACCCCAAACCCAATTTTGGTTAGGTGAATTGTCTTATAAAATGGGGCTGAACACAGAAACGATTTCTTATTTAGAAAAATATATTACAGAACCAATTGAAATGGGTGAAGTTAATATAAGACATGCAAAATATACATTAGGTTATGCTTATTTGAAAAACGGAAATTATAAAGCTGCATTAAGTAATTTATTAGGTGCAACTATGAATAATCCAACCTATATTAGTGAAAACTATCAAAAGGATGCATTTGTTAGAATAGGGGATTGCCAAATGATGCTTAAACAATACAAACAAGCTTTACAATCCTATCAACAAGTTATTGATCTAGGTTGGACCTATATTGATTATGCAACTTTACAGAAAGCATTAATCTTGGGTGGAATGGGTAAGAATAATGAAAAAATAACATACTTAAAAGAATTTGAAACTTTATTCCCTTCTTCAAATTACCTAAATGACGCTAGAATTGAATTAGCAGATACTTATGTTAATCGTGAAAATTTTCAAGATGCAATAGCACCACTTACCAAAATATTATTAGATAAAAAAGCTAGTGGATTTTACCCTCAAGCCTATTATAAATTAGGTATTGTTTATTTTAATTTAAATAAAAATGAAGTTGCTCTACAAACCTTTAGAGATTTATTTACAGCTTATCCAAAAGCGGTAGAAACCGACAATTCAGTTGAATTTGTTAGAAATATATTTGTAGAAGACCAAACACCCGAATTATTTGTTCAATTTATGAATGATTTTGGTAAATCATTATCAAATAATGAACAAGACTCTTTAGTATATAGATCTGCAATTATTAAATATGAGCAAAAGAAATACAATGAAGCAGGTATAGGATTTAGTAAATATTTACAATTATTTCCCAATGGCAAATACCAATTAGATGCTAATTATTTAATAGCTGAAATTGCTTATTCAAAAGAACAATATGATTCTGCTGCTAAATATTTTGCTATAGTGGCTAATCAATCGCCTAATAAATTTGCAGAAAGAGCAGCATTGCTGTCAGCTAGACTCCATTATTTCAATTTAAAGCAGTATGACATAGCTGAAAAGTATTTTTTAATTTTAAATCAAATTGCAACACAACAAGAGAATAAAATTGAAGCAATAAAGGGTTTATTGAGATGTGAATACAAGGCTGAAAAATGGCCAGAAGCCTCCGTAATAGCCCTGCAGTTATTACAAGACAAATCGGCTGCAACAGACGATATTCAAATGGCAAATATGGCCATATCCCATAATAATCTATTGAATAAGGATACAGTTAATGCATTAATTGTATTATCGAAAGTAATTAAAGAAAATCCTTCCTTAATTACAGCAGAAGCACATTATCAAATTGCACAAATACAATTGTTACAAAATAAATTGTCACTAGCTGAGAAAACAGCTTTTGAAGTTATCAAAAAGCAAGCCGCGTATGATTATTGGGTAACTAAAACCTATTTACTCTTAGGAGATATTTATGTAGCTCAAAAGGATAATTTTAATGCTATTGCTACCTATAAAAGTGTTTCAGAAAACGCAAATGCTGAAGATTTAAAACAAATTGCTTTAGTTAAGTTAAAAGCAATTACCGAAAACTCAAATTTAATTAAGTAATTATGAAGCATTTATTTAAATATATATTTCTATTGATTTTCTTATGTTTCCTTACATCAAATAGTTATGCAAAAAAAACACAACGTAAAAAAGCAAAAACTACTACTGTTAAAAAAATAAAAAAACAATCAAAGAATAAAAAGTATACTCAAAAAAAATATTCTAAAAAGGGTAAAAAAATAGCCACCAACAAAGCTAATCTAACATCACTTTTAAAAGAAACAGTAGTTGCTGTAGAACCAACTAAAGCAGATAGTATACCTGAAAAAGTAATTACAATTTTATCCGCATTTAAACCACAACTTAAAAGTCTTTCAAAAATTGGTTTTGTAAATGCTACAGCAATTACAGATACTAATGCAGTAATATTAAATTATCAAGTACCTAGTCAAAACTTAACTTTTCAATATAGGCCTATTGCATTAATTCCAAGATCTTTCAAAGTGGATTCGTTATTTAGCTATAAAAATGTATCAAGTTTGAAAGTGGGCTATGGCAATTATTTGCATCAATATATAAATCTGAATATAAATACTACCGACCAATGGAATAATGCGCATTCTATTGCTGTTTATAACGAGTCTTCTACTGGAACAGATAATCACTTACAAAAAATTCGAGATATAGGTGCAAGATATATTGGAGATCAATACATAAACTCATTTAATTCAATACAATCGCAATTTTTTTATCAACATAGCCAACGATTTAGGTATGGATTAGTTCCTGATGCAACTACAGTGGCAGAATCCAATTATGAGCAAAACTTCTCGCATTATGGAGCATCAATAGGGTGGTTAAATTTTAATTCTAAATTCAAATTAGTAAATTTAAATCCAATTGCTAAAATTGAACAATTCGAAGGTATTACTGACGCAACAGATACCTGGGTAGAATTTAAAAACCCAATGTATTTAATGTTCAAAAATAATACAAAATTAAATTTAGACTTACTATATAGTTATAATCAATATAATCCTACTGGGTTGATACATCAAAAAAATACGATTATTAAGTTTGACCCATCTATAACATTAGAAAAATGGGGAAGTAAAATTACAGTAGGGGCAAGTCCTGTATGGATTAATAAAGAAAATTATCAATTTTTACCAAATGTACATTTTCAAAAAAAGTTAACAGATACTAATTATTTAGTGAAAATTGGTTGGTCAAATTCATTCAATAATAATCATTATGCATCTTTAGTAATTCAAAATCCTTGGATTATGCCAGTGAGTGAAATGAAAGTGACCACAATTGATAAAAAATATATCTCATTAGAAGTTAGTGCTAATAAAAGATTGGACTATAGTTTTGGAATTTCATTAAATGATTATAAGAATCTTCCTTTTTTCAATAGAATTTTAGGTACAGACGTAAATACTTTTGGACTTAAATATCAAGCAATATTTGAATCAAAAGCAAATACTATCGAAATGGATGCTAAATTAAGGTATCAGTTTAGTGATCGTTTATTATTTGTAAATAAATTAAGCTACAAGCAATTTAATTTAATAAAAGACAACACTAAACCATGGGGTATATTACCAATCGAATTTAATAGTACTCTTAATTGGTTACCTAATGAAAAGTGGATACTAGATGCTTCCTTAGTTTACTGGTCTGGAGCAGCTCAGTTTAAAGAGCCCAATAAGGCTTATAATTTAAAAAATACAATGGTAATAAATGCTGGGTTTACGTATAAACTAACACAAAAATGGAGTATTTGGGGCAAAGGGGAGAATTTATTAGATAAACCATATGAACGTTGGGCAGATTATCCATCATTAGGCTTGCAAATTATTGCAGGTGTAGTATATTCATTTAGAAATTAAGATGAAAAAAATAATAGAAAAATATTTTATAGCTTTTGGTCATTTATCATTACCTACCATTGGTACGTTAAAATTGGTAAAAACCGAGGCAATACTTGAAAATGGTATTTGGGAAGCACCTAAAGAAACAATAGTTTTTGAAAATTTAAACGAACATCCGACGAAACATTTTTATGCCTATTTAGCTGATGCATTATCCATTTCTATTGATCAAGCGGTACTTAAATACGAACAATTAATAAATGATTTAATTAGTCAAGGTAATTTTCAATTAGGAAGTTTAGGTTTATTCCAATTTAATGATCAAACAGTTTTATTTACATCAAATTATAATACTACTGACTATTATGAACCTATTTATATAGAGACTGTTAAGAATGTTGATGGAAATAACAATCATATACATGCTAATAAAGATATTTGGTATGTATGGGCAATTCTAATTGCGATATCTGCAACTATAGCTATTTTAATTAAAAATTATATTTAATGAATAAAGCACCATTTACTCCTTGTCCCATTTGTACTGGAGTGGACGTATCCTATTTAATTCATTCTAAAGATTATTCTTTAACACAAGAAAGCTTTGATATTATACAATGTGCAAATTGTTCCTTAAAATATACTTTTCCTATACCTAGTGTTGATGAAATCGCACCTTACTATAATTTTCCTGAATATATTTCACATACTGACGTGAAAACAGGATGGATGAATAAATTATATCATTCAGTTCGTAACTATACTTTAAAACAAAAAACTAATTGGGTTCAGTCCTTATTTACTGGACATAAAGGTTTGTTATTAGAAGTAGGGGCGGGAACGGGTGCTTTTGCTAATGCAATGATAAATAAAGGATGGCAAGTCACTGCATTAGAACCTGATGCAGAAAGTAGATTAAAGGCTTTAGATAATTATCAAATTACATTGTTGCCAATAGAAAAATTAAGCACACTGCCTAATAATAGTCATGATGTAATTACATTATGGCATGTGCTAGAGCATGTTCACGATTTAAAGGGTTATTTAGCCGCTTTTAAATCCATATTAAAACCAAATGGTAGATTAATCATTGCAGTTCCCAACCACACTAGTTTTGACGCTCAGTACTATAATAAATATTGGGCAGCTTATGATGTACCAAGGCATCTTTACCATTTCTCCCCTTCATCAATGGAAGTATTGTTAAATCAATATGATATGCAAATAGTACAAACAAAACCTATGTGGTTTGATAGTTTTTACGTGAGCCTATTAAGTGAAAAATATAAAAAAACAGGATACTGGGGAATTATTAGAGCCTTTATTATTGGATGTATTTCTAATTTGAAGGCAATGAGTGATCCTAAAAAAGCAAGTTCTATCATTTATGAAATAAAAAGAAGGACGCAATTCTAGCTATTTAATTTTTACTTCTGCTATAATTGGCCAACATTTACCTGTTATAAAGTAAGTTCCTCTACCAGAATGATACGCTATTCCATTTAAAACATATCCTGCATCTACACTCAAAGGATCATATTTAACATTAGCTTGTGCTAATAGGTTTGAAAAATTGATTGTGTGTTTAACTTGACCAGAATTAATATCAATAAATATAATTTCATTTTGACCATAAATATTTGCAACAATATTTCCATTCACATATTCTAGCTCATTCATATTACTTATATATCCGTAATTATTAAATACACCTATTGTTTTTTGTATTGCAAATGTTTCAGGGTTAACTATATAAATATTGCTTTCACCAGTGGAAACTATCAAAGAACTATCATTATGTGTTAAACCCCATCCTTCATAGGGCCAATATAATTCTTTAATTTTTTTCAATGACTTAGCATCGTATACAAAAACCTTTTTTTCTTTCCATGTTAATTGATAAATTTTACCATTAAACAGGGTAGTACCTTCTCCAAAATAGTTTTTTTCCAATTTTACTTTCGAGCTAATGGTGTTCATATTCGTATCCATTATATGAAGCATACTTTTACCATAATTTCCCGTACCCTCAATTAAATTATTTCCATCCCATTCTAAACCTTGCGTATAGGAACTAGTATCGTGAGGATAAATTTTAACTATCTCATATTGTAATGAAGTGGGACTAGCAATAGCCGACGCCGTCTTTGAATCGGTATTTTCTATATTACTATTACAAGCAAATAAGCAAATCAGCATTGTTATTAAAACAAAATTTTTCATAAATATTTGATTGTAATAGTATTAGAATATTATAGCTATTCGAATAATCTAAATTTATACGTTAAATCTGAAATGCATTACATCTCCGTCTTTAACTATATACTCCTTTCCTTCAATTCTTAATTTACCATTATCTCTACACGCCGCTTCACTTTTATATTTGATAAAGTCTTCAAAAGCTATAACTTCCGCTTTAATAAACCCTTTTTCAAAATCAGTGTGAATCACACTTGCCGCTTGTGGTGCTTTCCAGCCATTACCAATTGTCCATGCTCTTACTTCTTGAACACCTGCAGTAAAATAAGTTTCTAATTTCAAAAGTTTATACGCTGACTGAATTAATCTATTCAAAGCAGGTTCTTTCATTTGATACTCTTCCATAAATAAAGCCTTATCGTCTGCGTCTTCCACTTCTGTAATTTGTGCTTCAATATTGTTACACATAACAATTACTTCTGCCCCTTCTTTAACTGCCATGTCCTTTAACATGTCTGAATATTTATTGCCAGTATGCATGGAAGCTTCGTCCACATTGGCAACATACATCACAGGTTTCTCTGTCAATAAACAAATATCAGCAATAGACGCACTTTCTTCCTTAGATAATCCTAAAGAACGAACACTTTTTCCTTTTTCTAAATGATCCTTACATTGCAATAACACAGCCAATTCAACTTTTGCTTTAGGGTCAGTTTTAGCTAACTTTTCGGTACGTTGAATTTTCTTCTCCACACTATCCAAGTCTTTTAATTGTAATTCTGTTTCTATTATTTCCTTATCGGATATTGGATTAATTTCACCTTCCTCTCTAAGTACGTTTTCGTCTTCAAAACAACGAATAACATGAATAATGGCGCTCACTTCTCTAATATTTGCCAAAAATTTGTTACCCAGCCCTTCTCCTTTACTTGCTCCTTTAACTAAACCAGCAATGTCTACAATTTCTAATTGTGTAGGAACTATACGTGTCGGATTAATTAACTCAGCTAATTGGTGCATTCTAATATCTGGCACGTCCACTAAACCTACATTGGGTTCAATAGTACAAAAACGATAGTTACTTGCTTGTGCTTTGGCACTATTACTAACTGCGTTAAACAAAGTTGATTTTCCTACATTGGGTAAGCCCACGATTCCTGCTTGTAATGCCATAATCTGATTCTTTTTAAGTGTCGCAAAAATACAATTCTAATCTCAAAATGGGCTATATTAGTAGCATAAACAATTGTTACTATGGCAATGAATATTATCTGGATGGCCTTTTTTGTGATCGCTTTTATAATTGCGCTTGTTAAATTGGTCTTTTTTGGAGATACAGAAATTTTCAAACTACTTGCGGACGGCCTTTTTGACTCCGCTAAGAGCTCTATTATAGACGTTGCCTTCCCTTTAGCCGGTACAATGGTATTCTTCCTAGGTTTGATGAATATTGCTGAGAAAGCGGGTGCCATACATAAATTATCAAAATGGATGAACCCATTTTTAAGCAGATTGTTCCCTGAAGTTCCAGACAATCATCCGGCTATGGGGCATATGGTAATGAATTTTAGTGCCAATATGTTGGGCTTAGACAATGCGGCAACACCATTTGCATTAAAAGCTATGGAAAGCTTACAAGGTTTAAATCCTGAAAAAGAAAAAGCAACGAATGCTCAAATCATGTTTCTGGTTTTACATACTAGTGGATTAACCATAATACCACTTAGTATCATCTCTTATCGGCTAGCTGCCGGTTCACAGGACGCAGCAAGTATATTTATTCCCTGCGTTCTAGCCACTATTGGCACCACTTTAGCTTCAATAATAATGGTAGGCTTATACCAGAAAATAAAGTGGGATAAAGTATTAATTGGCTGGCTAGTTGGGTTATTCATATTCATGTGCGTGGTGTTAATAGGTGTTAATAGCTTAAGTCCTTTAAATAAGGAAGTATTTTCTAAAATTGCAGGGTCAAGTATTTTATTGACCATTGTCGTTACTATTATACTGGGTGGGGCTTACAAAAAAGTGGCTGTATTTGATGCATTTATTGAAGGCGCTAAAAACGGATTTGACGTAATTATTAAAATCATTCCTTATTTAGTTGCTATGCTTGTCGCAATTCGAGTTTTTAGAGACAGTGGTGCTATGGAATATGTATTAAATGGACTTACTTATCTTATTCAATTAACTGGTATGAATACCGACTTTGTAGGTGCTTTGCCAGTTGCCATTATGAGACCATTAAGTGGGAGTGGAGCAAGAGGTTTAATGTTGGATGTGTTCCAAACTCATGGGCCAGATTCATTCTTAGGAAAATTAGCCTCTATTTTTCAAGGTTCTGCAGACACCACATTCTACATAATAGCTTTATACTTTGGAAGTGTGGGTATTAAAAAAGTTCGTTATGCTGTTTGGGCTGGACTGTTCGCAGATATTATTGGAGTGATAATTGCTATATTAATTGGATATACCTTCTTTAAATAATTATATCTCTTAACAATTACAATCCTTCACTCATCTTCATTACTTCTTCCCATTCACCATCGGTAACTGGCTGGACAGACAGTCGTCCCAAGCGTACTAAAGCCATATTAGCTAAATTCGTATTTGCTTTTACATCCGCTAATTTAACAGGATTTTTTAATTTTTTTACTGGTGCAAAATCAACTGCTAACCATGCCGTTTCTTCGGTAGTAGGATCTTGGTAAGACTCTTTTACCACTTTAGCTATTCCAACTATTTCCATCCCTTCATTGCTATGGTACCAAAAAGCTTGATCGCCTTTTTTCATAGACCTTAAATTATTTCTTGCAGAATAATTTCTTACACCATCCCAAAATGTTTTTTTATCCTTAATAAATTGATCCCAAGAATATTTAAATGGTTCAGATTTAATTAACCAATATGCCATAGTAATAAAATAAAATTGAATAAAATAAACCAAATAAATTAGTTCGTTAGTTTAATAACCACTAGCCAATATGTCCGCTAAATGTAAGACTTTAATTGCCTGTCCATTAAAATTAATACGACCATCTAAATGCATTAAACAACTAGTATCTGTGCTAACAATGTATTCTGCTTGTGTAGCTAATGCATTGTCAATTTTTTGGTCTGCCATAGCAACACTAATAGTATCATATTTTACAGCAAAACTTCCTCCGAATCCACAACAAATGTCAGTGTCTTTCATCTCCACTAATTCTAGTCCATTAACTAATGAAAGCAACGTTCTTGGCTCTTCTTTAATTACGCATTCTCTTAATCCTGCACAGCTGTCATGATAGGTGACTTTGCCATCAAAGCTAGCACCTAAATCAGTTACTTTCAAAATTTTAACTAAGAACTCAGAGAGTTCAAACATTTGATTGGTGACTTTTTTTGCTGAACTTTGAAATGCGTTATTTTCAAAAAGCTTACCATAGTTATTTCGAACAAATCCAGTACAACTTGCACTTGGACTCACTATATAATCTACTCCGTCAAAATCCTGTACAAACTTAGTACAAACGTCTTTTGCCTCACCCCAAAAACCAGCATTAAAAGCAGGCTGTCCACAACATGTTTGACTAGGATTGTATTTAACAATACAGCCAGCTTTTTCCAATACCTTAATAGTATTAAAAGCTACTTGTGGATACAACTGATCCATAAAACAAGGGATGAATAATTGAACTGTCATACTTAAAAATTAATACTAACTAAAAAAAAGAGCCTCTTTAGAAGAGACTCTTTAAAATATTTATGGTTGAATCTTTAATCGATTGATATACTTGTCTGCCATAAATCCTTTTTCAGATTTAGGGTATTTATTTTTTATTGTATTATACAATTCAATTGCTTCGTCAGACTTTCCGTTCAATTCTAAGAAGGAAGCAGCACGGAATAAATATTCAGAAGAAATTGATTCGTCTTCTGGGAAATATTCTCCTGCTTTTTTATAATAAGAAACCGCTTCGTCATTCTTTTTTAATTCAGCATATGCATCACCCATAGTGCCGTAAGCAATTGCTTGAACTTGTTTAGCATTTGTTGTAAAGTCCTTTAAATATTCAATTGACTTATTAAAATCATTTAATCTAAAATAACTAATACCCGCATAATACTTAGAAAGATTAGCTGCTTTAGTTCCACTATATTCTTTCATAATGTATAAAACACCTTTACTTGTTCCGTCCCCATTTAACACGAAGCTAGAGGAGTCGTTTGCAAAATATTTTTCTGCCATAAAAATAGCATCTGCCGCTTTTGCTTCACGTGGTTTTTGATATAGCTCTGAATATCCAAAAAAACCGCCTATTAATACAACAGCTAAAACTAAAGTATAGGTAAGGGCTTTCTGATTCTTTTTAACAAAGTCTAAAAATGGATGTTGGTCTTGTTGTAAATCACTCATATTGTTTGGTTATAATGTAATGTTCAGTTATAGTAAGTTATTGTATTAGTCAACGATAAATGGATAGTTTTGATCAATGTAAACATCTTTATAAACTTCACTATCATCTGGCCAAGGACTTTCTTCAGCAAATTTCACAGAACCTTCTACTATTAAATTGATTTTTTCGTCAATAGCTAATAAGTCAGCTTCAGTTGCAAAATTATTTTCTAAAATTGTTTTTCTAACTTTAGTAATAGGGTCTTGGTCTTTGTATTCTTCCACTTCATCTTTAGTTCTATATTTTTGTGGATCTGAAACAGAGTGACCTCTATATCTATAAGTTTTCATTTCCAATAAAGTAGGGCCTTCACCATCTCTTGCACGCTTAGCAGCTCTCGCTACTGATTCATGCACTAATTCAGGTGTCATTCCATCAATTTTATCGGCAGGCATTTCATAGGCGTCTGCTAATTTATAGATATCAATTACATTACTAGTTCTTTCAATAGAAGTACCCATTGCGTAATTATTATTTTCACAAATAAATACGATTGGTAATTTCCAAAGCATTGCTAAGTTGAAAACCTCATGCAACATACCTTGTCTAGCTGCACCATCACCAAAGAAACATAAAACAACATTATTAGAGTCTCTGTATTTTTCAGCAAATGCTAAACCGGCACCAGTGCCAATTTGAGCACCCACAATACCATGACCTCCAAAGAAGAAATGTTCTTTACTAAATAAGTGCATGCTTCCACCTTTACCTTTAGAGCAACCTGTGGCTTTACCATATAACTCAGCCATGGCTGAATTAGGGGTCATTCCTTTTGCAAGTGCTAATCCGTGATCACGGTAACCAGTGATAAAAGGGTCTTCTTGATTTGTTGCAGTCATACAACCAGCAGCAATTGCTTCTTGACCATTATATACGTGGAAAAATCCTCTGATTTTACCCGCCATTTTATACATTTCTTCTGATTTTGATTCAAATTGACGTATTAATTGCATCAATTCGTACCAATACAGGTATGTTTCTTTAGAAAATTTTTGCGCCACAGTCCTTGTAATTTTGGAGGCAAATATACTGTTTTAGATGTAAAAACAGCGCTTATGCTTCGTTTAAAAATGGGTATTTATAGTCAGTAGGAGGGTTAAAGGTCTCCTTGATAGTACGAGCACTCAACCAACGGTATAAATTTAGCATACTTCCTGCTTTATCATTTGTACCTGAACCTCTCGCACCACCAAATGGTTGTTGACCCACCACCGCTCCAGTAGGCTTGTCATTAATATAGAAATTCCCAGCAGCATGTCTTAACATATTGGTTGCCAATTCAATAGCTGAACGGTCTTGGGCTATTATAGAACCAGTCAAAGCATATTTAGAGGTACTATCTAATATTTTCAATGTTTTTTCGAATTGTTTTGCGGGATAGGTATAGATAGTTAACACTGGGCCAAAGATCTCTTCACACATTGTTAAGTATTTTGGATCTGTAGTAGCAATCACTGTAGGTTCCACAAAATATCCAATCTTTTTACTCGAATTGCCCCCCACTAAAATTTTAGCTTTCTTATCCTTTTTGGCTTTTGCAATATATTTTGTGATGTTGTCATATGATTTTTCGTCAATTACCGCATTAACAAAGTTGCTGAAATCTTCTACGTTACCCATTTTCATGGATTGAACCATTTTAACTAATTTATCTTTTACTGCTTGCGCAATGTTACTTGGTAAATAAGCTCTAGAAGCAGCAGAACATTTTTGTCCTTGATATTCAAATGAACCTCTTGCTAAAGCGGTTGCTACCGTATCTACGTCTGCACTTTCATGAACCATCACAAAATCCTTACCGCCTGTTTCTCCCACAATTCTTGGATATGATTTATATCTTGGAATGTTCTCCCCAATTTGTTTCCACATAGTGTTAAAGACGCCAGTGGAGCCCGTAAAGTGAACACCCGCAAAGTCAGGGTGAGTAAAGCAAGTAGCTCCTATAGTTGGTCCGTCAACATACACTAAATTAATTACACCGTCTGGTAAGCCAGCTTCTTTCAAAATACGCATAAATAATTGTGCAGAATAAACTTGAGTATTGGCTGGTTTCCATACTACTACATTACCACACATTGCTGCAGAAGCAGGTAAGTTACCACCGATTGCTGTAAAGTTAAATGGAGTGATAGCAAGTACAAACCCTTCTAAACCGCGCCATTCCATTCTATTATGTATGCCAGGTGATGACACTGGTTGTTGTTGATAAATGTCACATAAAAAATGAACGTTGAATCTTAAGAAATCAATTAATTCACATGCAGCGTCTATCTCTGCTTGGTAGGCATTTTTACTTTGTCCCAACATAGTAGCCGCGTTCATTTCGAAACGATATTTAGTTGCTAATAAATCTGCCGCTTTTAAAAATATATGTGCTCTAGATTCCCAAGGCATATCAGCCCAAGCTGCCCTTGCTTTTAAACCAGCATTAATAGCTTGTTCCACATGTTGCTTTGTCCCCATATGAAAATGTCCTAGTACATGTTTTATTTCATGTGGAGGATGAATTGCTATTTTTTTACCGGTACGTATTGCTTTACCATTAATATACATTGGTATATCTAATGTTTTTTTCTTTGCATTTGCTAAAGCCAGTTTTAAAGCTACTTTTTCAGGGGATCCTGGAGCATATGTTAAAACAGGTTCATTAGCGGGAGCAGGGTAGTTGAAGTATCCAATTTGCATAATATAAAATTAGAACACAAAAATAGGGTTTTAATAAACATCTGTTAGGAATTGATGCTACTGAATAAGCAGTTTCTTGCTAAATTTGAATAATAAATAATACACATGCAATATATACTGGTTGATACTGTAGACAGAGCTCATTTTTATCCTTTTAGTTTAACAAGATCAGTAGCAGAATGTAGGGCTGGAATTTTCACTTTTCAAGAAAGATGGGAACAATATTTATTATCAGAAACCAGCATTTATACGGTACCTTATTTACAAAATTTATATGATGGAAATGATTTCTTAACTACTTCAGATTCCGTATATTTTATAAATATAACTTGTATTCCATCCGAAGAGATTGTAGCAGAAATAAAGTCATTAAAAACAGGTGAAAAATTAATTAGTACTTCGGGAAAATGGATTGCAACAAAGAGTGAAGAAAGGTCAATAACAAAAATATTATTAGCAAATTATGCTCCTAAGACCAACAACAGCGCCTCTTTCGTAGAAAATGCAGTGCATTTAATTAAATTAAATACGGATTTTATTCAAAGAGATTTTAATTGGGTAAAATCAAATAGAGTTTCACAAAAAATAGATAATTCTAATAGAGCCATTAACGTAAATCAAATTTTTATTGAGGAAGGAGCTACTATTTCTTGCGCAAATTTAAATGCAACTGAAGGGCCTATATATATTGGAAGAGATGCTATTGTGATGGAAGGCGTTAGCATTAGAGGCCCATTTGCATTAGGTCATAAAGGGGTAGTCAAAATGAATACTAGTATCTATGGAGCCACCACCATTGGCCCCTATAGTTTGGCAGGCGGTGAGATTAAGAATTCAATTTTAATGGGCAATTCAAATAAGGGACATGAAGGTTATTTGGGGGATAGTATTATTGGATATTGGTGTAACCTTGGTGCAGGAACTTGTAATAGTAATATTAAGAATACAGCTGGTAAAGTCCAGTTATGGAATGAAGCAGAACAAATATGGGATACTATTGGACAAAAAATGGGTATGCTAGTAGGAGATTATAGCAGATTTGCCATACAATCTAGAATAAACACAGGTTCGTACATTGGGGTAAGTGCTAATGTGTTTGGAATGGGATTGTTGCCTAAAAACTTACCAAATTTCACTTGGGGAGTTTTACCCGGTTATAGAATAGAAAAGGCCATTGATGATATCAATAATTGGATGATATTAAAAGGGAATACTATTAATGAAGCAGAAAAAGCAGTATTAAAACACCTTTATCAAATTAGTAATCAGTAAGGATAGAGTAAATAAGGGTTTAGCCCAAATTTTAAGTACCTTTGCAGCGCTAAAAACAACTAGAAAGACCCGTTAAAATTTATATTATGAGAAAGCAAATTGCAGCAGCAAACTGGAAAATGAACCTTAACCAAAATGAGGCAGAAACTTTACTAAATGAATTATTAAGCTTACCACTTAGTTTACAAGCACATCAAGAAGCCATATTCGCAGTGCCCGCAATTTATATTCCTTTAGCAACTCATAAATTAACTGGAAAAACAAATATGTATGTTGCAGCTCAAAATTGTCACCAAAAAGACAATGGAGCTTATACAGGTGAAATAGCTGCACCCATGTTTGCTTCTGTAGGGGTTAAGCATATAGTTTTAGGACACTCAGAACGTCGTGAATACTTTGCAGAATCAGATGCCTTATTAGTAGAAAAAGTAAATGCGGTATTAGCTATTAACAGTACCCCAATATTTTGTTGTGGAGAACCTTTAGCAATAAGAGAAGCTGGTACTCAAAATGCATTTGTTGAAACGCAAATAAAGAATTCTTTATTTCATTTAGCAGAAGACCAAATTACTAAAGTAGTTATTGCATATGAACCAATCTGGGCAATAGGTACTGGCAAAACTGCAAGTAGTGAACAAGCTCAAGAAATACACGCTTATATAAGATCTGTATTTGCAACAAAATATGGTCAGCCTGTTGCAGATCAAATTTCAATATTATACGGAGGCAGTGTTAAAGCAGCTAATGCAAAAGAAATTTTTTCACAACCAGATGTTGACGGAGGTTTAGTGGGTGGTGCTAGTTTAGTAGCCACGGAATTTGCAGCAATTATCAATGCACTTAAATAGATTTTAAAAGACTAGTTTCACTACATGAAGAATATCAGAAATTTTTGTATCATCGCCCATATTGATCACGGTAAGAGTACCTTGGCAGATCGTTTATTGGAACATACCAAGACCATTACAGAGCGTGAAATGATGAATCAGGTATTAGACGACATGGATTTAGAGCGAGAAAAGGGGATTACCATAAAGAGTCATGCGATTCAAATTAATTATATTCACAAAGGCGAAACCTATACCTTAAATTTAATAGACACTCCAGGTCACGTTGACTTTAGTTATGAAGTAAGTCGAGCATTAGCTGCCTGTGAAGGGGCTTTATTGTTAGTAGACGCGTCTCAAGGTATTCAAGCACAAACTATTTCTAATTTATATCTAGCCTTGGATAATAATTTAGAGATTATTCCTGTCATTAATAAAATTGACATGGATGGTGCTAAAATTCCAGAGGTGACAGATCAAATTATTGATTTAATTGGATGTAAACAAGAAGATATCCTATTAGCGAGTGGTCGTTCAGGAATAGGTATAGAAGAAATATTACAAGGAATTATTGAAAGAATCCCTGCACCTTCAGGTGATACGGAAGCCCCATTACAAGCATTGATTTTTGATAGTGTATTCAATAGCTTTAGAGGTATTATTGTTTATTATAGAATAATGAACGGTGTATTAAAAAAGAATGATAAAATTAAATTTGTAGCATCGGGTAGAGAATATATTGCAGACGAAGTAGGGGTATTAAAATTAGCTATGACACCAAAACCAGAAGTGCGTGCTGGTGATGTTGGCTATATTATAACAGGAATAAAAATTGCTAAAGAAGTTAAAGTAGGTGATACAATAACATTAGCAAATAATCCTGGCCCAATGATTCATGGATTTGAAGAAGTTAAACCAATGGTATTCTCTGGAATTTATCCTGTTAATACGGATGAGTTTGAAGAGCTTCGAGATTGCATGGACAAACTACAATTAAATGACGCTTCACTCACTTTTGAATTAGAAACATCACAGGCTTTAGGTTTTGGATTCCGTTGTGGATTCTTAGGACTTTTGCATATGGAGATAGTTCAAGAAAGATTAGAACGTGAGTTTAATCAAACTGTTATCACTACAGTTCCCAATGTTAGTTTCATTGCTTATACCACCAGAGATGAAAAAATCATTGTAAACAATCCAACAGAAATGCCTGACCCTGTAAAGATCAAGCGTATTGAAGAGCCCTTTATTAGAGCTCAAATTATTACAACTCCCGACTATATTGGTAACATTATTACTTTATGTTTAGGTAAAAGAGGGATGTTGATTAATCAAAGTTATTTAACTCCTACAAGAGTTGAATTGATTTTCGAAATGCCTTTAACAGAAATTGTATTTGATTTTTATGATAAATTAAAAAGTCAAACTAGAGGTTATGCTTCTTTTGATTATACTCAAATTGGCTTTAGAGATGCAGATATAGTGAAGATGGACATTATGTTGAATAATGAAAAAGTGGATGCCTTAAGTGCTTTAATTCACAGAGGTAAGTCAGCTGAATTTGGACGTAAACTTTGTGAGAAATTAAAAGATTTATTAACAAAGCAACAATTCCAAATTGCCATTCAGGCAGCTATTGGCGCAAAAGTAATTGCGAGAGAAAATATCTCTGCAATGCGCAAAGACGTTACTGCAAAATGTTATGGTGGTGACATTAGTCGTAAGCGTAAATTATTAGAAAAGCAAAAAGAAGGTAAAAAGAGAATGAGACAAATAGGTAATGTAGAAATTCCTCAAGAAGCATTCTTAGCAGTACTTAAATTAGATTAATCTAACTATTATTTGATAAGCCTGCAATTTGTAGGCTTATTTTTTTTGTACCAATGTCCATTTCCCGTTCATCCAATTAAAATGTAACTCATTTCCACTTGGAACTAATGTACTGAGATTTTTTAAATCTTTCTCGGTACTTGTAAGTTCCGATACCACAATTGATTTAGTAGTAGTGTCGTATTTAATTATCGCATTGCTTCCTTTCTTATATTGATATACAAATCTATCTGCTGGTGCTAAAGGGAAGCAGGGGTCCTTTGGATAACTAAAGTAGTCCCCACCAAAAACCGGTTCATCATTATTAAATTTAATCACTTCCATAATCTTTCTGGATATACCATTTGTATATTCATCATAACCTAATAAGGTATATAAAGTTTCCCCTTGAAATTGTATTGGAATTATATCATAATAAATAGCACCTATCCAATGTTGACGATCATATATTCCTACCGCAATATTTAATATAAAATCTGATTGATCAAACAATGGCAATAGTTTGAGTTGACCATTAACAGTGGGTAATTGAATTGCTGCCCTTTGTCTGTAAGTACCGTCTCCTATATCAATTTGCCAGCTGAATATTTTAAACTTCCTATCTGGTGAAATAATATGTTTTATGGAGTGTAGAGAATCAAAGCTGAAATTAAAAGAGTTATTATTTTTTAAGGTATTTACTAATGCCTTTGTAAATAAGCTATCTGCTTTGAACCTATCCTGAATGATGGTGTCTTCTTGAATTTGGATGGCTAATTGTTCTAATCTAGTTCCCTGTATATCAATATAATTTTGAGCAGTACTGCAAACTGAAAAAGATACAAATAAAATAAAAATGGATAGGTACTTTGACATACTACGAATTTACGAATATGTATTGATTATAAAGCTTGTGCAAATGCTAATAAATCCTCAAAACGATAGTCGATATTAGTATTTGGAAAGGGGGTTTCGGGATGTGTGGTAGCTAAAAAAACAGTGTGTAAGCCTGCATGTCGACCAAATTCCATATCTGACATACGATTACCCACTATTATTGATTTTTCAAAATCAATCTCTGGGAAAAGTCCCTTTGCTTGAAAAGCCATGCCAGGTTGTGGCTTTCTGTTTATAGAATTATTATCTAAGTCAGTACAATAAAAAATATGATCAATTCTACCTCCAGTAGCAGCAATATTTTGTACCATGTTGAAATGAATTGTAGTTAAATCTAATTCAGTCATTATACCTTTGCCAACCCCTTTTTGATTGGTTGTAATAACAATTCTATTAAATTTTTTTGCTAAAAAGGGTAGAGCTATTAGACTATTTGAATAGAACTCAAATTCATCCCAGTTCTTGACATAATCCTCATTTTTCTCAATATTAATCACTCCGTCTCTATCCAAGAACAAAGTCCAGTTTGAATTGATATCTGCTAAATTCAATGCCATTATTTACCAAAAATATTTTCCTCTACTAATTCACATATAATATGACCTACAAGTATATGTGATTCTTGAATACGTGGAGTGGTATTAGATGGGATATTTATTAAGTAATCTCCTAAGTCTCTCATTTGTCCACCTTTAGCTCCTGTAAAACCAATGGTAATTACCCCAATAGTTTGAGCCATTTCAAAGGCCTTAACAATATTAGCAGAATTACCAGAGGTACTAATTCCAATTAACACATCTCCTGGTTTGGCAAGACCTTCCAATAATCTCGCATAAATTACATCATAACTATAATCATTGGCAACCGCTGTCAAGTATGATGAATTACAATGTAAAGCATCAGAAGGTAAAGCTTTACGGTCTTTATAAAAGCGACCAGAAAATTCTGCAGCTAAATGTTGCGCATCGGCTGCACTTCCTCCATTTCCAGCAAAATAAACGGCATTGCCATTTTTAAATGCATTGGTAACTACTTCAACTACTACTTCCAACTGCTTTAAAAGTACTTCATCATTCAATAAAGTTTGTTTAACCTCAATGGAGGATTGTATCAAATTTTTAATAATAGCTAGTGACATGTTTTTATAATTGTTGATGCAAAGTTAAAAAATTTTCAGCCATTTGGTTCCAACTATATTTTTTCTTCTCTTCTATAATATTTTGAATAAAATGATTTTCCCCTAATTCATATAGTTGTACAATTCCTTTTGTAATAGCAGTTACCGTAGGCTCCACGACTAGTCCAACTTTACCATGTGGAACCGTATCCGCTAGGCCTCCAACATTGGTAACTAACATTGGTATTTCAAAATGATAGGCAAGGGGTGTTACGCCACTTTGTGTAGCATTTCGGTATGGTTGTATAATAAAGTCCGCACTACAAACAAAGTTTTTAACTTCTGCGTCAGGAATAAATTGAGTATGTAAAATGACATTATCTTGAATGCCCAATTGTGCTATTAAATTAAGATAGGGTGTTGACTCTTCATAAAATTCCCCAACTATTAATAATTTAATACCTAATTTTTTAACCATTGGGTCAGCCATCGCTTCTAATAAAAGATCTAGTCCTTTATATTTTCTAATAAATCCAAAAAATAGAATCACTTTTTCAGTAGCTGCTATTCCTAGAATATTTCTAGCTGTCAACTTTAGTATTGGTAACCCAAAATGATCGAAGATTGGATGAGGGGATACTAAAATGGGTTTATGTGAAAAGACTTTAACATCCATTTTTACTTTTTCACTCATAGTTAAAAAACCATCCACAGATCCAGCAAAATATTTAGTAAATAACGTATCTCCGATTCTTTTTTCATGCGGAATCATATTGTCCACTATAGCAATCACTTTTGTCTTTTTATTACCAGTTGCCATACGACAAATAGTCCCTAAACAAGGTGCTAAAAATGGAATCCAATATCTTACAATTATTAAATCAGGTTTTGATCTTCTTATTGCTATTCCTATTTTAATCCAATTGAATGGATTGATTGAATTGATACTGCTATTTATTTTTACGTTTAATGGTGCAGGTTGATTAGAATATTGAGTTTTGCCAGGAAATAGAAAACTTGGATATTGAAGTGAAAATGTTTCAATACTGCTATCAATACCCATTTTAGAAAAAGTGACTGCTAACTTTTCATCAAAAGCAGAAAGACCCCCTCTTAATGGCCAAGCTGGCCCTATTATAACTAGTTTATTTACCATCCTAGTTTTTCCGATATTAAATAATGATTTCTATCGGCCGCATTTCTATTTACTAATTCAGCAATAAATCCTGCTAGAAACAACTGTATCCCTATTAACATAGAAGTTAATGCTATAAAAAATGCTGGTTTATTAGTTATACTTGTTAATGGATCAACAAATTTTGAAAAAATAATATACCCTACAGAACCAACTCCTATTAAAAAGAATAGGGTACCAAGCAATCCAAAAAATTGCATTGGTTTTTTACCAAACTTAGATAAAAATTGTATCGTCATTAAATCTAAGAAACCATTTACAAAACGTTCCCAACCAAACTTAGTAGTTCCGTATTTTCTAGCTTGGTGCACTACTACTTTTTCACCAATCTTTTTAAATCCGGCCCATTTTGCTAGAATAGGAATATAGCGATGCATTTCACCGAATACTTCTATACTCTTTACCACCTTTAATTGATAAGCTTTAAT
>CALPWK020000001.1 GCA_943327245.2 Comamonas sp. lk | reverse complement strand
GTTGACCCTTCTTCGCCCTTTCATCAGGGCGCCATTTTGGGAGATCGCATTAGAATGAAGGATTGGTATTTGAATCCTAATGTATTTATTAGATCCTTGGCTTCTAGGGGGCATTTAGGGGGTTTAAATAGCTCAATGATAGAAATGACAACGCTTTTACAAGCTGCTGGTTTTGATTATATTCTGGTTGAAACGGTGGGAGTGGGTCAATCTGAGGTCGAAGTAGCTGCTTTGGCGGACACTACTATTGTTGTTTTGGTGCCAGAAGCGGGGGATGACGTCCAAATGATGAAAGCTGGACTCATGGAAATTGCCGATTTATTTGTAGTAAATAAGGCAGACAGGCCAGACTCGGCAACTTTTGCGAATCATATTCAGCAAATGGTAATGGATAATCACACCAATCTTTGGTGCCCCGTTGTGCTAAAAACAGTAGCTACTCAAAATATTGGAATTGCTGAATTAATGAATGCAATTCAGGCACACCAAGAAAATATACAAAACGTAGAACGTAAAAAGAAATTGATGTTGAATAAAGCGATTCAATTAATAGTTGCTGATAAAATTAAAAGTATTGACGAGCAAATTATTGAGGAAAAATTAACCATAGCATTGGCTAATCCACACTTTAATATTTTTGAATTTGCAAAGCAGTTTTTTTAATACATAACTGCAAGACGACTATCACTATTGGCTCTTACGCCATCTGTAAATAATATAACCCATTATACCAAAAGGCATTGCTGCCAAGTATAAAATACCTGCATTGAATCCTCTCCCTGCTTCTTCTCCAATTTGAGCAGCTGTTTTAGTGCAAATGGCGCATTGCGCAAAAGCCCCTACAGTTAAACAGAGTGATAGAATAAATAAAAAGAATTTTTGCTTCATGTGTTAAATATAAAGGTATAAAAAAACCCCGAGCGTTCGGGGATCTTTATACAAATCTTAAGCGCTTGCTTTAGTTGTTTTTGGTGCAGTAGCTGCTGCAGCTGCTGCAGGCTTTGGTGCCGTAGAAGCTGTTTTGTGTGGTCTGCTTACACCGAAAGATCCCATGAATCTTTTTCCTTTAGCTGTTTTTTTATCTCCTCTTCCCATGATGTTGTTATTTAGTTAAATGTGAATTGACTGCAAAAATAAAAAAACCCCTTGAATATAAGTATATCCGAGGGGTTTTATTTCAAATTAGTTTTTTAGAACTATAATTTGCCGCTCAATTCTTTACCAGCCTTGAATTTAGCCACTTTTTTAGCTTTGATCTTGATTGTAGCACCAGTTTGTGGGTTACGACCAGTTCTTGCAGCACGCTTAGATACTGAAAAAGTACCAAAACCTACTAAAGTTACTTTATCGCCTTTTTTCAATGCTTTTGTAACTGCTTCGATAAAAGCGTCTAAAGCTGCATTAGCTTGTGTTTTTGGGCACTCTACTGCGTCAGCAATGTGTGCAATTAATTCTGCTTTGTTCATGATGTGTTTTTTATAGTTTAAACGATAGACAAATTTATTAGCTTTTATGAAACGAAAAAATATTTTGATAGTTTTTTTTCATTTTATTTTTCCACTAAAACCCTTAAATAGTAAGGTTTTCATTGAAAATGAGCTTTGTCATAGTTTTTGTAGAATTACCATTATAGTATATAAACCATTGATTTCATTGAGTTTCAGGGCATATTTTTCTGAAATCAAGTCATATAGCGACTTTCAAGCGCTTAAGTATCCACAATCAATTCACAATTTGCATAAAAGAGGTAAAATGAAAACATTGTTCCCCCCAGGTATTATGTAAGGTATGGATAAGCGCTGTTGCATGCACAGATTGATACGCCTCCAAGCTTTCAGGGCTTTTGGCAAATAATTGTAAAGTATAAGTAGGTGCTTGTGTAGGGTCTACTTCTAATTGGTAAAATCGACTCTCGGTAAAACAATCAGTAGCCATAAAACTTGGGATGAATTGTGTTTGCATCCACTCCATCCAAATGGGCGCAACAGCTGGTTCAATTTGAAAACTAATATTACATACTTTCATATTACTTGCTTGACTTATTTTTTTAATTCAATTAAAATAGGACAGTGATCGCTATGTTTAACGTCAGGTAGAATATCCGCATTTTTTATTTTGTCTCCTAGGGTTTCAGTAACACACAAATAATCAATACGCCATCCTTTATTTTGTAATCTTACTGTAGGAAAGCGTTGGCTCCACCAAGAGTAAGCATGTAATTTTTCAGGGTGCACTTTTCTGAAACTATCTATCCAGCCATTATTTAAAAATTGATCCATCCACTCTCTTTCTGCTGGCAAGAATCCAGAAGATTTTTTATTTCCTTTAGGGTCATGAATGTCTACTTCTTTGTGTGCAATATTATAGTCACCTGCTACAATAATATTGGGTCTTTCTTTTCTTAATGCTTCTAACCATGCTGCAAATTCTTTTAACCATTGGTATTTATAGGTTTGTCTAAGATCACCGCTGGTACCAGAAGGGAAATAAGCATTTATAATAGTTAAATCACCTATATCAATTCTAATCACACGGCCTTCTGAGTCACTCATTCCATGCCCATTCCCATATACAATACTACTTGGCTTTTGCTTGCTAAAAATTGCAACACCACTATATCCTTTTTTTTCTGCAGGATACCATGCAACATGATAGCCCATGGAAGTAAAGAGTGTCAAATCAATATCAGTTGAACTTGCTTTGGTTTCTTGAATACACAAAACGTCTACCGGGTATTCGGTTAGCCACTCAATCAGTCCTTTTTTTATGGCAGCTCTGATGCCATTTACATTATAACTTACTATACGCATGGTTTCTTAATTTAAAGAGGGCATTTGAAATAACTCACTTTGGCTAAATAGAATCAAAAAATTTAAATAATCGTCAGTTAAGTTATTAGGGATTAAAACTATTTGAGCAGGTAATTTATCTCCCTGAATAATACAAGTGATTTGATCGTCAACGAAAATTGTTTTTAAATTCGCATCATAATTAAACATAACCTTGAATTTACTATTTTTAAAAACCCCGCTGATTAGCTTATCAGCTATGATATAGTGCCTTTTGAAGCTAGTTCCTAATTCAAATTTTTCGGTAGAATCATAGCCATTATATAATTCATTAGGATTGGCCCATTTGTCAGCTAATATATAGTTTTCAATTACTGCAAATTTTCCTACTACTAAATCATTGCAATAAATTTTATTTAGGCTGTCACTTAAAAATGCAATAGGATTAGTGCTTTCTTCTTCAAAAGATGCTTTTTCATTAAATGAAATAAAAGATTCAATGCTATAGTCTATATTATTGCGTACATCTCTTAATGGCTGATAGATTTGATAATACTCATTTTTACTATTTTTGTTGGCAGCTTTTATTGTATTACTAATAGCAGCAAATGGATTATTAGCTGTCTTGTCTTTTAAATTTATTTTTTGAGTAACTGCGTTAGTAGTCCTTAGTAATTGGTTTTTTCCTTGAATATCGAAAGAAAGAAAGCCCTTAGTAGTATCAATATTTATTCTTGGTGTTTTATGAACATAGGGCATCCACAAATTGTCCGTAGCATATAACATACTAGCTCGGGCTACTAGATAACTCATATCTGCAGTACTAGGTGTTATTTGGGCTATTCCTTTAGACAATGCAGAAAACATATTGGCAGGGCTACTTAAAGGGAAAGCGATTGGGAAACCGATGCCTAATGTTTGTGCTTGTCCTATACGCATTAAAATAGTTTTCTTAAAAATGTTTTTTTTGTCTTGATCAAATACGGAGCAGGTAGCAAACCAAATAGTTTTAATACTATCTTTTTCAGTTTCAGGTAAATCTAATAAGCCATTTCGATAAGCAAGGCTGGGTTCCATCTCATATAATTCTACATAAGCATGATAAGGTATATTTCTTGACTTAGCCCAGTTGATTTCAATTTTTCCTAGTTGACTATTTTTAGTAAAATTTAGTAAGACAGGGTCTAATTCAGTTGCTCTTTCTAACTTAAGAGATTTAAATATACCCCTATCTAATGCTTCCAATAGGAGGCTTTTGTTTTGTTCGTTCAAATGCCAATAACTTGCATTAGGTAAGATATTAGAATATGCCTGTATGGTTTCTACCGCCACTTTGGTTTGTGCATTAGTTTGAATGCTCAAACAAAGTAATATTATTACTACTATTAGCTGTAATTTTTGCTTCATGAATTATTATAAAAATACAAATCCAAATTTAACTGTTTTAAGCTACTCTGCTTCATAATTTATTTTAACTTTAGATAATTGAATTTGTTAATTAGTAAGATTATGAATGAGGACTCTAAAAGTGGCTTAAAGCGACGCATTATACCTGCTGTGAAATCCTATGGTTTAGAAGGACCTAAGTCAAGGTGGCATGAATTAACTTTTGCTTTAGATATATTTGTTCAATTTATAAAAGGGTTTAGAGCACTTCATTTTATTGGGCCCTGTATTACGGTTTTTGGATCGGCAAGATTTAAGGAAGATCATCCTTTTTATATTTTGGCAAGAGAGATGGGGAAGAAGATTGCAGAAGCAGGTTTTGCAACCATAACTGGCGGCGGTCCTGGAATTATGGAAGCTGCTAATAGAGGGGCATTCGAAAGTAATGGAAAATCAATAGGTTGTAATATAAAACTACCCTATGAACAATTGCCTAATCCTTATCTGCATAATGCTATTACAATCGATTTCTTTTTTGTCCGCAAAGTTTTATTGGTAAAATATTCCTATGCCTTTGTAATCATGCCAGGTGGCTTTGGCACTCAGGATGAGTTTTTTGAAACACTCACTTTAATCCAAACAAAAGTGATTAAAGATTTCCCAATTGTAGTTATGGGAAAGGATTATTATGAACCATTCCAACATTGGATGGAACATATGATAGCAGGTGGTACTATTTCGCCAGAAGACAAAAACTTTATTTTATTCACGGATGATACAGAAGAGGCAATCACCTATATAAAAACTTATATGGGTACAAATTATAAGGCCAAAAAGCCTAAACGTTTATGGTGGTTATTCGAGAAGTAAAATTTTATTAATCAATTACTGGCTGCAACCAACGTGTGATATATTCCATGGTTTGTTTCTTTCTTTTTGCATAGTCAATAACCTGGTCTTGCTGTATTTTGCCTAGACCGAAATATTGGCTTTGTGCATTTGCGAAATACCAACCACAAACACTAGATGCTGGATACATAGCTAAGCTTTCTGTTAAGGTAATGCCTGTATGTTTTTCAGCGTCTAATAATTCAAACAAACTGTACTTCTCTGTATGGTCTGGACAAGCAGGGTAGCCTGGTGCCGGACGAATACCAACATAGTTTTCTTTTATTAATTCTTCGTTGCCTAACTTTTCATCTTTCGCATATCCCCAGAATTCAGTTCTTGTTTTAGCATGTAAGAATTCCGCAAAAGCTTCCGCTAAACGGTCTGCTAATGCTTGTAAAATAATCTTATTGTAGTCGTCTAATTGTGCTTCGAAAGCCTTGATGTGTTTTTCAATACCATGAATGGTTACCGCAAAAGCACCAAGGAAGTCCTTTTTATTTTCGGTTGTTGGACAAATGAAGTCTGCTAAAGAAAAATTAGGTTGACCTACCGCTTTTTTAGCTTGTTGTCTTAAGAAGTGTAATTCAACTTGGTTGTCTTCGGTTTGAATAAGAATATCATCCCCCTCTGCAGTTGCTGGCCAAAATCCTACCGCCCCTTTTGCAGTCAACCAGTTTTCTTTAATAATAGTATCTAATAAGGCCCTGGCGTCGCTGTACAGTTTAGTTGCGACTTCTCCCACTTTTTCGTCTGTTAAGATGGCAGGGAAATTACCATGCAATTCCCATGCAATGAAAAATGGCTTCCAGTCAATATAATCAACCAATACAGACAAGTCGGTTATTTCAATTGCTTTATTTCCTGTAAAGCTAGGAGTTACTGCTTCAAAATTCTTCCAGTCAATTGGCATTTTATTTTTCAACGCTTCTTGATAGGGTAAAGACTGCTTTATTGTTTTCTTATTATTAAAGTCAGTTTTTAGTTGTAAGTAAGCCGATTCTAATTCTGCTAAGAATGGTCCTTTCTGATCCTTGTTTAATAAAGATCCAGCAACAGTAACACTTCTAGAGGCGTCTAGTACATGTATTACACCATCATTATATTCAGGTGCAATTTTTACCGCAGTATGCATTCTACTTGTGGTTGCGCCACCAATCATTAATGGAATAGTCATTCCACGACGTTTCATTTCTTTTGCAATATGCACCATCTCGTCTAAGGAAGGGGTAATGAGTCCACTCAGTCCTATAATATCTACTTCATGCTTCACTGCTTCTGCTAATATTTTGTCAGCAGGAACCATTACTCCAATATCAATAATTTCATATCCATTACAGCCTAATACCACGCCTACAATATTCTTTCCAATATCATGTACGTCACCTTTTACTGTTGCTAATAAAATTTTAGCAGGACCTTTTGATTTTCCACCTGGTGTAGCAGAAGCTAATTTTAATCTTTCTTTCTCCGCTTCAATAAATGGGGTTAAGACCGCCACACTTTTTTTCATTACACGAGCACTTTTCACTACCTGAGGTAAAAACATTTTCCCCGCTCCAAACAAATCACCCACTTGATTCATGCCGGCCATTAAGGGGCCTTCTATGACCTCTAAAGGTGCGCTATATTGTAATCTTGCTTCTTCTGTATCTGCGTCTATAAAATCGGTGATACCATTTATTAAAGAGTGCGCTAGTCTTTCTTGCACTGTTCCTGAACGCCAAGCAAGTTTAATATTATTATCTTCCGCTACACGCCCTGCGTCTGCACCTTTAGCTTTTACATCATCTGCAAATTGAATCAATGCTTCAGTGGCTTCGTTATTATCATTGTTCCTATTTAAAATTACATCCTCGCATAAATTACGAAGGGTAGGTTCAATTTCGTCATATATTTCTAATTGGCCAGCATTTACAATGCCCATATCCATTCCTGCTTTGATAGCGTAGTATAGAAATACAGCATGAATGGCTTCTCTAACAGCATCGTTACCTCTAAAAGAAAAAGAAACATTCGAAACACCACCACTCACTTTTGCTAATGGCATTTTTTGTTTAATAATTTTAGTTGCTTCAATAAAGTCAACAGCGTAATTATTATGTTCCTCAATACCAGTTGCAATTGCAAAAATATTAGGATCAAAAATAATATCCTGAGGATCAAATCCTACTTGTTCAACTAATATTTTATAAGCGCGCGCGCAAATTTCAACTTTTCTATCTTTGGTATCCGCCTGTCCAACTTCATCAAATGCCATTACAATAACCGCAGCTCCATAGGCTTTACAAATATGAGCTTGTTCAATAAATTTCGCTTCCCCCTCTTTCATAGAGATAGAGTTCACGATACATTTTCCTTGAACACATTTTAATCCTGCTTCGATAATTTCAAATTTGGAACTATCAATCATAATTGGGATACGTGCAATATCGGGTTCGCTTTGTAATAAGTTTAAATAAGTAGTCATGGCTTTAACACCTTCTAATAAAGCATCATCCATGTTTACGTCAATAATTTGAGCGCCACTTTCCACCTGTTGTCTTGCTACAGACAAAGCCTCTTCATATAAATTTTCTCTAATTAATCGAGCAAATTTTTTAGAACCGGTTACGTTTGTTCTTTCTCCTACGTTTACAAAATTAGTTTCAGGACGAATTACTAATGGTTCTAGTCCTGCTAATCTTAAATAAGGCTTGATATGTATATGTTCACTCATGTTATTAACTCTAATGATATTAAATAGTTGCGTCTACAATTGGTAATGGTCTTGGGGCAATGCTTCTTACATTGTCAGCCATATGTTTAATATGATCTGGTGTGGTCCCACAACAACCACCTACAATATTCACAAAATTATTCTTTGCCCATTCTTCAATGAAGTGTGCTGTTTGGTGCGGTGCTTCGTCATATTCTCCCATTGCATTTGGTAATCCAGCATTAGGATATGCAGATGTATAACAAGTTGCAATTTGAGAAAGCTCTTCAATATGACTTCTCATATCCTGTGCCCCTAATGCGCAGTTTAGTCCTACACTTAAAGGATTCGCATGTGCAACAGAAGTATAAAATGCTTCTAAAGTTTGTCCACTTAATGTTCTTCCAGATGCATCGGTTATGGTGCCACTTATCATAATAGGTAGTTCTGCTTTACCAATTTGTCGGTAATATTCTTTGATAGCGAAAATGGCAGCTTTTGCATTTAAGGTATCAAAAATAGTTTCTACCAATAACACATCTACTCCTGCATCGTCTAATCCTTTTATTTGTTCTGTATAAGCAATAACAACTTCATCAAATGTAACTGCTCTGTATCCTGGATTATTTACGTCAGGAGATAAACTCAAGGTTTTATTTAATGGCCCAATTGACCCGGCAATATATTTTTCTGAAGCATTGGGATGCTTTGACTTGAATTGATTAATAGCGTCTCTCACACATTTAGTTGCAGCCACATTTAATTCGTAGGCAAGTGCTTGCATATCATAGTCTGCCATAGCAATAGAGGTACTACTAAAGGTATTGGTTTCTATAATGTCTGCACCTGCTTCTAAATATTGTAAATGTATTCCAGTAATAATAGCTGGCTGGGTAAGGCATAGTAAGTCATTATTACCTTTAAGGTCGGAAGGCCAGTTAGCGAACCTTTCTCCTCGGTAATCTTCTTCTGTTAATTTATGGCGTTGAATCATGGTACCCATGGCACCATCAATAACCAATATTCTTTTTTTAAGTGACTCTTGTATTGACATAATTATTTTTTTATGCAACATCCAAAAGAGTTCAAAGAATCTAATAATAAAGCGGGGTCGATATATGTGTATCGTTTATTAGTTCTTTTCTCCTTACGGATGGCAGGTTGAACAATAAACAAATCCACCTGCAATGCGGAGCAAAGTTAGTATACTAATAGCTTGTAGCCAAATTAAGGCCCTATTGATAAGTGGCAGTGACGTCGATATTTATTTTGTCAGCAACCATTTTGATTAATATGCCACCAATTCCGAAATCTTTTAAAGTAACGGTAAATCTAGCGGAGGCTTTTGGAATACCACCCACTACTTCTATTAATCCAGTCGTCTGCATGGTTTTATTAACCCCATGTACCTGCATATTCCCTGTCACAGTTATTGGATATTTGCCGTCTTTTTTTAAATTCACAGTGCTGAAATTAGTGATTTGACCATTGAATAAGGCTCTTGGAAATTTATCACTTTCAATATATTCCTCATTAAAATGCTGTTGCATTTTCTCCATATCAAATTTAAAATCCTTGGCAAGCATTATGAAACTCAATTTACCATTGGATTCTAGACGACTTACAGCATTTTTATTTACTGCATCTATATCGTCGTCGTCCACTGCTCTAAAATGAACTACTGCTGCTTTAGTACTGTAGCTTTCTTGCGCTTGTAATTGCATGCTGTTCATAACAATAAGGGCGGTAAGTAGCAGTAATAATTTTTTCATAAGTCGGTGTTTGAACATCAAAATTAAGTAAATCTAATTAATTATCCTATTTTATATACTGTTGTATAGGTTGTCTATTTGAAATGCTCTTTCCTAAAGTCATTTCGTCGGCATACTCTAATTCCCCCCCAAAAGCAATGCCTCTGGCGATGGTGGTAATACGGCAAGAAATGCCAGCCATCTTTTTCTGTATATAATATATGGTTGTATCTCCTTGAATAGTAGGGTTTAACGCAAATACCAACTCCACTACCTGGTCATTCTTGATACGATCTAATAATGGTTCTATTGTTAATTGATCGGGTCCAATACCGTCTAATGGGGAAATAATTCCTCCTAAAACATGGTAAGTGCCATTATATTGTTGTGTGTTTTCTATGGCTATTACGTCTCTTATATTTTCTACCACACAAATAGTGTCTTTAGCTCTTCCAGAATTGGCACAAATGGAGCAAATGGTACCATCGCTAATATTATAACATCGCTGACAAAATTGAATTTCCTTTCTCATTTTTGTCAATATCTCTCCAAAATGAGTGGTCACTTGAAGGTCTTGTTTTAATAAATGTAATACCAAACGTAAAGCAGTTTTTTTTCCAATACCCGGAAGTTTGGCGAATTCAGCCACTGCATTTTCAAGTAAGGTAGAAGGTAATTGCATACAAATTTGTGAATGGTAAAATTACTTATTAATCACCACATTAAACTCATTATCCCAGTTGGCTTTAATGTTTATAGTGGTTCCATTAAGGATTACGTGTTCAGGTTGCATTTTGATTTTACCAAATTTTCCGGTGTCCCATTTCCCATTATAATTGTTGTCTTCTAATACTTTTAAAATAAAATCTCCTGGTAAAATTTTTGGAATCCTTATTAGGGATTGGGTAATAGGAAAACTATATTTCACTTTATCCTCTTGTGTAAATAGTAAAACTGGATTTTTAATTTGTTGGAATCCACTAAGTCTAACTAATAAGGAGCCATAAGCTGCTTCGGATTTGGTAGCAAATTTTAAGGTATCAGATTTTTGTATTGTATTAAAACTAGTATCATATACCGCTCCTTTCGGAATGATTAAGTGAAATTTAGCTTGCTCCTCCCATGGATAATTAATTAATAAATTTCTACTACTGCTGTCTAAACTAATAGTATAGCCCATTATCGGCTTGTTGTTTGTGTCGCAAAGCAATATAGGAAAGCTGTCATTTAATTTTATTGGACCATCAAATGCTAGTTGTAAAGGATTCAATAAATCTTGATCCCCTCCTTCCATTAACTTATTGTACTTTAATGTACTGCTTTTTGTTTTTGTAATTTTCGATCCTGCACCTGCTACTGTTTTTTTATTTTCTATTTTTTTATAGGCTTGAAAAGCATATAGGTCCTGCGTGTCAGTAGCGGCAGTTATATGGATAGGACTATCTAAAAAAGCAAATAATTTAGTACTATCGTCATACTTTTTATTGTAGTCATTAGGAATTACAAAAGCCTGAAAGGATTGGTAGGGTAAAAATTTAAATTCAAATTTCCCCTTCCCATTTATTTTACTATAATACTGCGGACTATTTTTGTAAATAGCTGTGTCGTTATTTATTGGATGAAGTACCACAATTAAAGTACTATCTATATTGCCAGTTTCTGCAATATGAACGTTACCCCTAAATGTACCAGTATCTATATGGTCTCCTGTACTAAAAACATAAGTATAGTTTTTAGCAATATTTCCTTCGTTTACATCTCTTATGGCATTTCCAAATTGTAAACTATAAGTTGTGTTCGGAACTAAACTATCATTAATTCTAATTCTAATGGCATTCAGCCTGGAATCTATTAATGGAGTGGTTTTTATGCTTGGAGAAATAATAAAATTAGTTTGTAAGTCGGTTGTATTAATGTACTCACTAAATACCAATTGAATTTCTTTTGGTTTAATACCTGTTGCAGAATCCTTGGGTCTTGCAATGGTTAAATAGGGTGGAATAGTATCCCTTGGCCCACCAACAGGGGGTACAATATTGGCACAGCCTACCGCTAATTGTAATACATATATAAATAGGGATCCAATGGCTATTTTTCCGGGATTCAAGGTATGCTTCATAGAGGGTACAAAATTACTAGTTTTTTTCGTCTTCTTCTGAATCTGCTTGTATATCGTGTAAGGCTACTGCTAGTTCATTCGTTTTTACAAAATTACACCAATGACATTCGTCTTTCCCACAACCGGTATAGAAGTCTTTGTTTTGTATTTTCTCCCAAACCATTTGAATTTGTTGACTTACTGTAGTGATATCAGCCTCGGTTATACTAATGGCAATTTTTTCAAATTCTTTTTTCTTATTGGGTTCTACAAAGTCAAATTCGGCACTACTCACTTGCCAATTTTTAGGATGGTGGTTTAATAGTATTTTGTAGAATACTGCTTGTCTCCAATAATCACCACCATCTGGATTTTTTTCATTGGGGCCTTTTAGTTTCTCTCTTGCATTGTCAATATTTCCGGTTTTATAGTCTATCACCACCACTTCTTTACCATTAAATTCAATTTTATCAATGGCACCTTTTAGTGGAATGTCTTTCACTACTACATTATTTATTCGATATTCGGTGGTCACTACTTTGTTCCAAGAGCTAACATAAAAATCATAGTAATTAATCAATACAGTTTCGCCCAATTCTATTCGGTCTTTGAATTCTTGTTTAGTGAAAGCTTCTCTATGCCTTTTCATATAGTATTCAAAGTCTGTTATTAAACTTTGTTTGTCAGGGAACACACTGTTAGCCTCTTGCATTTTTTTGAAGAGCTTATTCAATGCGTCATGTATGGCAGAGCCAAATGTAGTTGCTTCAGATTTGCCAGAAGGCACCCGAATCAAACTATTATAATAAAAATGAAGTGGACATTTTAAATAATTGTTCAACGCTGTTACATTCATGGAAAATTTTTCCAATTTTGGTTGAATAAAATCAGCCTCTAATTGTTCAATAGCTGGACGCTGCCTGCTTTGTAAACGAAGTAATTTGTATTGTAATTTAATAGATGCTTCAATTGTTTTTTGTGCAATTAATCCTTCTTTTCCTGCTAACAATTCAACTAAAAATTGACTAGGTTCCGTTTCCTTACCGTCAGACTTATATTTACTAAAGGAGATATTTAAATGCTTCTTAGCTCTGGTAATTGCAACATAAAATAGTCTTCTTAATTCTTCTTTATCATCCGCATGTTCTAAAGTGCTCAATACAGTGTCTGGCAATTTGTATCCCGCACTCGCGGTACTTCTTTTCTTTTCCCAAAACTGTGCATTTGTTCCAGCTAAAAATACATAAGTAAACTCTAGTCCCTTACTACCATGTGTAGTTAGCAAGTTAACGCCCGCCTCACTGCCTGTAGTAATGGGCAAAGGCAAACGTATTTCCTCTCGCTTCATTAAGCGCAACATGTCTACTAAGTCCTTTAAATTTAAGCTGGGTTTTCGGTGGGTCTCGTCTTTAATAAAATCAAAAAAGTGAGTCACCATGTCTAAGGCTTCTGCTTTATTATCTCCACTTAGAATGGATTGTATAATGCCTGTCTTTTGAAGTATTTGCTCAATCAAATTTAATAAAGTCACATTGGGAACCTGTCCAATGAGGTCTTCTAAAACGTGTACTGCTTTCGCTACATTTTCTAATCCGCCTTTAGCGAATAAATCAGTTTGTACTTCCTGTGTCTTGTCTACTAGTACTTTTCTGAATGTATTTTCAGGAGCACCATATTTTAACTGATTTGCTTCTACCGTAAGCATAGCAATAGTTATAGGGGATATATGCCACCATTTGAAATGAAGTATTTCAAATAAAATATTGGCTCCTTCGTTTGGCTGGTCCCATTCGCATGCTAAATAGTCTAGTATTTTTAATATTTGTTGTATGAGTGTTTGGTCAAATAAATTAGCGGTGCGTCGGCTGTATATTGGTATATTTTTTTGTTGTAAAAAATGTGCAATCTCTGTACCATATTTATTTTCCTTAAATAATACTGCTATTTCTTTAGGGGCCACTCCGCCATTAATTAATTGTGTAACTTGTTCTGCAATGTCCATCATTTCTTCCTGTGGGTCATTGTATTGAATAATGCTAGGTGCGTTATTGAGTAATTTGTTTTCTGGCAATGCAGCAATCAAATTTTTGGACAACCCTTCTATTTTATTAATTAATCTTTCCTGGTTTTGATTTATCACTTGCGTGGAGGCGTCTAGTATAGGTTGTGTGGATCGATAGTTATTCTCCAAAACAATATTGACAATATCGTCTTTATATTGTTGTTGAAAATGTAACATGTTCTCTACGTTAGCACCTTGAAATCTAAATATACTTTGATCGTCGTCACCTACGACAAATAAATTAGGTTGATCCCAATAGTTTACTAATAATTGCACCAATTCATTTTGGGTGCCACTAGTATCCTGAAATTCGTCTACAAGTATATATAAAAAGCGTTCCTGGTATTGTGCTAATAAGTTCTTATTTTCTTTAAATGCATTAATCACCCAGTTTATCATATCGTCAAAGTCATATCTACAATGCTCCTTCATGAGCTGCTGGTAACTATCAAACGAAACAACTGCGGCTTTTAATTTCTCCATTTTCTCCAATTCTACATCCACTAAGCCCTGCTTTAAATCACCTGCCTCAAATTGTTTATACTTTCTTTTATATACAAACTCGTCTCTTAAAGGAATCTCCTTAATATATTGGTCTATCTGATTCGTTAAATAAGAAACGTTCCATCCCTCCTTTTTCATGGCACTAAACAATTTGCTTAGGTTACCCATTTCATAATATACATCCCCTCTGTATCTTTTTAGCGGATTATTTTTATCAAATTGATCTATTAGTTTTTTAAGTAGTTCAATTTTTTCTAATTCAGAAATTGGATCCAAGCTTGGCTTTTCAAATAGAGATAGATTATCTTGAATGATGTCATTGCAAAAAGAGTGAAAAGTTGAGATATTTACTTTGTAAGCAGCAGTTCCAATAAAATCCATCAAACGTTTACGCATGGCAATGGCACCGGCGTCCGTATAAGTTAAACAAAGTATGTTTTCGGGGGGCGTATCAGTCTCCAACAATATTTTACCAATGCGTGCGCCTAATATTTGTGTTTTGCCAGTTCCAGGTCCTGCAATTACCATTACGGGCCCTTCAATGGTGTCTACTGCAATTTTCTGTTGTTCATTTAAACCTTCATAAACTGCATCAAATGCCTTTTGTTGCTCCAATTTGCTAATCATGGGATAAAATTAATGGCTTTATAGCTAAATCGTACAACAAAAACCTGCTTAGCTTGTTATATTATTATGTCAAAAGTATATACCCTTCATACGTATCAAGAAATGCCTATCTCCTTAACGGAAGCATGGGATTTTTTTAGTAGCCCTGCCAATCTGGCTAAAATTACCCCCAGCCATATGGGGTTCAATATAATAAGTAAGCACCATGGTGAAAAAATGTATCCTGGTCAAATTATTGAATACACGGTTTCTCCAGTTTTAAACATCCCAATGTATTGGATGACCGAAATCACGCATGTGGAAGAAGGTAAGTATTTTGTTGATGAACAACGCTTTGGACCCTATAGTCTTTGGCACCACCAGCATCATTTTAAAACAATTCCAGGTGGAGTAGCTATGGAAGACATTGTACATTATAAGATTCCTATGGGATTTTTAGGGGATATCGCCAATGGCTTGTTCATTAAAAAGCAACTTAAAGACATTTTTGATTTTAGGGTTAAAGCCATAGAAGAAAAATGGGGTACTTACAAGCCTTAGTTTCCAAAAAATATTTTCAAAATAGTTGCCGGCAAATCATTTAGTTCTATTAAAAAACGTAAACTTTGCTTCTCATTTATTTATTTCATGGCACAAACATCTGGTGGACACGCGCACAAACTTTCTGTCGCAGGGTTATTAGTTACTTTAGGAATTATATATGGTGATATTGGAACTTCTCCATTGTATGTATTTAGCACTATCATTAATCATAAAGTAATCACAGAACAATTAATTTATGGTGCCATTTCTTGTGTGTTTTGGACGCTTACTTTACAAACTACTTTTAAATACGTTTTCTTAACCTTAAGAGCTGACAATCGTGGAGAAGGTGGTATATTTTCTTTGTTTGCGTTAATTCGTCGCTATGTAAAATGGATTTACATTCCTGCAATTTTAGGAGCAGCCATGTTGTTAGCGGACGGTATGATAACTCCACCCGTTTCTGTCTCTTCAGCAATTGAAGGATTAGCTGGTATTAAAGGTTTAGAAAAAGTGATTGTGCCTGGTAATAATTTAACAGTAGGTATTGTATTAACTATTATCTCATTACTTTTTTTCTTTCAACGTTTTGGAACAAAAATTATTGGTTTTGCCTTTGGACCTATTATGTTGCTTTGGTTTTCAATGATTTTAATTTTAGGCTTGATACAAGTGTTTGGGAATTTTGCCATCCTAAAAGCATTGAATCCTTATTATGGTTTAGACTTATTAATAAATTACCCTAAAGGGTTTTGGTTATTAGGAGCGGTGTTTTTATGTACCACTGGTGCAGAGGCTTTGTATAGTGACTTAGGACATTGTGGCCGTAAAAATATTCAAGTAAGTTGGATTTTCGTAAAATTTGCATTGGTGATGAGCTATATGGGGCAGGGTGCATGGTTATTGAATCATGTTGGAACTGTGTCTAATGGTATTAACCCTTTCTTTGAGATTATGCCACATTGGTTTTTGTTAATAGGTATTGGTATTGCTACCATTGCAACAATTATAGCTAGTCAAGCATTAATTAGTGGATCATTTACATTAATTAATGAAGCGATTAGTTTGAACTTTTGGCCACGTGTTACAGTAAAATTTCCTACGGATCAAAAAGGACAAATTTATATACCAAGCTTGAATTTAATATTATGGGTAGGTTGTGTGACTATGCTCTTGTACTTTAGAAAAAGTGAGCATATGCTAGGAGCTTATGGGTTCTCCATCATTATCACAATGATGATGACCACTGTATTAATTAATTTTTATTTATTGAATGTTCGAAGATGGAGTCAAGCAGTAGTTGCTGTAATTATTTTTATTTTCAGTATTGTTGAAATTTCTTTTTTTATTGCTAATGTGGTAAAAATCAAAGAAAGCTATATCACTTTTATATTTTCTTTCAGTATGATTTTTGTTATGATGATTTGGCATCGTGCTAGAAAAATCACGAATCGTTATTTAGACTTTGTAAAATTAAAAGATTACTTAAGCCAATTAACGGATTTGAGTGCAGATAAGGACATTCCAAAGTACGCGACTCATTTGGTTTATTTAACTAAGGCAAATAACTATCGTGAAATTGAGCATCGTATAATTGACTCAATATTAAATCGTAAGCCAAAACGTGCCGACATTTATTGGTTTATTCATATTGACAGAACCGATTCTCCCTATGGAATGGAATATTCAATTCGTGAATTAGTGGACGATAAAGTTATGAGAGTTGACTTTAAGATTGGTTTCAGGATTCAACCTCGTATTAACATTTGTTTCAAGAAAGTAATGCAAGAATTGAATGAATGTCAAGAATTAGGAATCTACAGTAAATACGAATCTTTAAAGAGTAAAGACTTTCATACTGATATTACTTATGTTATTATTGAAAGTTTCTTCTCTATTGAAAATGAATTAACATTCAGAGAAGACTTTATTATGGACACTTATTTTAATATCAAACATTTAGCACAAAGTGACCAAAAAGCATTTGGACTAGACAATGATATGACGGTGGTAGAGCATGTTCCATTAATTATCAATTCTAATCAAAGTATTAATTTAAAACGCATATTCGATTAATTCGAATTAGGGTATTAATATATAATCACTAATTTGATTTTGTTTGCCAATGGCAATTATCCAGTATTGGTTGCCGACTTTTCTAATAACTCCTAATGCATTTAAATTAATAATTTTTGCGTCAGCAGGGATCATAGTAGCTACTGTATATACCCCAGCTTGTTTCTGAATAATGGCAAATGCTTTTAAGGGCTTTGAGCCAGCAGTTCCAATTTGATAGGTTTGCCCACCTGTCTTTGTGATTACAGGGGACTCCATTTGATATTGCGGTAAAACAGAAGGCAATATTGCTGGGTTTACATAATAGTGTTGTTGTAAACTATCATTCCATCCATTAGCGTTATTTTTAAAGCTGCTACTGCTAAAATATACACTCCCTCCAGTATTAGGTAAAGACCTCAATTTATTGATCTGATAAGGAATCTCATTTGGATTTTTCCATGTGGTATTACTTCCAGCTCTATAAATACCATGACCAATATATAATTGCTTACCATAACTATTGTCGTTCCACCATTTAACCAGTTCATCATAGTCTGCTAAAGTATGTCCATGTTCCCAATATAATTGTGGGACTACATAATCAATCCAACCTTTTTCTAGCCACAAAAGAATATCAGCATATAATTCATCATAGTTCGTTACTCCTGCTTTTGTATTACTACCTCTTGGGTCTTGTGATTTATTTCTCCAAACACCAAAAGGACTAATTCCAAATTGCACAGCCGCTTTTGTTTGATGAATAGTCACATTTAATTGTCTTATAATACTATCGCAATTGCTTCTTCTCCACGCTTCTTTATTTAAGCCCCTTGTATTTCTTAAGTAGGCCGCTTGGTCTGGAAACTCCTTTCCTGGAATTTTATAAGGATAGAAATAGTCATCCATATGAATTGCATCAATCTCATATCTGCTTACAATATCTTTTACGACTCTATTAGTGAATTGCCAAACCTCGGGTATACCTGGATTAAAGTATTTTTTATCTCCATAAGTCACAAACCATTCAGGATGAATTTTAGTGATATGTGTTAATGCGACACTTGATTTATTTACATTAAATACCGCTCTATAAGGATTTATCCAAGCATGAAATTCCATTCCTCTTTTATGGGTCTCCTCTATCATAAAAGCTAATGGATCATAAAAAGGGCTAGGGGCTAATCCCTGTTTCCCCATTAAATATTCACTCCATGGCTCTAAAGCAGAAGGGTATAAAGCATCTCCAGATGGACGTATCTGCATCACAATGGCATTCATACCATTTCTTTGATGCCTGTCTAATAAATCAATGAATTCAGCTTTTTGATCGGCATTACTTAAGCCTCTTTTACTTGGCCAATCGATATTTTCAACGGTAGCAATCCAAACGCCTCTAAATTCAAATACATTTTTGTCGTTCTTGCTAGGCTGTGCTTTAGCCAATAAAAAAAATCCCACTAAAAGTAGGGTGCTAGTAATTCGCTTTGTCATTCCTTATTATTTGTCTAATTGCGTACGTAATTTGTCTAGAATTTGATTTAGGGTAGTGGCTTCTTTTTCACTCACACCCATTAATAGCGCATCAATTTGTTGGTTGAATTTATCTAAGGAGTCCACCAGTTGGTGTCCTTTTTTTGAAAGTGTAATGTCCACCAATCGCTTGTCCTTTTCACAGGAATTTTTATCAACAAATCCTTTAACCACAAGTCTGTCTACAATTCTACTAGTATCGCTCATCTTATCCAACATGCGTGCCCTAATTTGTAGGGTACTTAGTGGTTTATCCGAACCACGAAGAATTCTTAAGATATTATATTGTTGATGTGTAATTTCCTCATTGGAAAGTATACGACCAATATGTTCATTCAACCAATTGGCTGTAAAAATGAGATTGATACCCATTTTCTGGTATTCATTTCTAAAACTAGACTGTTGTATATCTTGTTCAATACCCATTATTTATTTTTTAGTTTTTTTAACCATTCAAATAAGGGTAACGCTATTAAAGCTCCAATAGCATCTGCTAGCATGTCTGCTGTTTCAAACCCACGTGATGGCACATAATACTTTTGGTAAAATTCCATACCTATTCCATACAAAATACATAGCAATATGGTGTATGCCTTAGCTCTAGTGGTTTTAAAGAAAGCGATGGACGATTTTTCGTAGTAAAACAAAAAAGAAAAAACAAGGGAACCGAATAAAATAACATGCACAATTTTATCAATAGGAAAACTACTTTCTTGTTTTGGAAATTGACTTCCCGGTAGACTCAATAAAAAAAAGACAATGCTTATTTCGGCAATTACCCAAAGTTTTCTTTTCATGGATAAACTAAATTAGTGTACCAACTTTGCGTAGTCTTCACTTGACAATAAAGCATCTACGTCGGCAACATTGCTGACAGTCACTTTAACCATCCAGCCTGCACCATAAGGGTCTGTATTAACTAATTCTGGTTGTCCTGCTAAAGCTGGGTTAACTTCTGCAACGGTTCCTGCTATTGGCAAAAACAAATCACTTACAGTTTTTACTGCTTCCACTGTTCCGAATACTGCTTCTGCAGCTAAGCTTGATCCTACTGAATTAATGTCAACATATACAATATCACCTAATTCACTTTGAGCGAAATCTGTAATACCAATAGTAGCAGTATTACCTTCTACTTTAATCCATTCGTGATCCTTTGTGTAACGTAAGTCTGCTGGGAATTGCATATGTAAATTTTTAATTGTTGCAAAGATTCATAAAAAACACTAAAAAACCAATCTGCTAGAACTGATTATTGTCAAAATACAATAAAATGTGGTCCTTTAAAAAAGCTTCCTGTTCTATCATATTCATTACGGGCAAATTTTGGAGCTGTTTAAAATGGGGCCAGCCCTCTTGATCCTTGCCTTCTACCAAATAATAGCCACTAGAAGTCAATATAGTACATATAGCAACATGCATTAGATCCTGCTTCTGCTCCTTGCTAATTTTTTCCTGGGATAGCCCAGTTTCTTGAAGGCCTATTAAAAACAAAATGGCTTCTACGTCTGGTTTCTTACCAAATCGGTCCATTAGCTTTTTCTCCAAATTCCACCATCTGCTCTGAAAATCGTCTGCTACCAATGCCATAATCACTGTTTTTCATTTTATCTAGCAAAGGTAGGGGATATCGATGCGTTCACCGTCTGTTTGATTATCTTTGCCAAAATTATTTGACATGTTACAGGTAAGTTATTTGCGTCAAAACGCCGAATTGGCTAAAAAGAAGTTAGCTATCAAACATTTTGCTAATCTTGATTTAGTAGATACTGTTATTGCTATGGACGATGAAAGAAAGCTATTACAAGCTGGTTTTGATGATATTCAGTCTAAAGTAAATGCTGCGTCTAAGGAAATTGGCGGTTTAATGGCAAAAGGGGAGAAAGACCAGGCGGAAGCATTGAAAAATTCAGTTTCAGATTGGAAAACAGCATTAGAGCCCTTGAAAATAAAAATGGGAGCTGTGGAAACATTATTGCAAAAAACCATTGTGCAATTTCCTAATCTACCACATGAACTTGTCCCAATTGGTAAAACACCTGAGGAGAATGAAGTTGTTAAAGTAGCAGGAGCAATCCCAACTTTACATGAAGGTGCAAAACCGCATTGGGATTTAATTAAACAATATAATTTAGTCGACTTTGAAACTGGCGCAAAAATAACTGGAAGCGGATTCCCTTTATATATTGGCAAGGGTGCAAAATTTCAAAGAACCTTGGTCCAGTATTTTTTAGACTTTAATACTGCAGCTGGCTATACCGAGTATTTACCTCCATTTATGGTGAATGCAGCTTCTGCATTTGCAACTGGTCAATTGCCAGACAAAGAAGGACAAATGTATCATGCTACCGAAGACGATTTTTATTTAATACCAACTGCTGAAGTGCCTGTTACCAATGTGTTTCGCGATACCATATTAAAAGAGGCGGACCTACCAATTCAAATGACTGCCTATTCTCCTTGTTTTAGAAGAGAGGCTGGAAGTTTTGGAAAAGAAGTTAGAGGATTAAATAGAGTACATCAATTTGAAAAGGTAGAAATTATTCAAATTGTACATCCAGATAAGAGCGACGAAGTATTAAATGAAATGGTAGCACATGTTGAAAATTTATTAATTAGCTTGGGCTTACCTTATAGAATATTAAGATTATGTGGTGGTGACATGGGTTTTGCCTCTGCTATAACTTATGACTTTGAAGTATATAGTGCCGCCCAAGAAAAATGGTTGGAAGTGAGTAGTGTATCTAATTTCCAAGCATACCAAACCTATAGAATGAAGTGTAGGTTTAAGGATGCAGAAGGTAAAACCCAGTTTGCCCATTCATTAAATGGAAGCTCTTTAGCTTTGCCAAGAATTTATGCGGCAATTGTAGAGAATTATCAAACAGCAACTGGGATTGCAATTCCTAAAGTATTACAAAGCTATTTTGGGTCTGATAAGCTAGTTTAAAATATTATACGCTAGTTTAAAATCTGGTACGCTAGTTTAAAACTTGGAGAACCTAACGCCTAAGGCATAGGGGAAAAATGTATAGTCGCTCAAATTCTTGTCAAACAAATTGGTGTGACTATAACTACCGTACAAGTGGAATGAGCCTATGCCAATTTCGCCAATGCTAGCTATGCGCCAGTTGTTAAGGTTGAATGTGCCATTGTATTTTTGCTTTCCTCTTTCCTCGCTTATCTGTTTGTTTCGTGCTTTAAGCAAATAACCTGCACTCATTCCTATACTCGCATTTAAGCCACGCCTGTAATTCGGGTTAGCTTTAAAATCAATTTGAAGGGGTACGGTTAAATATTTTACGAATAATTTATTTTTAGAAAAATTAATATCGTCCATTTTGATTTTAGCAGGTAAGTCGTTTCTGAAACTTATGGGTTGCTCAAATCTTAAATTATACATTTCTAAACCAATTGCATATTTTAAATTCACGTAATGTTTATAAATATTTACATGCTGCTTTATAACCCAAACATTTACATTGCTTGATTTTAAATTATTTAATTTCAATTGATCCGGGGTTGGAATACCAGCTGCTATATTAGGTGTATAAGCAGTGTAAACTCTTTCTGGAGTTTCATTTTGATAATTGGCAAATCCTAAATCCCATTCAAAATAACTAGTTGCAACATTGGATAGCTGTTTGATTTTCTTATTACGCTCAAAGTTTATTTGAATTGGACTTCCAATGGCAATACGATCCTCCTTATTTACTTTGCTAGAGTCGCTGGATTTTTCAATATTTGATTTGACAATAACCATTTTACCAATCCTCACTGTATCATTTTGTGCTATGGCATTTAATGCAAGTCCCCATCCGATTATAAATAAAACTGTTTGCTTCATAATGCTATTATTAGAAATTACTAAATCTTAATCCAATAGAGAATGGGTAATTAAATTGTTTTGATAATTTACTGTCATATAAATTAGTTACACTAGCAGAAGCGTATAGTTTGATAGAACCAATACCTACTTCTCCAATTCCTGCAACTTGAAAATCATTCAAATTAAAATTGCCATTGTACTTTTCTTTAGTGCCACTAATTTGCTTGTTACGAGAATTTAATAAATAACCAAAACTCAATCCAGCACTAGCGTTTAAGCCTCTTTTATTGTCCGACTTTGGATGGTAGTTTAACTGTACAGGGATGGTCAAATAGTTAACAAACAATTTGTCTTTTTTGAATGTTTTATTATCTAAATATATAAAACTAGCTCCCTCGTTTCTATAGCTAATAGGCTGCTCGAATCTAAAATTATACATTTGTAATCCTATGCCATATTTTAAATTAAAGTCAGGATGCTTTAATTTCATCTTTTGTTGTACAATCCATAAATTAAAATTACTAGACCTTGCATTATTTAATCTAAAGCTTTTATTACTCAATGCTGTTCCAGTGGAAGGTCTTACAAAAGAAGGATCATATTTATAATTAGTAGCGTCATAATAATTTGTGAACCCCAAGTCCATTACAAACCATTTTGTTGTCTTCGATTTTTTAAATCCTTTTATACGCTCAATTTTAATTTGTGTGTTTTTAAAATCACCTCTTTCAATCATAGACTGCCAGTCTTTTTTCTCAGTAGGATTCTGTGCCTTAATAATTAATAGACTTCCAATTTTAATCGTATCCTGATTCACGGATATCAAAGTATCTTTTTGTGCATTTGCTCCAAAAGCAATTAAAATGCTAAATAGGGGTAAGATAATTTTTTTCATAATGCTTATATTATTGTTTGTCTGATTTATTTCTTTTAAATAATGCGTTTATTCTTCTAGTAAAACCTCTAATTTTATCACTATCAATTTCAATACTACTTATATAAATTACGCGGTCTGGCTCGCTTGTATTTATTTCTTCAAAGCTTTCTGCTTGGTATGTATTTTGAATTACTGGTGAAAAGTCTACATCCTTGTTTATTTGCACTTTTTCTATACTTGCCACCGCTTCTATAGCTTCAACTACTTGTGTGGTATTATTGTCTAGGGTATTCTTATTGTCAAACAGTGTATTTGAACTGCTCGCAATTATAGTATGCTCAACCCCAATAGAAATAGGCTGGAATGGTTCCGTTTTGGATTTTCCAACAAGCTGAACTGAACTTTTAGTATTTGCAGCAAGCACTTGACTTGGTTGATTTGAATTCAATGCCTGTGTCGGTGAAACAATACCATCATTTATATTTCCAATTAATTTTTTTGCTTCAGGAATAGAATTATTTGCAGATAGGACAATTGCTTTGTCCTTATTTGAAGTTAACATTATAGCAGTACCAATGGTCAAGACAAATAATGCGGCAATAGCGCTGTAACGTAGGACATTTCGATTCCATAAAGATATCACTGGAGTTGTCGGAGTAGCAGTTTCGGTTCTGTATAAACTTTTCTTAAAATCAAGGTCTAACGAAGCATTCATTTCTTCTAATCTATATAAAAGTGCTTTATCTTCAAATACAATAGTTTCGGGTTGTAGTATTGCATTTTGTAAATCTTTTAATGCTGCTGTATATTTTGGTTCGGACTTTACAAAACGTTCCACCATGAGTCTTTCTGAGTGACTCAGCTCATTGTCGATATAAGACAATAAATAGGTTTCATATGTTTTTTCGTTCAGTTCCATTTAAGCACTTACTTTATCAAGGTGTACTAATTTATGCTTTAATTGTAATCTAGCCCTGTGTAAATATACTTTTACTTGACTTTCAGACAAACTCATAATTTCTCCAATTTCTTGATAGCTATAGCCTTCATAGTCTTTTAATAGTACTAAACTTTTCTGGGTAGGGTTGAGTTCGTTAATTGCTTGCAATAATAATTGCTTTAGTTCACCATCTTTTTGATAAGTACTATGATTATTGACTGTTTCAAAATCTTCGGTAGTGATCATCTTAGCTCCTTGTCTGATATGATCAATCATTTGATGATACGCAACGGTAAATAAATAGGACTTAATTTTTAGTGAATCTACAATAGTTCGGTTTACCCATAGTTTCTCAAAAGCTGTTTGGACGATATCTCTAGCGTCTTCTTGATGCCTGATATTTTTTACAATAAAACGATACACGCCGTCGGCGTATAAGTCTACTGCAATATTATATTCTTTATCAGTCATTCCTTTTAAATTGGCTATTTGTACATATAACGCAGTAGGAATCTAAATGTTACAGTCTTACTCTAATAATTGATAATTTGCTCCTCGATATGCTCAGGAAGTACTCTCCACTCGTATTGTTGGTTTCTCAATTGTGGTTCAAATCCACCTTCTATGATGGCTTCTTGAATTGATTTATAGGTGAAACGATGAGGAGCACCAGCTGCACTTACCACGTTTTCCTCCAACATAATACTACCAAAGTCATTAGCACCCGCTTGTAAACAAACTTGAGCAGTTGCCTTGCCTACTGTTAACCAACTGGCTTGAATATTTTTAATATTTGGCAACATGATACGGCTAATAGCTATCATTCTAATATATTCCTCGGTAGACGTTAAAGTTTGAATACCTCTCAATTTTGATAATAAAGTATCAACACCTTGGAAAGTCCATGGAATAAAGGCCAAGAAACCTTTTGCACCTTCAGGTTTTTTATCCTGCACTTCACGTATTCTAATTAAGTGAATAAATCGTTCTTCTAAAGTCTCAACATGACCAAACATCATGGTAGCACTTGTTGTAATATTTAATTGATGTGCTGCAGCCATTACGTCTAACCATTCGTCAGCACCACATTTTCCGTTGGATACCAAACGTCTTACACGGTCTACTAGTATCTCTGCGCCTGCACCTGGCAAGGAATCCATTCCCGCTTCTTGTAATGCTTTTAATACTTCAGTATGTGTATAGCCACCTAGTTTTGCAATATGTGCAATTTCTGGGGGCCCTAGTGTGTGCAATTTAATATCAGGAAATTCTGATTTTATTTGTCTAAATAAGTTCGTATAAAAATCTAATCCTAATTCAGGATGGTGCCCACCTTGTAATAATAACTGATCTCCTCCCCATGCAATAGTTTCCTTAATTTTTACTCTATAGGTATCCATTTCGGTAATATAAGCTTCGGCATGTCCTGGGATTCTATAAAAATTACAAAACTTACAGTTAGCAATACAAACATTTGTCGTGTTTAAATTTCTATCAATCTGCCAAGTTACCTTACCATGTGGCACTTGTATTTTTCTAAGTTCGTCTGCTACATAACTTAATTCAGCCAAAGGTGCGTTTTCAAATAAAAACATACCTTCTTCTTTTGTTAAGTACTCAAAATTCAGTGCTTTTTTATATAATTCGTCTAATTGCATAACATGGTATTTAAGAAGCACAAAGTTAATATATCTAGTATACAATGATTTGACTAATTTTGAACCTTCTATGATACAATTTGAAAGATTCCAATTAGCAAACGGCTTGAAGGTACTGGTACATCCAGATACAAGTACGCCTATGGCAGTAGTAAATGTTTTATATAATGTGGGTGCAAAGGATGAAAGCCCAAACAAAACGGGGTTCGCTCATTTATTTGAACATTTAATGTTTGGGGGAAGTATAAATATCCCAGAATACGATGAGCCTTTACAAAGAGCCGGCGGGGAGAATAATGCGTATACCACGAACGATTTAACCAATTACTATTGTCAATTACCAGCGGAAAATTTAGAGACTGCCTTTTGGTTAGAGAGTGACAGGATGTTGTCTTTGGCATTTAGTGAAAAAAGTTTAGAAGTACAACGTAAAGTGGTATGTGAAGAATTTAAGGAACATTATATTAATAAGCCTTATGGTGATGCTTGGCATAAGATGCGCACATTAGCCTATACTACCCATCCTTATAAGTGGATGACCATAGGAGCTTCTTTAGATCATGTGGAGCAGGCGACTATGCAAGACGTTAAGGATTTTTTCTTCAAATTTTACAGACCCAATAATGCGATTTTAGTGGTTACAGGGAATGTAACATTAGCACAAGTAAAAATATTATCAGAAAAATGGTTTGGCCCTATTCCTGCAGGAGCGCCATATGTACGCAATTTGCCGGTAGAGCCTAAGCAGGATAAAAGTAGAACATTGGATGTGCGTGCTGACGTTCCTATGGATATGTTAATGATGACCTGGCATATGGGTGGACGATTTGATGCAGGATATCATGCAACCGATTTATTGACGGAGGTTTTAGGAGGCGGTGCAAGTTCAAGATTGTATGAGCAGTTAATTAAAGTAAAACAAATATTTTCTTCCATTGAGTGTTTCCATTTTGGGACGGTGGACCCTGGACTATTAGTAATTGAAGGAAAATTAGTGAAGGGGGTGAGCATGTCTGTTGCTGAGAAAGCTGTGTTAGATGAAGTTGAACTCATAAAAAATACATTATTGGACGTGAAAGAGGTACTAAAAGTGATTAACAAAACAGAGAGTATTATTTGTTTTGAAGACATGAGTATTATGAATCGTGCACATAGTTTAGCATTCTATGAGTTATTAGGGGATGGAGAATTAATGAATACTGAATTAGCAAAATACCAAGCGGTTACACCTGAATTAATTCAATCTACCGCAGGTGAAATTTTTCAAGACAATAATAGAAACACTTTATACTATTATAGCAAATCATAAATTATGGTATTAGATAGAAATACGGCACCCTTCATCAAAGACGCTATAGATTTTGACATTCAATTAAAACCTTATCAAAAATTCGTTTTAGATAATGGGGTAGAAGTATATGGTTATGAGGGTGGCGCTGAAGAGGTGATGATGATGGAAATGGTCTTTTTTGCAGGTAATAGTTATGAAAAAAAGAATTGGGTAGCCGCCGCCACCAATTTTTTATTGAAAAATGGAACTAGCACAAAGTCAGCTTTTGAAATAAATGATGCTTTTGAATTTTATGGAGCTTATTTAAATAGAACCTGTTACAATGAAACTTCAACTATTAGTTTACATTGTTTAACTAAACATTTTAAAGACGTAATAGAAAATGTAAGTGAATTGGTTGCCGATGCTAGCTTTCCTGAAAAAGAGTTAGAGATTTATAAGAAAAATCAAATTCAAAGATTAACGCTGAATCTAAAGAAAGGTGATTTTATTGCGAATCGTTTAATTGATGAATATTTATTTGGCATTGAACATCCTTATGGTAAATATTCAACCGAAATAGATTTTAATAAATTAACACGTGAAGATCTAGTTGATTTTTATAATACTTATTACAAAGAAGGAAAGTGTATTATTTTCATGGCTGGAAAATTTCCTAGTAATATGCAAGCCTTACTGAATAAGCATATTGGAGCATTGCCCTTAAATAAAAAGGAGATCACGGAAATTACACATCCCATTATTTCAGCGTCCGAAAAAAAATATAGTATTGTAAACGACGCTGCATCCGTTCAAGGGTCTATTCGTATAGCAAGACATTTTCCCAATAGGCATCATCCAGATTTTGCGCCAACACAAGTTTTGAATAATATCTTTGGTGGATTTTTTGGTTCTCGTTTAATGAGTAATATCAGAGAGGACAAAGGGTATACTTACGGCATTCATAGTTATTTGCAAAATCATGTTCAAGCCTGTGCATGGTTAATTAGTACGGATGCAGGCAAAGATGTTTGTAGAGCTACGATTGACGAAGTGTATAAAGAGATGGCCATTTTAAGAAATGAATTGGTGGACAAAGAAGAATTGCATTTAGTTAAAAATTATATGCTTGGATCCCTTTTGGGAGATTTAGACGGGCCTTTCCAAATTATTGGCCGTTGGAAAACCTATATTTTAAATGGTTTGACAGAGGAATATTTTTATAATACCATTCAAACAGTAAGAAGCATACAACCTGAGCAGTTAAAAGACTTAGCAAATAAGTACTTGAAAGAAGAAGATTTTTATGAATTAGTCGTGTTTTAAACTGCCATTCATCCTTCCCATATAGCTTTCGTAATTTTTTTAAATTCCTAAATTATTATAAATCAATAGTTTAGGAATTTTTATTTCAAATCTATGAAATTATCTAGTACTTGGTGATACATAGTACCTTAAACTCTCTTAGCTTTGTGCTATAAATTAAAGTTATGGATATTCAAAACACACAAAGTCAAATGCGCAAGGGCGTATTGGAGTTTTGCATATTGTCCATCATTCAACAAGGGGAGGTTTATCCAAGTGATATTGTTGACAAAATGAAAGCGGCCAATTTGCAAATTTTAGAAGGAACCTTATATCCTTTATTGACAAGATTGAAAAATGCTGGATTATTAAACTACAGATGGGTGGAAAGTGTAAGTGGCCCCCCAAGAAAATATTTTGTTATGACAGAGGCGGGCAATGAAGCATTCGCTGTTTTACTAAAAACTTGGAATGACATGGCTGGCGCTGTGAATCAGTTAACACAAAATAATAACCCCATTTCTACATCAGAAGCACCAGCTTCTTAAATATATATTTTATGAACAAAGTAATTAATATCAATTTTCAAGGACGTATTCTTCCAATAGAAGAGTTAGCCTACGAAATGTTGAAACAATATATTGAAAGCCTACGCACTTACTTTCAAAATGAAGAAGGACGTGATGAAATCATTAATGACATTGAATGTCGTATTGCTGAATTATGTGAAGACCTATTAAAAAAAGGAGCTGTTTGCATTGATCAATCTGCTATCAATTCAATTATAGCAAGTATTGGACGTCCTGCCGATTTTGAAGCACAGGATGGGTTTGAGGCAAGTACGACTGCTACTGACAATAATGCTAGTAATGGCAAAACGAATACAGATGGCAATGAATGGTCAGCTACGCATCAAAAACGTTTATTTCGTGATGAAAAAAACAAGGTGTTAGGTGGCGTATGTAGTGGTATAGCTAACTATTTTAATATTGACCCACTAGTGGTAAGGATTCTTTGGATATTCTTAATTGGGATTAACATTTTAGGATATTTGATTTTGTGGATAGCAGTTCCAAGTTCTTCTGTGAAAGAAGTAGGGGGGCCTAAAAAACGTTTATTTAGAGACGTTGATAATAAATTGATTGGAGGAGTTTGTGCTGGACTTTCAAAATACTTTGGACTTCAAGTTTGGATTATTAGAATTTTATTTTTGATTCCATTTATTAGATTCGTGATTAATTTTAGACATGTACATTTATTTCAATTTTGGGAGTTCCCCGATTTCCCTAATTTTTTAGATCTCACTTTTAGTCCAGGCGCCATTTTTGTATACATTATTTTATGGTTGGTTTTGCCAGAAGCTAAGACTAGTGCAGATAAACTAGAAATGGTAGGAGAGAAAGTGGATCTGAATAGTATCAAAAATACCATTCAAAATGATATGGAAGGATTTAGTAAAAGAGCGCAAACTTGGGGTAGTGAATTTTATAAGAAGAAGCAGGACGCTAATGAGAAGCGTGAAGATAATAATGACTCACATTATGAACAATACAGTGGATCATCAGAAAAAAACAAGGGTTGTTTACATTTTGTTGGAAGAGCTATTACCATTACCATTAAAGTGTTTGTTTATTTTGTTTTAGGTATTATACTTATATCCTTATTAGCCGCTTTATTTGGAATAGGGGTTGCAACAACAGGATTGTTACCATTGAAGAAATTCATTTTAGAAGAAGGTATACAAACTGCTGCATTTATTGGCACCATTATTTTCTTTATTTGGGTGCCTGTTATTGGAATTGTATCTGCTATAATTAGAAAACTTGCAGGATTTAAAAAATCTAATATTTGGGTTAGGTCAAGCTTTATTGCCTTGTGGGTGTTGGGTTGGATTTGTTTTTTCTACTTTATTAGTAGCATCGGTAATAGCTTTTCTAAACACAATCAACCAACTGAATCTACCATTTCGTTAAACAAACCGGGTGTTGACTTCTTAGAAGTAACAGCTAAGCCTAAAATGAAATATTATGAAGAAAAATGGTTTCATATAGAACCATTTAATTTTTATGATGAAGACACTCAGTATGTTCGAAATTTAAAAATTCGAATTGTACAATCTAAGACCGATAGTTTTGAAGTAAAATATGTTACCATGAGTAATGGTAAAACAGTGAATGAAGCAAATGCTTTAGCCAAAAAAATCAATTTCGGTATTACGCAACAAGACAGTTTAATATTCTTGGACAGAGGTATTGCAATTACTAAGCAGGATAAGTTTAGAAATCAACATATTATCATGACTATTGCTGTGCCTATTGGGAAGCGCATTAAAATCACTAATAAGGGTTGGTCTCAAACTAATATTAATGTTAAAGTTAATCATCGTGGGATACAAGCTGAAACCATTGATAATATAGGAAGAGACAATTGGGTAGACGAATGGGATGAAAATTGGGATAATGAATCTTATTCTTTTGAAAGAGGGGTGGAATATAGAATGACGACTACCGGTTTAGAAAAAATCAAACGTGACGACGATGCTATACAGCAAGATAATGACGACAGTCCTTCTGAGATGGAATCAAGATTGGAAGAACTTAAGAGAGAAAGAGAACAATTGGAAAACAATTTGAATAAGTCAAGAGAAGAAAAGCAAAAAGAGCTAGACAAAATCGATCGTGCATTAAAAAACAAGGCATCTGAAAAAGCTACCGAAAAAATTAGTGCAGAAGTGGCCAAGAAGTCTACTATAGCTCAGTTGCCAGATGCAGTTTCTAAATTAGGAGATTTGCATTGGGTACTTGAAAGATTTATTTACTAGATCTAATTTTAAATCACATTTTAAGTTGAATATTATTTTATGAACAAAAGAGCCCTTTCTGTAAAAGAAGGGGCTCTTTTATTTACCTTTGAGCAAAATTAAAAATGATGAGTGAAGTATTAAATACCCCTTTTACAGCTAAGCATATTGCACTAGGTGCTAAAATGGCTCCATTTGCAGGTTATAATATGCCAATTAGCTATACTGGCATAAACGACGAGCATGCTGCTGTGCGCAACAATGCTGGAGTATTTGATGTAAGCCATATGGGAGAGTTCATTTTAAAAGGGTCAGAAGCATTGGATTTAATTCAAAGAGTCACTTCGAATGATGCTTCCGTTTTAGAAGACGGTAAAGCACAATACAGTTGCTTGCCAAATACAAATGGTGGAATTGTAGACGACTTATTGGTGTATTGTGTTGAAAAAAATAAAGTTTACATGTTAGTGGTGAATGCTTCTAACATCGAAAAAGATTGGAATTGGATTAGTAGTTATAATACGAAGGGTGTTGAGATGCATAATATTAGTCCAAGGACCGCATTACTTGCAGTTCAAGGACCTAAAGCAACTCAAATTGTTCAAAAATTAACACAGATGGATGTATTAAATATGCCTTACTATAGTTTTACAAAAGGAAAATTATTAGACATTGACAATGTTTTAGTGAGTGCCACTGGATATACTGGGTCGGGCGGAGTAGAAATTTATTTTGAAGATGAAAATGATAATGCAACAAAAGTTTGGGATGCTTTATTTGAGGCAGGTGCTGAATTTGGAATTAAACCTATTGGTTTGGGTGCTAGAGATACATTAAGATTAGAAATGGGTTTCTGTTTATATGGAAATGATATTGACGACACGACTAGTCCAATTGAAGCAGGCCTTGGATGGATTACTAAGTTTACAAAAGAATTTACTAATTCAGCTTTCTTAAAAGCACAAAAAGAAAATGGGGTTGCAAAAAAATTGGTTGGATTCGAAATGATAGACCGCGGAATACCTCGTCACTATTATGTGATCAAAGACGCAGCTGGTAAAGAAATAGGAGCTGTAACTTCAGGTACACAAGGGCCAACATTAGGAAAAGCAATAGGAATGGGATATGTAGCCACTGAACATGCTAAATTAGGCTCAGAAATATTTATTGATATTAGAAATGTTTTAGTAAAAGCGAAAGTGGTAAAATTCCCTTTCAAATAAAATAATCATTTTATTTTGGTATTATACAAGGGGCTTTCGAGCCCCTTTTTAATGGAATAAACACTTGAAAATAATGTTTGAACTAGATGCATTTTTGTATTCAACAAAAAATAAATCTATGAAAGCAATTAAAAACAAAGTGCAATTAATTGGTCATTTAGGTGCCGCTCCTGAAATCAAATTGTATGATGAGAACAAGAAGTTGGCCAATTTAAGTATTGCAGTAAATGACCGTTACAAAAATGCCAAAGGAGAGTGGATTGACGAAACACAATGGTTTAATTTAGTGGCTTGGTCTAAATTAGCAAATTACGCAGAACTGTATTTATTTAAAGGCTCGGAAGTCGCTATAGAAGGGCGTATTGTAAATAAATCGTATACCGACAAGAACTTAATAAAAAGAATAAATACCGAAATTGTGGTATCAGAAATTTTATTATTAAACAAACCAAAAGAGCAGGTTTAAATCCGTATAAAATTATCCTAAGTTGTATCTTTGCAGTTATGAGTACTTCAAGCAATAAACCCAGTTTACATACAATTTTAACGCCTCAATTATTAGACCTTTACGATGTAAAGGATAGTATTGTAGTAATCATTGATGTTTTTAGAGCTACCTCTACAATGGCTACTGCTTTATATAATGGGGCTACTAAAATTATTCCAGTTGATTCAGCAGAACAATGTATAGAAATGGGAAAACAAACTGGAGGCATTACTGCAGGGGAAAGAGACGGTAAAATTATTCCAGGGTTGTCTTATGGTAATTCCCCCTCAGAATATCCAAGGTCCTTTATTGAGAACAAAACCCTTGTTATTACTACTACAAATGGTACCAAACTTTTACATATGGCCTTAAAACAAGGCGCTAAGGAAGTAATTACTGGCTCTTTCCCTAATTTAACTAGGGTGGTGGAGTATTTAAAACAACAAAAAGCACCTGTTATTTTAGGATGCTCTGGTTGGAAAAATAGATTTAATATAGAAGATGCATTGTTTGCTGGTGCGGTCATTGAAGCTATTAAAGACGAATTTACTATTCATTGTGATAGTAGTTTTATGGCCAATCAGTTATATAATCAACATAAAAATAATTTACCAGAATACATTAAAACAGTAACCCATTGGCATCGTTTGGCTGCTTATGGCTTAGAAGCGGATATGTTATATTGTATTTCTCAGGACACTGCCCCTTCTTTACCCATTTATGAAAATGGGTCTTTGGTGAATAGGATTATGTAAATAGCCCACAATTCCGTACATTTGCAAATTGCCCTTTTCAAAGGGTAATTCTTATTTATTATGGCATTACCCTATTTAGTTAAACACATTTACAGTTATGGCACCGAAGAGGTTATCCGCAGGGGTAAACGCATTTTCGCGCTTAAAAATATTGAACTCGTAAAATTTGATCCTTTAATTGGAAGCATACATTGTCGTGTAAAAGACGATGGATATAGCACCTATTATAAAGTGACCATTGATAATTTCACGAACGCTGCTACCCTCTCCTTGAGGTGTGGCTGTCCTTATAATTTGTCCGAAGTATGTAGACATAAAGCTGCGGCTTTATTTTTCATTCAAGACTTATTAGATAAAAACTTATTAGACTATCAAGCAGCTTCCTATAAAACTACCCATACTTTATTAAGAGCAAAAATATTAGATCTAAAGACCATACGTATGCTTTGTTCGAAATTCACTTTTGAAAAAGCCGAAGAAACTTTAAAAACTATTCGTCCTCATATCACTTTTAGTGAAAATGAAAAAGTAGTTGCGGAGATGGATGAAAATGGAAAAACAAATCATATTATTATTCAAAAAAATGAGGAACGTTTCTTTGATACTTCTTGTGATTGTTTAACGGAAACGGAGTATCCACTTTGTTTACATAAGACTGTTTTATTATTACAATTATTTCAACTTAAAGGGTCTGACTATTTTGAAACTATTCGTAATTGGGATAGAGAAAAGAATAAATTATTGTCTTTATATGGTTATTCATTACAAGACAATCTTAAGAATAAATTTGAATTTACCTACCATGAAGGGAAGCCTTATTTAAAGGTTTTAGATGCTTCTATTCAAAAGGTAGACGGCTCGGGGGCCAATACTAGTAAGTATTCTGACAAATATGATCAGCCTGCAGCGGAGCTTGTGAAAAGGAAAATATCTATGCGTCCACTGCCATTACCAGATGTAATGGATGACGACGAAGAGGAAGAAGTGACTAAAATTACAGAGCGATTTGGATTAGTTATGCAACATCATCCTACAGCGTATCCTTATATTAGTTTTAATGTAATTAAGGGGGAAGTAAATGACGAAGGCACTGCATTTGTGAGCAAAGTGGAGAAAGTGGATATTATGAAATTTGTAATTCCTAATGTAATCAATGAAGAGGATAAAATTTTATTACAATTAATTAGAAAGTTACAGCCCGCTGAAATGACTAAGTTCCTGAATAAGAATTCTCCTTTCCAAGGAATTTGGGATACTATTGTACATACAGACGAAGCAAGTTTACCTGACGAAACAAAAGAATTAATTCAAGAATATTTACATCCTAAAATTGACAAAGTTTGGAAGGATCTTTCTGAACATCCTTTCAATTTCTTTATTCCGCATAACAAACCTTTCACTACTGCTAATATCCAAAAAGCGGACTTAGTGTATACTACTATACAGCCTAGCTTTAAAGTTGAAAAGGCAGACGGTAAGTATATTGTTTACGCTCAAGTAATTTTACCTAATGGTCAAGTTGCCATTGAGGACAATCACGCAAAGTCTCATTTTCTTTTCCAACATCAACATCAGTTTTTTGCTTGGAAAAATGCAGAGGACTTGAATTGGGTGGAAAAATTTATGCCACAAGGTTTTCATGAAGTGTCTTTTTCAGACTGGCCTAAATATTTGCAGACAACTATGCTGCCCATTGCAAAAAAATATGCAGTAGAGTTTGATCAAATTTTACAAGAAAAAATCAAGGGAGTTACACCAACTTTACAAATTTTCTTGAAAGAGAATAATGATTATTTATTCTTTGAACCTTTATTTGTTTACAATGATATAATTGTAAACAAGGACGATAAACCTTATGTAATTCAACAAGTAGGAGATAAGATCATAGTGTTAGAAAGAGACTTGGCAAGTGAAAGACAATTGATGAATGTAATAGAACAGTTACATTCGGGCTTTATAAGACCTAATGAAGGGAATGTATTGGCATTAAAAGGAGCGGAGGTATTAAAGAATAACTGGTTTTTCTTATTCATTGATACTTTAAAAGAGCGTCAAATTCCTTTGTTCGGAACTGAATACTTAAAGCAATTTAAATTCAATACGGCTAAGCCTGCAACAAGATTATATATTAGCAGTAACACGGACTGGTTTGATGCTAAAGTAGATATTTCTTTCGGAGATCAAAAAGTTAGTATCCAGGACATCAAAAATATGTTGACTAATAAACAACAGTTTATTCCTTTAAAGGATGGAAGCTTAGGAGTTTTGCCAGAAGCTTGGTTAAATAAATATTCTTTATTATTTAAAGTAGGGGATGGTCAAACAGATACTTTGAAATTAAGTAAGTATCACTTTTCTGTATTAGATGAATTGTATCAACAAAGAGATGAAGAAGAATTAATATTTCAATTAGAAGGCAAGTACGAAAATATTAGAGAAAAATATACCATTTCAAATATTGATCCTCCTGCTCATTTGTCACCTATTTTAAGACCTTATCAAGTAAGTGGTTTTCAGTGGTTGAATTATTTGAATGAAGTTCAATGGGGTGGTATATTAGCGGATGATATGGGATTGGGTAAAACCATTCAAACCTTGTCATTCCTTCAACATTTAAAAGAGAAGAATGGCAAATTATTAGCATTGGTTGTTTGTCCTACTACTTTGTTATTTAACTGGCAGAATGAATTAAAAAAATTCACACCAACTTTGACTTTCCAAATACATCATGGTGGTTCAAGAATTAAAAAGAATTTAGGGGACGGACAGGTAGAAGTTATTATAACTACTTATGGTACTTTAAGAAGTGATATCAAAATGTTCTCTGAGATCAATTTTGATTATGTGATTCTAGATGAAAGCCAAGCAATTAAGAACCCTGCAAGTAAAGTTACCAAAGCAGCTGGTTTATTAAAGGCAACAAACCGATTATGCTTGAGTGGAACTCCGCTGCAGAATAATACATTTGATATTTATGCTCAAATGAACTTTTTGAATCCAGGTATGCTTGGGTCGGTAGAGTTCTTTAAACATAATTTTTCTATGCCTATTGATAAGTTTGACGAGAAAGAGCAAAAAGAACATTTACGAAAATTTGTATTCCCTTTCATATTAAGAAGAACCAAAGAGCAGGTTGCAAAAGACTTGCCAGAGAAACAAGAAATGGTATTGTATTGTGAAATGGGAGATGCACAAAGAAAAATATATGAAGCTTATCGAAACGACTATCGTGATAAGTTAATTGGTATGGTAGAAGAGAAAGGAATTCAAAAATCTCAGTTATCAATATTACAAGGATTAATGAAACTTCGTCAAATTTGTGATAGCCCTGCAATTCTAAAAGACGAGGCTTATCCAAACGAATCGGTTAAGTTAACTGAGTTGGTAAGAGAGATTACAGAAAATATTGGTGATCATAAAGCATTAGTATTCTCTCAATTCTTAGGAATGCTTGGTTTGATTAGAGCAGAGTTAACTCGTTTAGGAATTGAATATGAATATTTTGACGGTGGAAGTACTATTCAAGAAAGAGAACGTGCTATTGAGCGTTTCCAAAATGAATCAAGTTGTCGTGTGTTTTTAATCTCACTAAAAGCAGGAGGAGTTGGATTAAACTTGACAGCCGCAGACTATGTATACATTGTAGACCCATGGTGGAACCCAGCTGTAGAGCAACAAGCTATTGACAGAACGCACCGTATTGGTCAAACTAAAAATATTTTTGCCTATCGAATGATTTGTAATGACACAGTCGAAGATAAAATCTTAAAACTACAAGACCGTAAACGATCTTTAGCCAAAGACCTAATTTCAGACGAGGATGGTTTTGTAAAATCATTGACTAAAGAAGATATTAATTATCTGTTTAGTTAGTCAGTAAAGAAAAAATTTGACTATAAAAAAGAGTTCCTAAATGGGAACTCTTTTTTGTGTAAACCTATATTTTTTGAAAGTGAAGTCACTTTTCATCAAGCATATTTGTTTTATGAAACTAGCTTATTTTTTATTTTAGTTCAGCAGCTGCAATATTTGCTTTTGGATTTTTCAGAAATTCATTCTTACATTCAGTTGAACAAAATCCTAAAACCTTATTTTCATAATGGGCGGTGTCGCTAATTCCTGCAGTTACTGGCATGCCACAAGTAGGATCTTTTTTATTATCTACTAATTTGACATCATATGTTTTTTCGGTAGAATCAATCATACTAACCACAGTATCTGTAGTCGCAGTGGCTGCTTTTTGTTCTGTGGCACTAGTTCCACAAGCGGCTAAAAATAATACACTGAAAGTGCTAAAGGTAAAAATGAATAATTTTCTCATATGGCAGTTGTTATGGTTGAGTTGGATACAATATTACGATTCATTAGCCTTAAATAAAACTAACACTCATTATTTTCTCCCCTTTTGGCCAATACATTTCTCCTTGAAGTCAAATTATAGGTTCAAATAGACCAAATTTGTCTATTTAATTGCCTACTTTTAGGATCTCATTCCTCAACAGGAAATTATAAATGAAACAGGAAACCTTACATATCTTATTGACTCATGCAATTGCTGCATCGGTTCCTGTTTTAAACAGCCCTATCAGGTTGCCCCAGTTGGGTAGATCTTTCTACCGACGTGGATTCTGATAGGACGAGCAATTGGCACTTGCCCCTATCAGTGGAAAAATCCCCGAAATAGTCTTTTATAGCCAGAAGTGTCATTTTTTTAAATTTTATTGATCATTGGAACAGAAAATAATAGTACGTGTAGCCCATAGTGGCGATATTTCATATGCTAATGCCATTACAGACGAGATGGCATCTTCAGCAAAAGCAAGAGGAACCGGAATTGCTAAAAGAAGTCCCGCATATGTTGCACAAAAAATTGAGGAAGGTAAAGCAGTAATTGCGCATACCGAGGAAGGGGCATGGGTAGGCTTTTGTTATATTGAAGCTTGGCAGCATGGTCAGTTTGTCGCGAATAGTGGATTAATAGTTGCCCCTGCTTTTAGAAAAACAGGGATTGCAAAAAAAATCAAACAAACTATTTTTCAATTATCCAGGGAAAAATATCCAACTGCGAAAATATTTGGATTGACGACTGGATTAGCGGTTATGAAAATCAATAGCGAGTTAGGGTATGAACCTGTTACTTATAGTGAATTAACGGACGACGAAGAATTTTGGGCCGGCTGTAAGAATTGTGTGAATTATGAAATATTAATGAGCAAAGATAGAAAAAATTGTATGTGTACTGCTATGCTATGTGAGCCAAAGAGTTTACACACAACCGATCAAGTAGAAGCCGAATTTAAAAGTAAGTCTAAACTATACGAGCGTTTTATGAAAATAAAACAAAGCAAATTATTGAATTGGTTTAGAAAAAAATAAATATTATGGAAAAAGTAGTTTTAGGTTTTAGTGGTGGATTAGACACTACGTTTTGTGTAAAGTATTTGACAGAGGATAAGGGTTTAGAAGTACATAGCGTAGTAGTGAATACAGGTGGATTTTCTGAGGAAGATTTAAAAAAAGTGGAAGCACATGCCTATGCCTTAGGTGTTAAATCACATACTACAGTGGATGCCGTAAAAGGATATTATGATAGCATTATTAAATATCTGATTTATGGTAATGTACTTAAAAATAATACTTACCCACTAAGTGTGAGTGCAGAGCGTTTAAGTCAAGCTTTGCATATTGCAGCACACGTTAAAAAAATGGGAGCTAATTTAGTGGCACATGGAAGTACTGGCGCAGGCAATGATCAGGTTCGATTTGACATGATATTTCAAATCATGATTCCTGGTGTTGAAATATTAACACCCATCCGTGATTTACAATTAAGTAGAGAAGCAGAGATTGAATACTTGAAAGAGAAAGGGGTTGCAATGAATTTTGAAAAAGCAGCTTATTCTATTAATAAAGGTTTATGGGGCACTAGTGTAGGTGGAAAGGAAACATTAAATTCAAAAGGGATGTTGCCAGAATCTGCTTGGCCAACTCAAATGACTAAGGAAGGTCAAGAAGCCGAATTAATAATTGGTTTTGAAAAAGGGGAGATTAAAACAGTTAATAAAAAAACATTTGAGCATCCAACGCAAGCTATTCAATACATACAATCTATTGTTGGACCTTATGGCATTGGAAGAGATATTCATGTGGGAGATACTATTATTGGCATTAAAGGTCGCGTGGGTTTTGAAGCAGCTGCCCCAATGGTAATTTTAAAAGCGCATCACGCTTTAGAAAAACATGTTTTAACAAAATGGCAGTTGTCTTGGAAAGATCAGATAGCTCAGTTTTATGGCAACTGGTTACATGAAGGTCAAATTTTAGATCCAGTAATGCGTGACATGGAAGCCTATCTTACTAGTTCACAAGCGCAAGTTACAGGGGATGTTTTTATTCAATTATATCCATATCGTTTTCAAGTAATTGGAATTGAATCTCCAAACGACTTGATGAGTGCTAAGTTTGGTAAATATGGTGAAATGAATACAGGATGGACAGGTGCCGACGTTAGAGGATTCACGAAAATATTCGGTAATCAAACTAGTATATTCCATCACATTAAGGAATCAAATAAATAAGCTAAGATGCAACAAATAAATATTGGTATTGTTGGTGGAGCAGGGTATACAGGTGGTGAATTGCTACGTGTTTTATTGCATCATCCAAATGCTAACATTAGATTTGTGCATAGTACCAGTAATGCTGGTGAATTAGTGAGTAAAGTGCATGCAGATTTATTGGGAGATACTCATTTAGCATTCAGTGGGGAATTAAATCAAGACATTGATGTATTGTTTTTATGCGTAGGACATGGTGACGCTAAAAAGTTTTTAGCTGCTAACCAAATAAAAGCAACAGTTAAAATTATTGACCTGTCTCAGGATTTTAGATTAACTGCAGATAACAGTATTGGAGAACGAAAATTCATTTATGGTTTACCAGAATTGCAAAAACATGCTATTCAAACTGCACAAAATATTGCTAATCCAGGTTGTTTTGCAACTGCCATTCAATTAGGCTTATTGCCTTTAGCACAAAAAGGTATTTTGGGAGAAGTGTATACTACAGGTATCACGGGTTCAACAGGAGCAGGACAAGGTTTAAGTGCCACAAGTCATTTTAGCTGGAGGGCGAATAATATTCAAGCATACAAAACATTGCAACATCAACATTTGCATGAAATTGAGCAAAATTTACATCAGTTACAAGGAAATAATAATGCACAAGTCAATTTTGTACCCTGGAGAGGAGACTTTACAAGAGGTATTTTTGTGACCTCTGTTATTTCAACGAATGAGCCTTTAGAAAGTTTGTATGATTTGTATGAAACATTTTATGATTGGCATCCTTTTACACATGTAAGTAAAAATAATATCGATTTAAAACAGGTGGTAAATACCAATAAATGTTTGATTCATTTAGAACAACAAGGAAATAAAGTGGCAATACATTCTGTAATAGATAATTTATTAAAAGGAGCAGTAGGACAAGCGGTTCAAAACATGAACTTATTATTTGGGGTAACTGAAACAACAGGCTTACAATTAAAAGCTAACTATTTTTAAACGATTATATAAATAGCCTACTTAAATTGGCTTCTTAATAAAAAATAATATAATACTAAACAACTTACTAATGTCTCTATTCAATGTATATCCTTTAAACCCTATCGCTATTACAAAAGCTGCTGGCAGCCGCGTATGGGATGACAAAGGACAAGCATATTTAGATATGTATGGCGGGCATGCTGTAATTAGTATTGGTCATACGCAACCTCATTGGGTAAAACGTATAGAAGACCAATTACATGCAATCGCATTTTATTCTAATTCTGTAATCATGCCAATTCAAGAAGAATTAGCAACCGCATTAAATAAAATAAGTGAAAAAAAAGATTTTCAATTATTCTTATGTAATAGTGGTGCAGAGGCCAATGAGAATGCTTTAAAATTAGCCTCATTTCATACCGGTAGAAAAAAAATAATTGCTTTTAAAAAGTCATTTCATGGAAGAACTTCATTAGCTGTGGCTGCAACGGACAATCCAAGTATTGTGGCACCTGTGAACGAAACGGACAATGTGCTTTTTTTGCCTTTTAACGACGTAGCGGCATTGCAAGCTTGTTTTGCTGCTCATGGTTCGCAGATTGCTGCTGTAATCATAGAAGGGATTCAGGGTGTGGCAGGTATTTATGAAGCGAATGATATTTTCTTACAAGCCATTCGAAAGGCTTGTGATGAATTTGGTGCTGTATATATTGCTGATAGTGTACAATGTGGATATGGTCGTACAGGAAAATTCTTTGCCCATGATCATGCAGGCGTAAATGCAGATATTTATTCCATGGCAAAAGGAATGGGGAATGGTTTCCCAGTTGGAGGAATACTAATTGCGCCACATATTCAACCAAAATTTGGCCTATTGGGTACTACGTTTGGAGGAAATCCTTTAGCGTGTGCAGCTGCATTAGCAGTGATTGAAGTGATGCAACAGGATAAACTAATTAATGCTGCAGCAGAGAAAGGGAATTATTTAATAAATGCTTTAAGAAATACTCCTGGAGTCAAAGTGGTAAGAGGAAGGGGCTTAATGATTGGATTTGAAATGGAGGAGCATTTGCAAGACCTTAAAAAAGTTTTATTAAACGATTTTAAAATTTTCACTGGGGAAGCAAAACCAAATATTATACGCCTACTTCCTTCCTTAGCAATTTCTATGGAAGATGTTGATTTATTTTTAACAGGGTTGAATGGAGCAATTCAACAAATGACGCAAAAGAAAGATTAAGCGAATGAAACAGTTTATTTCAGTGAAGGATGTAAGTGATATTAATGCATTAGTAGAAAAAGCATTAGCCTATAAAGCAGACCCACTTAAGGACAAAACTTTAGGAGTCAATAAACGTATAGGTTTATTGTTTTTAAACCCAAGTTTAAGAACAAGACTAAGTACACAAATAGCTGCACAGAACTTGGGTATGGAGCCAATTGTGTTGAATGTAGACAAAGAGGGCTGGGCTTTAGAATTCACGGAAGGTGCAATTATGAACGGGACTTCCGTAGAGCATATTAAAGACGCTGCACCCATTTTAGGTAATTATTTCGATGTTTTATGTATACGTACTTTTCCAAATTTACAAAATAGGGAAGACGATTACGCTGAAAAAATCATACATCAATTTATAAAATATGCAGCCGTCCCTATTATTAGTTTAGAGTCTGCCACATTGCATCCTTTACAGTCTTTAACAGACCTTATTACCATTAAGGAGTCAGTGTTAGAGAACAACGTTTTAAATAATAAAAAACTGAAGGTTGTGTTAACTTGGGCCCCTCATATAAAACCTATTCCTCAATGCGTAGCTAATAGTTTTAGTGAGTGGATGACTGCATGGGGGGAAGCAGACTTTGTAATAACACATCCAGATGGATACGAGCTTTCAAATGAGTACACTAAAGGTGCTACCATCATCAACGATCAAGCAGCTGCATTGAAAGATGCTGATTTTGTATATGTAAAAAACTGGAGTAGTTTTAAGGAATATGGAAAAGTAGTTTGTACAGACGCTAATTGGATGTTGACTAATGAAAAGTTAGCCAATACGAATAAGGCTAAAGTAATGCACTGCTTGCCAGTACGTCGTAATGTAGAGTTGAGTGATGAAATTTTAGATGGTCCAAATAGTTTGGTGACTAAAGAAGCATCTAATAGAGTATGGGCTGCACAGGCGGTATTGGCTGAAATTCTGGAATTAATTAATAACAAGGCAAAATAAATAATATAATTAATTTGTATTTAGTTTTTAAATCATGGAATCATTATACGTCATTAAAATAGGAGGCAATATTGTTGACAATCCAATATTGTTAAAGGAATGCCTTAAAGCATTTGCTACCATACAGGGGCAGGCTATTTTAGTGCACGGTGGTGGAAAGCTAGCTACTAGCTTAGCGACTACTATGGGTGTAGAACAAACCATGATTGAAGGAAGAAGAATAACAGATGAAGCAACTTTAAAAATTGTCACCATGGTATACGCCGGCTATATTAATAAAAATATAGTGGCACAATTACAAGGGATAGGAGTAAAGGCAATTGGATTGACAGGAGCTGACGGAAATTTAATTCAAGCACATAAAAGAGTCCACGCTACAATAGATTATGGATTTGTAGGGGACGTAGATAAAGTAAATATTGATTTAATTCAATTACTGCTATCAAGTAATAATAGATTAGTGATTGCTCCTATTACACATGACGGTAATGGACAATTATTAAATACAAATGCAGATACAATCGCACAAAGTATTGCTACAGCTTTAGCTTCATCATACAATGTGCATTTGATATATGGTTTTGAAAAAGAGGGGGTTTTAGCGGATGTAAATAACCCTAATTCAGTCATAGCAAAAATCGACAGACCTAGTTACGCCAAACTTAAAGAAGACAAAGTCATCTTCGACGGAATGGTACCCAAAATCGACAATGCTTTTTTAGCCTTAGATGGTGGTGTACAATCCGTCATCATTGGGAAGGCAGAAAAAATGAATGAATTAATAAACGGTACAGCTGGTACCACAATCAAAAACTAATGTCACAAAATATTTACATACAAGAAAATATAGCAACTATAAAGGCGCTCCAAAAAGACGCCATCGATTTATTAAAAACATTAATTGCAATACCTTCATTTAGTAAGGAGGAAGAACAAACGGCTTTCATTATTGAACGCTTTCTTATAGAACATGGTGTTAAAACAGAAAGAATTAAAAATAATATTTGGGCTACTAACCTACATTTTGATAAGAACAAAAAAACAATATTATTAAATTCACATCATGATACAGTAAAGCCTAACAAAGGATATACTATTGAACCATTTAATCCCTTTGAGCATGATGGTAAAATATATGGACTTGGTAGTAATGACGCAGGTGGATGTTTAGTAAGTTTAATAGCCACTTTTTTGTTCTATTACGATAAAAACGACCTGCCTTATAATATCGTTTTAGTAGCATCTGCCGAGGAAGAAATTTCAGGACAAAACGGAATCGAATTAGCTTTACAAACGATTCCTTCAATTGAATTTGGAATTGTAGGAGAGCCTACTTTATTAGAAATGGCTATTGCTGAAAGAGGGTTAATGGTGTTAGATATAGTGGCCACTGGCAAGGCGGGGCACGCAGCAAGAGACGAGGGAGAGAATGCGCTTTATAAAATTTTACCGGATCTTGATTGGTTTAGATCTTATCAATTTGAAAAGGTTTCAGCACTGTTAGGTGCGGTTAAAATGACGGTGACGGTGATGGAAACAGATAATAAACAACACAATGTTGTGCCTTCGACATGTAAGATGGTAGTGGATGTTAGAGTAAATGAATTATATAGTTTTGAAGAAATAGTAGCAACAATAGAAAAACATGTTACAGCTACTGTGACTCCACGTAGTTTAAGAATGAGGTCCACAGGCATAGCATTAGATCATCCAGTTATTAAAGCTGGTTTGTCAATTGGCAAAGGTTATTATGGGTCTGCTACTACCTCTGACAAAGCGTTAATGAAATTCCCAGCTTTAAAAATGGGACCTGGAGATTCTGCAAGAAGCCATACAGCAGACGAATATATTTTTATAAAAGAAATTGAGGACGGAATTACAACCTATATTGAATTACTTGAAAACATTTTTACATTATGAGTAAGCTTTGGCAAAAGAATAGTAAAGTAGCAGCTGCTGTTGAAAAATTTACCATTGGCAATGACCAAGCCATGGACAAGTATCTAGCAGCTTATGATGTGCTTGGTTCTATTGCACATACCACCATGTTGTCTGAAGTTGGCTTACTAACTAAGGAAGAACAAGTCGCGCTTAAAGCTGCATTGGTTGAAATCTATCAAACTATACAAAACGGAGCCTTTAGTTTAGACGAAGGAGTGGAAGATATCCATTCACAAGTGGAGATTTTATTGACGGCTAAATTGGGTGATATTGGGAAAAAAATACACAGTGCAAGAAGTAGAAATGATCAAGTCTTAGTAGATATTAAATTATTCTTAAGAGCAGAAATAATTTCACTAACTACTTCAGTGGAAACATTATTTAAATTATTACAAGAAAAAAGTGAAGCACATAAATCTGATTTATTACCTGGCTATACACATCTTCAATTAGCAATGCCGTCATCTTTTGGATTATGGTTAGGTGCATATGCGGAAAGTTTAGTAGACGATATGACTATGTTGCAAGCAGCCTATAAAGTAGTAAATAAAAATCCATTAGGTTCTGCAGCAGGTTACGGTTCTTCTTTTCCAATTAATAGAACAAGAACTACTGAGTTATTAGGGTTTGATACACTCAATTTTAATGTAGTTTATGCTCAAATGGGAAGAGGTAAGGCAGAGCGGGTAACTGCTATGGCTTTGGCTAATATTGCTGACACCTTGTCTAGATTAAGCATGGATGCTTGCTTGTTCTTAAATCAGAATTTTGGATTTATTAGTTTTCCCGAAGAGTTGACGACTGGTTCTAGTATCATGCCACATAAAAAAAATCCAGATGTTTTTGAGCTAATTCGTTCATACTGCAATCGTATTAAGGCATTACCTAATGAAATCATGATGATGACAACCAATTTACCTTCCGGTTATCATCGTGATTTACAATTATTAAAAGAGCATTTATTTCCTGCTTTCACGCAATTAAAAAATTGTATAGACATGGCATGCTTGATGATAGAGAATATGCAGGTGAAAAAAGATTTATTAGAAGACCCTAAGTATCAATTTTTATTTAGTGTGGAGGAGGTTAATAAATTGGTTAACGCTGGAACCGCTTTTAGAGATGCCTATAAACAAGTGGGATTGGCTATTGAAGCTGGGAAATTCACCTATTCTACACAGTTAGCACATACACATGAAGGCAGTATAGGGAATCTTTGCACTGCACAAATAGCTTCAGAAATGAATAAGGTGTTAGATAGCATGGAAATTGTTAAAGTTGATAAACAAATTCAACAATTATTAAATATCTAGTGTATTTTTGACGACTAAATAAATTCTATATTTTAAAAGAGATACTATGAAAAAAGGGACTTTAATATTTGCATTTTTGGGAGCATTAGTAACCGTGCAAGCACAAACTAAAACAGCTGCTACTAAGACGGTCTCAAAGCCTAAGTTGGCATTAACTTATACGGCAGCTAAGACTTTGAAGACAACTAAAGACAGTGCTTCTTATGCTTTAGGGTATAGAATTGCACAAAGCATGAAAGGACAGGGTTTACAAGACATAAGCATGTCATTATTTGAAAAAGGGTTTGCTGCTGGGGTTCAGTCCAAATCGGTAATACCAGATAGTTTATTAGATATTTGCATTAAAACATACCAAGATAAAATGAGTACAGAAAAAATCGCTGCAAATCGTGCAGCAGGCGCTGAATTTTTAGCTGAAAATGCTAAAAGACCAGGAGTTGTTCGTTTAACGAATGGCTTACAATATGAAGTAATAGTTGCTGGTACAGATACCGCAAAACCTACTTTGAAAAATACAGTAAGATGTCATTATCATGGCACTTTAATTAACGGAACTGTTTTTGACAGTTCAGTTCAAAGAGGGGAGCCTATTAGTTTCCCATTAAATGGAGTAATTAAAGGATGGCAAGAAGCTTTGCAGTTAATGACAGTTGGAAGCAAGTGGAAATTGTTTATTCCTTCTGAATTAGCTTATGGAGAACGTTCTGCTGGTGCTTTAATCGGACCAGGATCTACTTTGATATTTGAAGTAGAACTATTAGGAATTAACTAATTTAGCCAGTTATAAAAGTACACCCTGAACATTCCAATGTTCAGGGTGTTTTATTTAATATAATGTGGTAATTTTGAAGATCTATAAACAAATAGTATGAAGAAAAAATTGTTTTCGATTGTATTGATAGTAATGGTAGCTTTTGGGTGTACTCCTAATAATGTAAAATCTGATCCAGCAATCGCAAAAATTTTAGACAGCGCTGGGTTACAGGGTACATTTGCTTTATTAGAAAATAGCACTGAATTGTTTACGATACATAATTTATCAAGCTATAAGGATTCTGCTTTTGCACCCTTGAATAGCTTTTTTATAGTGCCCGCTTTAGTGGGGATTGATAAGGGTTATATCACACATGATAGCAGCAGCTGGGTATCCATGGATTCTACAGTAAGCTATACTAATCTAATTCAAAAAATTGGCAGAGCTGAGATCATGAAAGCTATAGATTCTTTACATTATGGGAAAGGAATTGTGAGTGCGCAACTAGATAAATTTTGGTCAGATAATTCTTTAAATATTACGGCAGACGAACAATTGGGATTGATTAAGAAATTATATTTTAATGAATTGTATTTTCAAAAGCGTTCTCAAGAAATTTTTAAAAAAATGATCTTAAGGGAAGATAATGCTAATTACAAGTTAAGTTATATTGCCGCTGCAGATCCTTCTCAGGACAATGCTTGTTGGATTACAGGTTTTGTAGAAGAAAACAAACACCCATTCTTTTTCGTGTTACATACCAATGCGAAAAGCAATACTGATATACTTAATAAAAATGTTCAAGCTTTAAAGTCTATTTTGACACAACAGGGCTTTTTAAAAGGAGTACGCTAATTATGCAACAATATTGTAATTCACTTACCTCATGTCAACGATTCATTACCCGTGAAGTAAAAGTGGGTAATCTAATTATAGGAGGGGGGCATCCAATAAGAGTTCAGACTATGACAACAACGGACACGATGGACACTGATAAAACAGTTGCACAAGTGATTCAATGTATAGAAGCAGGGGCAGAGTTGGTTAGAATTACTGCACCAAGTAAGAAAGAAGCAGACAATTTAGCCAATATTAAAGCAGCACTTAGGGCCAAGGGTTATGAAACGCCATTGGTAGCTGATATTCACTTCACGCCCAATGCTGCAGAAATTGCTGCTACCATTGTTGAAAAAGTTAGAGTGAATCCAGGCAATTATGTAGATAAAAAGAAATTTGAACAAATTGAATATACAGACCAAGAATATTTAGAAGAAATAGAGCGTATAAGAGAAAGGTTTTCTCCATTGGTTTTAATTTGTAAAGAACACGGCACTGCCATGCGTATTGGAACCAATCATGGATCATTGAGTGATCGTATTATGAGTAGGTATGGTGATACTGCCAATGGTATGGTAGAAAGTGCAATGGAATTTTTGCGTATTGCGAGAAGCTTGGACTACCATCAGGTAATATTAAGTATGAAGTCCAGTAACCCTCAGGTAATGGTGCAAGCTTATCGTTTATTAATACAACAGATGCAGCATGAATTTGGTGAATCTTATCCTTTACACTTAGGCGTTACAGAAGCTGGAGATGGAGAGGATGGTCGTATTAAAAGTGCTATTGGAATTGGAACTTTGTTAGAAGACGGAATAGGAGATACGATTAGAGTAAGCCTTACGGAGGATCCTGAATTAGAAATCCCAGTTTGTAAGGATATAGTAAAAAGATACAATGATAGAAAAGTATCAACTTCTAATTCTATACTACCCATTGAAAAATTAACCTATAGTCCTTTTGAATATAAAAGAAGACCTACTAGTATAGTTGGTAATATTGGCGGTACTCATGTACCAGTTGTTATTGCAGATGTAAATCATATTGAAAATATAACCCCAGCTAATTTATTTGCAGTTGGTTATATCTATAATGAAAGTACAGACAAGTGGAATATTGCGGATGCTGCTGCCGACTATGTATATACAGGTTCACAGCAATTGGGATTTAATTTGCCAGGTACATTAAGGGTAATCATAAATCAAGCAAATTGGGAACCTACAGTGGGTGAACAAAAATATTTTCCATTATTCGACTGGTCGGAATTTTTATCAAGTACTAAAAGAAGCAATACTATTAATTTTGTAATGGTGGACTGCTATAGTACCAATGCAACTATCTCTGATGATCAATTAAGAGCAATCGCCAATGATAATTCAGTGGTATTTTGCTTAAGCAGTCAGCTAGTAAATGCAATGCCTGCAGTGCGCAGGATGATAGTGAAATTTATGGAATTACAAATTACGACTCCAGTTATTTTAATGACAGAGAGTAGCTGGAATAGTACTGACGAACATTTAATACATTTTGCAACAGAAACTGGGGCCTTATTTTTGGATGGTATGGGAGACGGTATTTTCTTAAGCCTGTCTGACGAAGTGTATGAGAAAGCTACAAGCGGTTCCAATGAAATGGGACAGGTGTCGGGTAGGAATTACGTTAACAATACCTCGGTAGAACAGTTTTTAAACGCAACAAGTTTTGGGATTTTACAAGCTACTAGAAGCAGAATTTCTAAAACAGAATATATTTCTTGTCCAAGTTGTGGGCGAACTCTTTTCGAATTACAAGAGACTACCGCTAAAATTAGAAAAGTTACAAATCATTTGAAGGGACTTAAAATTGCCATTATGGGATGTATTGTTAATGGCCCAGGAGAGATGGCAGATGCTGATTTTGGATATGTGGGGAGTGGAGTTGGGAAAATTACTTTATATAAAGGCAAGGAGGTAATGAAGCGTAATATTGATAGTGCAATTGCAGTAGATGAATTAGTAAAATTATTAAAAGAAAATGATGCTTGGGTAGATCCCCAGTAGCAGCCGCAATCCTACTATTATGTATACTATCTTTTATAGTTTATTTTATTTAATCTCCTTGATGCCATGGAAGCTATTTTATTTAATTAGTGATTTTATAGCATTTATCTTACAATATGTTATAAGATATAGAGTTGACGTTGTTAATTATAATTTAGGAATCGCCTTTCCTAATAAAAGTATCGCCGACAGAAAAAAAATAGCGACTGAGTTTTACCAACAGTTTACAGACTCTTTCGTGGAAACTATAAAGTTTTTATCAATTTCTACTAAGGGTTTTGAAAAGAGGTTCACTTCCAATGTAGAAGTCCTAAACAATTTACATGCAACAGGCCAAAGTGTTCAAATAATGGCAGGTCATTTTTTTAATTGGGAATACGCCAATTGGGGGATTGCAAAATATAGTAACTATCCATTCATTGCAGTGTATATGCCTTTGAGAAATAGGTACTTTAATAAAATGATTCTAGATATGCGCGCTAGATTCGGCAGTATTATGATTCCTGCTACTAATTTCAAAAATCAGTTCCACCAATATGCTAGTAAAGGGAATTATGCAATGGCATTAGCCGCAGATCAAAATCCGGGGAATCCAATGTCAGCTTTTTGGGTACCATTTTTTGGGAAACCTACCCCATTTGTAAAAGGCCCTGAAAAAGGCGCAAAATTAAATAATACTGCACAGGTATTCGTCAATTTCTATAGAACTAGTAGAGGACATTATCATTCACATTATGAGCTTATGACTACCGCTCCTAATTACTTTAAAGACGGGCACTTGACAGCGCTTTATGTTAAGTTTTTGGAGGAGAAAATCAAACAACATCCATCTAATTATTTATGGAGTCACCGAAGATGGAAATATAAATTTGATGCAGAAAAGCACAGTAAACTATTAGTTTCTAATAACTAATTTTCAAAACTACTGTCCTCTTTTTTAGGTGGTTTAACTTTATCAAATTTGAATTTATCTTTCAAAAATTGAACTGCTTCCCAACCATCATTTACGATTCTATTATTATGTATTCCTTGCTTTTTCAATATAGTTGACGCAATACTTGCATCTTCTCCATTGTCACTAATAATATAAATATTAAAATGTTCGTCTAGCTCAGACATACTTCCTGGGTCAGCTAATTCGACTAATGGTAAACTAATAGCGTTCTTGATATGGTTTTCTTGATATTGGTCTTCCGTTCTAACGTCTAGTATCATTAGGTATTCGTCAAATGGTATATCCATTGCCAATTCATCAACATCTACATCAATTAAGATATCAAATTTCTTTTCTGATTGAATCCATGATTCAAATCCACCTTGTAAGATTCCTTTAATATTACTAAATCCTAGCTGCTCGAAAATAGTCAGGACTTCTTGCTCAGCTCCATTAGGAGCTATTAAAATAATTGGACTTTCTAGTTTAATAAAATCCATGGCAATTAGTTTACCTATTTGGTGTTTGGGTGCATGGATAGCATTAGGCACATAACCTAGTTTTAAGTCATCTAGTGTTCTTGTATCTAATACTAGAACATGATCTTCTTTTAACAGCTCCTGGAATTGCTCAATAGATAATAACATCTGTAAAATTTACCCTACTAATTGTTCAACAAATTGATTTACTTGCTCTAAACGTGTGTAGTCTACTTGGTAAAAAATAAATTTTCCTTCACGAATGGTTACTACTATTCCAGCTCTTCTTAAAATAGCCAGGTGTTGCGAAGCAACAGATTGTTCTAATCTAAGTTTAACATAAATTTCAGTAACTGTCATTTTTTGATGCTCGTCTATTAGCTTCAAAATTTGTTGACGTAATTTGTGATTTAAGGCTCTCAGAATCATTGCAGCTTTTTTGCTATGCAACAAATCTACTTTCAAAGGCGCATTGCCATTTGCAAGTTGTAATACGGGTAATGATTGGTTCATGACAATAAAAGTGTTGGGGGTTTTTAGAACTAGAATTGCATTACAAAGTTAAGACATAATGTTTAAATATGTATATTTTCGTAATATATTATGACTTCTAGCTACAATTTTCCCAAAATCAGCAAGGAACTTTAATTTACCTTAATTTCTATAATTATTTCATAAAGAAGTCCTTAATGTAAGCTGGACTGCTATATGCAAGGTTTTCGAAATCGTTATTATTATACTTATCGGTAGCTAATGCAATAAAATCTTGAATTTGATAATGATTATCTATAAAATGCAAGAGAGGGTGAGTTAATAATGCGCTAATTTTTGCAACGCCAGACCCTATACAATATACAGGTCCCTTTGCAATACATTGTTCTAAATAAGGGATGTCTAAAATAATTGCTTGTTCTGATAATACGATATGTTGGTCCTTATTATATATTGCACCAAATACTTCCATTCTTCTTGCATCAATCATCGCGAAAATTTGAAAATCAATTTCTAATTTTTTATTGACCGTAATAGCTTCAATTGCTGCATGAGCCAATAGCGATAATGTAGACAATCCTATTAAGGGTTTATTTAAGGCATAAGCAATACCCTTCGCACTAGATAACCCAACTCTGAGTCCGGTATAACTACCCGGTCCCATAGTTACCACTACTGCATCAATATTTTGTAATGAAATTTGATGATTGGTGCAAATACGTGCAATTGATTCTTGAACAAATTGGGCATGGGTATTAGAAATGTTGTTTTCTTCTATTCCCAAAACCTCATTATGCTTTGTTATCGCGACCAATGCGTTTTCGCCTGCTGTGTCTATATGTAGTAAAATTGCCAAAGTATTTGATTGTTTTGCAAAAATAGGTTGGTCAAGTGATAGAAATTCAAGAAATTGCAATTCTTAATTAAATATTATGCCAAAACAGATCATTGAATCAAAAAAAGTACCCGCTCCTATTGGACCCTATAGTCAAGGTGTCATTGCAAATGGCTTTTTCTTTGCTAGCGGACAAGTTGCTTTTGACCCAGCTACTGGAGAATTAGTATTATCGGATATTAAATCGGAGACAACGCAAGTAATGGAAAACATCCAATCATTATTAGAAGCGGCTAACTTAGGTTTTGTAAATGTGGTAAAAACTACTATTTTCTTAAGTGATATGGCACTTTTTGCTCAGGTGAATGAAGTGTATGGATCTTATTTTACAAGCAATTTTCCGGCTCGCGAAACGGTGGCTGTAAAAACATTGCCTAGAAATGTGAACGTTGAAATTAGTATTACTGCTGTTATAGAATTATAATCTGGTAATTCGTTTTTAAGATAAAAGTATCATGGGGTTTCACATAGTGGAGCCCCATTTTGTTATTAAAGCAGTTAGGAACTCCGCTTAGATTTTCTATTGCTACACTTTTTCGATTATCGGGAGTGTATATCTGTAAATAAGGGTAATTGATTTCGGGATGAACTATCAATTTGAAATTTGCATTTGATAATATACAAAATGGATTTAGTGGGTCTAGTATATAACAACTATCTAAATGAATACCAGCAAGTGTTTTAGCCGTATCAAATTCATTATCATTTTCTATCTTACCAGTTGGCAATAAGTTATTATCGTACACAATTTTTCCAATATTAGTAAATTGCAAAGTGCTTGTTTCAATGGTGTTGTTTAATTTAAAATACGGATGCCAGCCATCCATGATTGGAATTTCTTGATGAAAATTATTAGTAATAATAGTTTGTACTGAAACTTTATTTTCAATGGTCATTGTCCAAATTATTTGAATAGTAAAAGGGAATGGGTATCCCTTATCGGAGCCTAGATATTCATGTTTTAATTTTACAGTGGCTTCCAATTCATGACTCGTGGTTGACTCGATTTCGAATAAAGCATCATATAGGATGCCGTGAAGTGCATGTGCTCCCAAGTAAAATTTATCAATGGTGAATTCCTGTCCTAAGTGCTCATATTTCCCATTTTGTAACCTACAAGAAAAGGGACTCATTTTACCACTTTTGAATCCATTCATTTCAAAATCATCCCAGCCATTTGTGAAGTCATTGCCATCAATAAATTCATGATTTGTTTTTTCATTCTGCATCGTCCAGCTATTCAAAAGGCCACCTCGTGTACAAATAGCTATTTGAATCCCCTTTTCAGGATGCTTAATAAGGAGCTCCTTAAAATTAACTATCGATTTAACATTTATTTCAAACGACATAATGCAGGGTTTAAATGGTAAATTAAAACTATTCTATTAACTTTGAAATATAAAAATAACATATGCGCTATTGTATTTTTTTTGGATTACTATTTATGACCTTTGTAGGTGGGGCACAAACATTGCCCAAGTATGATAGTACCATGAAAATAGGTAAATCTGGATATCGTATTTCTTGTATTAATAAAGCTATCGACAGAAATATTTTAAATATTAGACCAATAGGGTTTAAGCCAGAAGTAAGAGAAGTGTCGCTTGAATTGAAAGGACGTGTTACTAATGCGGAGATTGATGATTTAAACATGGATGGATTCCCTGATATCATTATTTACATTTTAGATAAAGAGGGTAGGTCAACTATTTTAAGTGTTAGTTCTCAGGCGAATGAAAGATTAATTCCCATATTTTTTCCTGACATAACCAATGACATGGTATTGAGCAAGGGATATCGTGGTAAGGATGAATTTAAATTGGTAGAAGGGATTTTATTCAGAAAATTTCCAATATTTGAATCTGACACTACTATTAAATTACCTACTAATAAAATAAGACAAATTTTATATCGTGTAGAACAAGGAGAGCGTGATTCTTGGAAGTTCAAGTCATTTAAGACTTTCGATATGACTATTAACTAGCGGCCTTTTGTGATAACAATTTTACCGATTCCTTCTTCATTACCTGTGTCGTCTCTTACAAAAACTAGATAAATACCGGTAGCTGGTTTGTTCCCTTCGTAGGTTTTTCCATTCCAAACTGCTTGTCCACCTAGCGCCCTTGTTTGAAATACTAATTTTCCATTCAAGTCTGTAATTTTTACAATTGCATTTTCTATTAATCCTTTTATACTAATTATTCCATTGTAATCTGGAGTAACTGGATTTGGGAAAATGGAAATTGTATTTTGGTATTTACTTCCTTTAGTTGCGGTCCCCCTATAGCTGACTATTTGACTTGCACCAATAAAAAATACTTCACCGGTTATAGGCGAAATTTTAATTTGTAAGACAGTATCATTTGCAAGTGGACTATTGTTTTGTGTAAAATGTACTAAAATATCATAGCCATCTGGACTCAATAACCAAACACCATTATTAGTACCCACCCATTTTCTATTGGCTCCGTCAACAGCTATACTATTTACAGTTTCCTTTTGAAATAGATATCCATTAAAATCGTTATTACTTAACGTGGGAATGAATGCATTACAAGCTTCCTTAGAAATATCTCCACATTGAAATATACCAATACCGTTATCCGTTCCAACCCATATGGATCCAGTAGCATCTTCAACAAGGCTAGTTACTTTTAAGCTTGGTAGATTCCCGCTATTACTATTGGTGCTAAGTTGTTTCCATATGGCAGTTGGGAAATAACTAGCAGATTGATAAATATATATCCCTTGATTGTTAGGTGCAATTATCCAGGCTTGTTCTTGCTGATTTGTAATCATTTTATGAACACCAGAAAATGAAAAGTTAGATGGCGCCACAATATTTGTCCAAACATTATTTTGCTGTTGTATAAGCCCCTGTTGATTCTGTAATGCAAAACCATTTCCGGTTTTAGAAAAGTCAATAGCTGTGATTATTCCCTTATTATTATTTAAAAGATAAGATGCTGTTTTTTTAAAATCAGAAGTGAAATGTATTAATTGATTAATCCCTCCTAACCAATACGAATCGTCTTTTGGATTAATGGAACTTGAATAAAGTATTGGTAATAATTCAGTATTAATTTGGCTATAATGATGCCAGCCAGATTCGTCATAAACTCCAAATCCATTATTAGAAGCATAAGGCGTAATAAAATTAGTTTCATTAATTGTAGTACTTCCATATATATTATAACGAGGTCCGCCTAAATCAATCCATGTATTTTTATTGCTATGTGCTAACAATCCTTTTAGGGAATCTGCTATCCAAATATTTGATCCATTTACAAGTATATCTATAGGGGCTAATAATTCACTACTATCTAGAAGACTAGTAGTAGTAAAGTCTGCGTTTATGCGTAAAAGATTCCCCTTATTATTATGCTGAGTGGCTAGTAATAGACCAGTTTTATCATTACTTAGTTTCTCAATACTACCTAAGGGATCATTTAATATGGCATATGACTGAGAGGATTTAAAAATCTGACGTGCATTATACAAATACAATACACCATTAAAATTGTACAATTTAGTAAGCCCTAGGCCATTAAATGTAGAATTGCTTTGCCATTGATTATTGACTACCCAGTTATTTTGTAAAGGGCATACCATTAATCCATTTTCAGTTAAAGCATATAAGCTATCATTTAATACAGCACTTTGATAGGTTACTATTGCTTGTCTGTTATTATTGGGAAACCATGTATCTTTTATTTCATGCTGAATTAAGTCCACAACAACAATGCCGAAATCTGTGGATATAAATGCCCAATTTCCTTGAATATTGACATGATTAATTTTTTTAGAAGAATATAAATTAGATAATGTTATATCATTTATAAGGTATACTTGGTCTCCTTGCTTGACATCGATACTGCTATTATTATATGCAATAATTAATTGGGATTGAGCTTTATCCCAAGCTATTTGAGCAATTCCAATTTCATGAAGCCCATTGGACTTGCCAAGCAAGCTAACTTCGTATGACTCATTTAATGAAAACACTTGATGTTTACTTGCGCCATATAACTGGTCCCCCATGACCAATTGTTGCACATTGTAATTCGCATAGTGTTCTCGCCATTGACCAATGCCACCTAGGTTATTTTGTGCAGTACAATACACTGCACAAAAACAAAATATCAGGGTTAGATAGCGAATTCTCATACAACTAATTTAGTGCACTATAAATGGCTTCCTGAATTTTAGGCCTTAAATTAAGGAAGCTAAATACTTTATTGTCTCTTGTAGGAAATACTCTGTTAGACAAGAAAATATATAATAATTCATGTTCTGGGTCGGCCCATACACAAGTGCCTGTAAAGCCAGTATGACCAAATGTACTTGGCGATGGACTTAAACTTGGATAAGGGTCTTTGGAATGGGCATTGTCTTTTTCTGGTTTATCAAAACCTAAACCTCTTCTGCTATTGGGAGTATTATAGGCGGTATAATTTGCAACAGTTTCTGGTTTTAAATACTGTTTTCCTTCCCAATTGCCTTTGTTTAATAACATCAAATATAGTTTAGCTAGGTCGGTAGCGTTACTAAACAACCCGGCATGTCCTGCTATTCCTCCCATCGTAGAAGCGCCTTCGTCATGCACTGATCCTTGAATTAACTCATGTCTAAAATAATTATCAACCTCGGTTGCTGCAATGTTTTGAAGTCCTGTTTTTTGAAGCGGCAAGAATCCTGTACTATGCATATTAAGTGGTGTATAAAACTGCTGTGTAGCGTAATCACTTAAACTCATACCTGTGATTTGTTCCACTATTAAACCTAAAAATATGAAATCGTTATCGCTATAAATATATTTTCCTGCTTCCGTGACGGGGCTGCTCAATATTTTATTTTGAATGGTATCAGTCCAGCTATTCAATAAATACTTTGAAGGACTTATCATTTTTTGATGTGTCAAATCGGCAACTGCACTTACTGTTCCAGGAATGAATTGTCCGTCAGTTTGTAATAATGCTTCATAAAATTTTATATAGGGGTATAAACCTGCCTGATGCAATAATAAATCCCTCAAACTTATGGATGCCTTTGCATTACCGCTCACCCAAGGAAGATAATCTCCAATGGTCTTGTCTATATTTACTTTTCCCTCGTCTACTAATTTCATAATAGAAACTGTAGTAGCGCTTACCTTAGTGACTGAGGCTAAATCATATACTGTTTGCGCTGTTACAGGTGCAGTTTCAACACCTGCAATATGGCCATAAGATTTATTAAAAACTATTTCATTATTCTTTGCAACTAAAACCTGACATCCTGGGATTGCATTTTTTTGAATGGCGTCTGCAACAATGGAATCTATCACATCTAATTTAGTAATATCAATTCCGCTTATCTTTTTTTTTTCAAACGGAGGTACTAAAGTATTGCTCATTTCTCCCATGCCTACTTCTAGTGTAGGTGATACTGTTACAGGTAATTTTCCTACTGCTTCTTGCTTACCTTGAAGCCAATTGTAAACCGCTTTTTG